>CAZROY010000099.1:0-5157 GCA_964601885.1 uncultured Sulfurovum sp. | reverse complement strand
ACTTGTAATATCTTTTTCGATTAATATTTTTATATCTAATAGTCTCTCTCGCACTGTACCTTTTAATAGAGGTCTTTTAGGGGTTATCCAATTCTTGCCATCAAAAAAGGCTATATTTGCAATAGAGGTATCGGTTAATAGTCCATCTTTTTCTATAATAATCTCATCATAAAGACTATTTACCTCTTTTAGTCTATTGAGACTATCTCTATTACTATATTTATGATTGTAGTCTATATCTGAAGAGACTATCTTAAAAGATTTATTTCTATTTATAGTATATGGGATATACTCTACCGATATTACATCTTTGTTATATAAGATACGGCATTTAAATAGTCCTTTTTTGGGATAATTAGTAATATACTCTACTAAGTCAATAGTTTGTTGTTCTCCAAAAAGCTCTAAACGGCTTCTGTTACACCTTTTATTGTGGTAGAAAATATTGTATATCTTTCCATCTTTTATTTTAATAGTCTCAATTAATTTCATCAATCAAATAGCTCTGTACTCATATATCTCTCTGCCGTATCACAAAGCATTGTAACAATAATCGCTCCTCTATTCTCCTCCCTTGATGCTACCTCAAAAGAGGCTTGAAGATTTGCACCACTTGATACTCCAACCAATAACCCCTCCTCTCTTGCTACCCTTTTTGACATATTAAAGGCGACATCATCATTAACCTTTATTACCTCATCGTATATATTGGTATTTAAAACCTTAGGAATTAATCCTCCACCTATTCCTTGAATTGCATGAGAGCCTCTCTTTTCACCAGATAGAACTGCTGAGTTGGTTGGTTCTACTGCTATAGATTTTAAATTAGGAATTTTCGCTTTTAATATCTCTGAGACTCCTGTTAGAGTTCCACCTGTCCCAACTCCTGCTATAAAATAGTCAATATCTAATCCTAAATCATCTAAAATTTCAATAGCTGTAGTATCTCTATGGGCTTGAGGATTATTTTGATTTTCAAACTGTTGAAGAGTTATTCCATTTAACTCCTTTACCAATCGATTAGCCTCATCTATAGCCCCTTGCATAGCCTTTTCTGCTGGAGTTAGAACTATTTTTGCACCTAAAAATGAGAGCAGTTTTCTCCTCTCTATACTCATAGACTCTGGCATAGTTAAAATTAGATTTAACCCCTTTGATGCACATATACTAGCTAATGCTATACCTGTGTTTCCACTTGTTGGCTCTATAATAATACTATTTTGGTTAATCTCTCCACTCTCTAATGCCTGATTTATCATATTAAGAGCAATTCTATCTTTAACTGATGAGGTCGGGTTCATAAATTCACACTTAGCCAAAATTGTAGCTCCTGACTCTTTTGAAAGTCTATTTAATCTTATTAAAGGGGTATTGCCTATAAGTTCTTCTATGCAATTTGCTATCATTTTATCTCCTTAATAGTATAATTTAACCTTTTACCCGCATACATAGGAACAACCTCCCCATACTTTTTAGGAACTATATAAGGCTCCTTTTCCAAAATTACCTGCTTTTTAGGAACAGATATGTTTTTATAAATCCCTTTGGCATTATCTGATATAAAAGATTGTAGATTTACCAAATTGGAGTGTTCTAAAAACAGTTCAGTTAAAACCTGTAGAGCAATAGGTGCTGTAAATACTCCAGCTGAACAGTAAGAGGCCTCTTTTGCATATTGTGGGTGTGGTGCAGAGTCTGAACCAAACATAACCTTAGGGTGAGCCTTAAAAGCAACCTCTCTTAAAGCATCTCTATCTTCAGGTCTTTTGGCTATAGGTTTGCAAAATAGATGAGGTTCTAATGCTCCACCTGCCACATCATCAAGCGTAATTAAAAGATGGTGTAGGGTGATTGTAGCATATAGGTTTTCAAACCTATCTAATAGATTAACACTCTCTTTAGTTGTAATATGCTCCATTATAATTTTTAGATTTGGAAAGTTTTGAGCTAAAGAGGTATAAATAGAGATAAATTCAGCCTCTCTATCCATCACAAATCCATTTGTCTCACCATGAATGGATAGAGGGATTTCTAGTTCACTCATAGCATTCAGTGTTTCTTTTAGATTATCTATATCAAATCCATCAACTCCACCCTCTGAGTTGGTTGTAATTCCAGCAGGGTATAGTTTTATAGAGGTTATTTCATCTTTTACCGATTGTAAAAACTCCTTTGTATAGGTGGATTTAAAAAATAGAGTCATATATGGTTTAAAACTACTATTTCCAATAGCATTTAAAATTCTTTTTTTATACTCAACAAGAGCCTCTTTTGTCGTAATTGGTGGCACTAGATTTGGCATAATAACTGCCCCTGAAAATTGATAAGAGCTAAGAGGTGCTACAACCTTTAACATATTACCATCTCGTAAATGTAGATGCATATCTAATGGCGAATTTAATATAATAGACATTTTAATCCTTTTTAAAATGGATTTTGCCTTAAATATTATTAAGAGTAGATAGTTTTAGACGATTATTAATATCTTTTTCTATCTGTTCTTTTAAATCAAATAGAGTATTAAACTTTTTATTGGAACGGATAAAATCAATAAACTCTATCTCAATAGTATCTTGAACCTTCTCTATATTTCTATTTAAAATATGTGTCTCAACTGCAAATGAGCCATCAGTTGTTACTCTATGCCCTAAAAAACTAATACTATCTAACCAAATATTATTAATTAAAGTTTTTGTTGCATAGACACCCTCTTTTGGTAGGATATAGTTTTGAACATCTATATTAATCGTTGGAACTAACTCTCTCCTACCTAGACCCTGCCCCTTTATAACTCTGCCTATTATTTTGTAATTACGGTTTAATAATCTATTTGCCATAGATATATGACCTTTTGAAATCTTCTCTCTAATAGTACATGAGTGAACAGATACACCATTATATTTTATCTCTTTAACTACAACCACCTCTTTTTTAAAAAGAGATTTTAAGATAGTTATATCTCCCTCTTTTTTATATCCAAACGCAAAATCATATCCTACTACAATTTTTTCCAATTTTGGAAAATCCTCTTTTATCTTATCTATAAAATCCTTAGCAGAAAGAAGTTTTATCTCTTCAAAGTGATAAAAAAATGAAGGCTTTTTGATATATTCAACTCTCTTATATCCATGTGTTATAGTTGCCATATTTCTCTCTATAATGACTACTGCTTCAACCTCTTTGATAAGAGCTTGATGTGCCAAATGAACCCCATCAAATGAACCTATTGCTATTGATTTTATTCTGTTTTTAAACTCCATTACTCTCCTAATTTATCAAATATCCTATGACTCTTTTTTATAATAATAAATAAATTCGACATTACCAGATTTTCCTGTAAGTTTTGATTTAGCACTATAGTGTAATTTCCAACCTAAATTAGCTAGAGTTTTCTCAAATACTCTTCTTGATTGCTCTATCGCCTTAATATCTGTTACAACTCCTCTACTATCTCTTTTAACCTCTCTTCCTACCTCAAATTGAGGCTTAAAGAGTAGAATTATATCAGACCTACTTAAACGGTCAATATCATTAATGATTTGAAGAGTAGATATAAAAGATACATCTGAAGTTACTATATCAAATCTCTCTCTACTGTTAAATTCTCTAATATCAAGCTGTTCATAGAGTTTGACCTTTGGATTAGCCCTAAGAGAAGGGTGAAGTTGATTTGAACCAACATCAACAGCAACTACACTCTTTACACCTTTTTCAAGTAGTATCTGAACAAATCCTCCAGTGCTAGAACCTATATCTAAAGCCTTTTTTCCCATTAACTCCAATGGATATTCATCTAAAAATAGTTCCAACTTTTTTGATGCCCTACTTACATAAAATTTTTCTATATCTATATCTATTTTTGAGTCACTATTACACTTAGTTGATGGTTTAGCTCTCTTTCCATCTATAAAAACTTTACCTCTTTTAATTGCATCTATGGCTCTATTTCTACTCTCAAAATAACCATTATCTGTTAGATATTTATCAACTCTTTGCATATTGCAAATTATACTCTATTTAATTTTATGTTATCATTTTAAATGAGTTTATTGAAACAGATTGCACTAATTGCACCAACAGCTTCAGGAAAAACAGCTTTTGCTATAGAGTATGCAAAACAACATAATGCAAATATACTATCATTAGATTCATTGGCAATATATAAAGAGATGGATATAGTCTCCGCAAAACCAACACTAAAAGAGAGAGAGGGGATTAAACATTTTGGCATTGATGAGATATATCCAAACTCCCCTTTTAATGTTACAACCTTTATAGAGTTGTATAAAAAAGCTAAAGAGAGGAGCATAAAAGAGAAGAAATCTCTTATAATTGTGGGTGGAACTAGCTTCTATTTAAAGAGTCTCTTAGATGGTATTAGTCCAATACCACCTATATCCGAAGATAGTTATCAAAAAACATTAAAACTCTGTAGAGATATAAAGAGGGCTTACAACTTTTTATATACTATAGATAGCAAATATATGCAACATATAGATATTAAGGACTATTACCGTATAGAGAAGATGTTAAATCTTTATTTTGAAACAGGTTTGAGTCCTACAGACTATTTTCGAGCTAATCCACCAAAACCAACTATAGTTGAACCTATTAATATATATGAGATTGCAATAGATAAAATTACATTAAGAGATAGAATTACTCAAAGAACTAAACAGATGTTAAGTATGGGATTAATAGATGAGATTGCATATTTAGAAGAGAAATACGGTAGAGCTTTAAACCCAATGAAAGCCATAGGTGTAAAAGAGGTTTTAGACTATTTTGATGGAGTATATAGTAAAAAAGAGTTGGAGGAGAAGATTATTATAAATACAGCACGATTAGCAAAGAGACAGAGAACATTTAACCGTTCACAATTTCCAAATCGAATTACAGTAAATTTAGAAGAGTTAAAAATGAAAATAATATAATAATAAAAATCATTATATTGCCTATACAACCATAGTGAAAGCTATTTTTTGTATAGGTTCGTTATCTTTGTTTTAAAGCATATCTTTAAATTCATTAAAAATATAACTACTCTCATGAGGACCGGGACTTGCTTCTGGGTGGTGTTGGACAGAAACTATAGGAGAGTTTTTATATTTTAATCCCTCAATCGTATTATCAAATAGATTTCTATGTGTAACAGTT
>CAZROY010000098.1:0-16780 GCA_964601885.1 uncultured Sulfurovum sp. | reverse complement strand
ATCACTCACTTTGATTTTTTCAGTTACCCAACCATATTTTGCAGGAATTACTTCTACTTTTTCACTCGGTTCACTAACTAATACCCTCTCTGTAGTAGTAGTATATTTTGCAGGGAAAAAAGCTTTTGTAAAACATTGTCCCGGTCTAGCAGGTGGCAAATCATCCCCATCTATTGCTGATGCAGCATTTGCTGTTGTTAATATTGCTGTAGCAATCAATGATAACTTCAGTGTAGCTCTAATAGTCATAATATTCTCCTAATATATTTATATGCCAATAAAATTAACGCATAGGTAATTATAAATAAGTTTACCTCTAGCTAACCTTAAAACAAAAAACAATATTAAAAATACTTTTCCATATCTAATTAATCTACCATGTTAAAAAATAACACAAACATTTAATAATATAAATATATATATAATAATTAATATTGTTATATTTAGTCAACAAAAATGCAACTGATATAAAATCGAACTAACACCTTATATAGATTTATTCCAACGGCTAAAAACCATTTGAATTTCTACTAAAAGCTATTAAATGCAATTCTTTGAATTCTTCGACCCATAATTTTTCTATTGACAATTGAAGATATTTTTGATTTCTGTTTAAATCTACTATATGATTTATTATAAAATTCGACTATTTCACTTGTTTTAAGCATAATATGATTTAAATTAGCAATTGCTTTCTCTTTTATATCTATATCTTTTAAACCTCTCTTTATTAACATAATTTCATCATACCATAGTATTTTTAATTCATTTAATTTGGCTCTAACTTTTGGAAGTTTTGTACCCTTTATATTTAAAGATTTATCTCCATCTATAAGTCCTATAAGAACTCTATGAAATCGTTTTTGAGATGATTTAAGAGACTTAATATTAATATTATCTTTTTGTAATTCTTTTACAATATCTACAATAATCCCCTGCTGTTTTTGAGCTAATTTCATATCATTAAAGAGTTTATAACTGTCTGTTAATGCATAATCATCTGAATATGCCAATAGTGAAGTTGTCCCTAAAGTTAATGTAACGATTGCTATTTTTGTAAGCTCTCTCATTTTTTATTTCCCTTTTATTTTCTTTTCTTAAAGAAATGATAACAACCAATTTAGTAGTAATAATGAAAAAATTTAGATATAATTCAAAATATAGAAAAATTATCATAATGTGTATTTATAATAATTTTTCAATGTTTAAAAAGATTTTATATATAATATATATAAACTATTTCTATTAAATAAAACAAAAAAAGAGGTTACTTATTGAAATCATTAACACTGTTATATATAGAAGATGATAAAGATATTCAGGAGATATATAAAAATTTCCTAAAAAATTTGGTTGGGACTATATATTGTGCAAATGATGGGGAAGATGGGTATAATCTCTATCTATCACAAAAGCCTGATATTATTTTACTTGATATTAATATGCCTAAAATTGATGGTCTAACATTAGCAAAAAAGATTAGACAAATAGACAAAGATGTAAAAATTATTATTACTACATCTTATGCAGAACAAGAAAAACTTCTTCAAGCTATTGAACTGTATCTTATACGATACATTATTAAACCTATTGAGTTAAATGTTTTAAAAGATGCTATACATAAAGCTATAGATGAGATAGAAAAATCTCAAGATAACCAAAAAATATTTCTTCTTGATAAAGATGTATTATGGGATGCTAAATCACAGCTTCTTATTAGCCATAATAAAGAGATAAAACTTACTAAAAATGAAAGAAGATTACTAGAACTTTTATCAAGAGATAAAAACAAAGTTTTTACATTTTTTGAAATATTTGATTATTTGTCTTATGATGATTTTGATAAAGAGTATGATGCCAATCAAATACGAGCATTAGTCAAATTGATTAGAAAGAAAATTCCAAAAAATTCCATTATGAATGTATATGGTGAGGGGTATAGATTTAATCCTATTCTATAAATAAAATATAATATGATATAATATAAACATGAAAGTACAATAAGGATTTTATTTATATGTATATTTTTATTATTACAGTTTTCATTTTACCATTTCTATTGGCTATTGCTATTTTAAAAAATCGTGAGAATATTGCAATAAAAAATATCTCCCTTACAAAAAATGAAGAAGCACATATAGATGAAGAGATGATAATTCATCAAGCATTAGAGAGAGCAGGAGCTTTACCGTCTCATCACCATCAAGAGAAGCATTTACATAAAATAAATCGTAAAAAAATCTCTATCTATAACCGCAGTCTATTATATACATTAGGTTATCTTATAATAATTGTAGAAATTTGGTATCTTTATTTACTAATATCTAAACTAATTTAAGCTTAAAGGTGTTATATTATAGAGATTATGTTAATATTCCGTCTGTGAAGTACCCCCTTAACGGAGATGGTTTACGGCATGAGAGCTAAAATATCTAAGGATAGTAAATGATTTTTATTGATGATGTGAGAGCTAATGAGGTTATGGACAGTAGAGGTAATCCTACAGTTTTAGCAACTATTACTCTAAGTGATGGAACAGTTGCATCAGCTACCGTTCCAAGTGGAGCTAGTACAGGCAGAAGAGAAGCTTTAGAGCTTCGTGATGGCGGTAGTAGATATATGGGTAAAGGCGTATTAGAGGCGTGTGCTAATGTTAATGAAAAAATTGCAGATACACTTATTGGCATGTCACCTTTTAACCAAGCAGAGATTGACTTAACTATGAAGAGTCTTGATGGAACAGAAAACTATTCAAACTTAGGTGCAAATGCGGTGCTTGGTGTATCTATGGCTGTAGCTCGTGCATCAGCACAGAGTCTAAAAATACCACTATATAAATATCTTGGTGGTGCAAATGGTGTAACTTTACCTGTTCCAATGTTTAATATCATTAATGGCGGTGAACATGCAAATAACTCGGTTGATTTTCAAGAGTATATGGTCATGCCTATTGGATTTAATAGATTTACAGAAGGGCTACAAGCTGTAAGTGAGACATATCATCATCTTAAAAAAATTATAGATAAGATGGGTGAGAGTACGGCTGTTGGTGATGAGGGTGGATTTGCTCCAAACTTACAAAATAATGAGGAGCCTATTCAAATTATTATGGAAGCTATTAGTAATGCAGGATATGAGGCAGGAAAAGAGATTGCTATTGCCCTTGATGTGGCAGCTAGTGAGCTTATTAATGATGAAGAGTTATATGTTCTCTCTTCTGAAAAAAGAGAGCTAACAAGTGAAGAGCTGGTTGAGTATTATATATCATTATGCGAAAAATATCCAATTGTATCTATTGAAGATGGATTAAGTGAAGATGACTGGGACGGTTGGAAGATTATGACTGAAAAACTGGGGGATAAAATTCAAATAGTTGGTGATGACCTATTTGTAACAAATGTTAATATCTTATCAGAGGGCATAGAGAAAGGTATTGCAAACTCTATTCTCATTAAACCAAATCAGATAGGTTCAGTTTCTGAAACTATGGAGACAGTAAGACTTGCTCAAAGAAGTGGTTATAGATGTGTAATGAGTCATCGTTCAGGAGAGAGTGAAGATACATTTATTGCTGATTTTGCTGTAGCCCTAAATACAGGTCAGATTAAAACAGGCTCAACAGCTAGAAGTGATAGAGTTGCTAAATATAACCGTCTATTAAATATTGAAATTGAGTTAACTCAATCTGAATATTTAGGTTCATCAATTTTTAATTAAACTCTTTGAGTGTTTATTGAGAATATGGAACCTTTTGTTGCAAAATTTGAAGAGCTTTTTGGACTCTCTTTAAAGGTTTTTTTATTGACCGCACTTGTTGTGATTGCATTGGGTATCTATATTGCAAATTTAGTCTATGGAGAACACTCTATTCATAGACTAGAAAATCTTCAAAGAGAAAAGATGGCAATCAAACAAGAGATAGAACGATTAAAAGAAGAGAATGCAAAGTTGCATAAACGGTATCTTGAGTGGAGTGATGCTAGAAAATAGCCCAAAGCCCTAAATTTCACTATTAGTTGACATTTTATGTGTTATAATGGTATCCAAAAAAGGGTTTTAAGAAGTGATACGAATTATATTATCTATCTCAATTTTTATTAATATTATATATGCTAATAGATTATACTATATTCAATTTGGGAGTTTCAGACAACTACCTGTATTAGAAAGAAGTATTAATCGACTACCATATAAAATGCGTTCTCATGTTATTGTAGTTAAATCTAATGGTTGGTATATACCATTTGCCTATCATACAAGAAAACTTAATGCTCTAAGAGCAAAACTTCCACAATATAAAAGATACTTTCCAGATGCCCATATAGCAAGTTCACCTTATATTTTAAAACATAGAGTTATTAGAAACTATACATCAAAAGTTAGACCATATACCATACCAAAAAATAGAGCAACATATCAAAATATCCCTATAGTAAAGAAATATAATAACTATCACTCTCCATCTTATGCTAAAACTGAGCCAATACCAATAGTTACAGATGATGACTCTGATATTCAATCATATATTACAATAACCAAGAGTGTAATTCCAAAACCCACCAAAAAGATAGATAGAGATAAAAAAGTTTATAAATATTTTGACAAAAAAATGTTGAGTGGAAGAGATTACTATCTCACATATAAATCAACAAAAAAAGATACTCCTGACCTATTAGTAAAAGTTAGTTTTGCAAACCATACGGTAACATATCAGCCAATAGTGGGTGATATGAGTATGAGAGAGGCTAGATATTTAGTTAGTGATAAAAAACTATATATGTTTGCTGATAGTTTTTCTAAAAATGGGGCATTTTCTAAAATAGAGGGTAATAAAAAAGATTATATATTAGTATCAAGTTGGTATAATGGTAAAAAGATAAATACTTTAAGATACTATTATAATTTAAATAAAGCAAAGAGATATTTGGGTAAAAAGAGTTCAAGTAAACTAGCAACAGCTTTAGAAGATGGTGATTTTGATAGAATGCATCAAGCTTTTATTGGTGTTGATGGTATTTATATTCCAGATACTGAAGATTGGTAATCTCTTATTTATTTATATATGATAATATTATAAAAAAAAAGGAAATTGTATGAAAAAGGTCATAATTGGACTTGTTGTTACTGTTGCTATAGTTGGTGTCTATTACTTTACATTTGGTTCAAAACAGATTGTTACTGAGGTTAAAAAAGAGGTAAATAGAGAGATTACAGAACTTAAAAATTCTGGTTTTTATATAGAGAAAAAGGAAATTCAAGCAGATAAAGAACATTTTGTTATTGATTTTAATAATACTAAAGAGATAACGAAATATATAAATTCCCAACTCAAAGATAATAATATAACTCAAGAGGATATTGCCCTATTAAAAGGTTTAAAGGTGGGTTTAGATGTAGAGTATAATCCATCACCAAAAGATATAATGGCAATAGATGTATATCCTATGCAGTTACCAGATATTGTATATCAAGATATACAAGATGAAAATAAAAAGCAAATTCAAACTATAAAAGATATGGTAAAAAATAGAGAACTATTGGTACATATCAATTTTAATAAATTTTTAGGATTTAATGGTTACATTAAGGATATTAATAGAGATTTTAAACTTAAAGGAGCCAAATTTAGTGGAGATTTAGAAGATGACAAAATAATAAATCTAAATAAAACCATAGATAAAATCTCATATAGTCTTCCCAATAAGGCAAAATTTGAACTATTAAATTTACAACTGTTTATGAGTAATCCAATGGATAATACTTTTAATAATAACACTAAGTATAGTATTCAAAAGGTGACCTTTAAAGGAGATGAGAATAGTAGTACTTTAATAGAGTTTAATAATATATCAGGTGTATCCCAAGACACCAAAAAAGATGAACTTGTAAATAGTAAGTCGAAGTTTGATATTGCACTACTGAACTACAATATAGATGGAGACAAAGGAATATTAAAAAATATCTCAAGTGATATAAAAATAGATAATATCAATATTAAAGCTTTAAAAGAGTTAAACAACATCTTATCTGAAGATTTAGACGAAAAGCAATCTATAGATAGATTACTACCTCCTTTAAAAAAAATAGTATCTTCTAATATACTAATAGATATTCCAAATATATCAATAGAAGAGATTACACAAGGTGGGAATAAGGTTGATGGGTTTAAGCTAAAAGCCCTAATCAAAACTGATACAAATTTCGATTTTAAACAGATAACCAATAATCCTTTGGCAATTAATAATCTTTTAGATGCTAAAATAGAGATTGAGGCGTCTAGTCAGCTTGTAAATTGGCTATCTAGTAATCCTAAAGCTATGGTTATAATGATGATTTTGCAACCTATTGATAAGAATGGTAAAAAATATTATGACATTAGATTTAATCAAGGTTCACTCAAAATTAATGGTAAACCTTTAATGTAAATTTATTAATTGTGGAGCTATTTTCTTTCAGCTCCTATTTTATAAACTGTTGCCATTAATGGTGGAATAGTTTAATGACCACAACCACAAGAGCCACTACCACAATGCTCTTGTCCACCACCAACTTGACCTGATGCCACTTCATCCGCTGTAGCCTCTCTTGCACTTAGCACTGATAAAGAGAACATTAAATCCTTTCCAGCTAATGGATGATTAAAATCAACAACAACCTCTTTATCATTAAATGATTTCACTGTCACTTGAACTGTTTGACCATCTTCACCTTGACCATATAAAGTTAACCCCTCTTTAAGTTCAACACCCTCAAACTGATCTATTGGGATAGTTTGGACTCCTTCATCATAATATTCACCATAAGCTTCAGAGGCTTTAACTAAAATATCACCCCTCTCATTTACTTTCATACCAACTAAAGCTTTCTCTAATCCCGGAATAATATGACCATTACCCATAATAAACTCTAAAGGTTGTCCACCTCTATTACTATCTAATATCTCATTTTTTCCTGCCTCTTTTAGTTCGTATTCAATACCCACAACACAATTTTTATCTGTAATTGTCATATCGACTCCTGTTATTTAAAATGTTTAACATAATAGCAGAGAAAACTTTATGACTACTTACTCCTATAGATTTTTTTTGGCTATTCGTGCAGCTTTGGTATTTGGATAGGTATCAACAACAAACTGAAAGAAATCTCTTGCCTGTTTTGTTTGACCTGTTCTTGCTAAAGAGATTGCAGTGTGGAGATAGAGTGTTTTCATATAACTAGCACTATCATAAATTGATGCACTCTTTTTATAATATTTAATGGCACTATTATAATCTTTTGTATAGTATGCAATTTCACCTAAATAGTAGTTAGATGATGCAGGTTTATAATTTTGTGATGCAGTTTGTAAAAAAGAGTTCATCGCCTCACTATAATTCCGTTTACCAAAAAGTTGAACACCCCTTCTGTATATAGAAGAGATGTCGGCAGAGTTACCCCCTGTAGAGGAGGAAACAGTACTATATTGTACTGCTCTACTTCCTGCCAATGCTTCCTTTAAATCTTCCTGCGTTACATAGTTATTATTAATTTGGTCAATCAGTTGACCCATCTCTAAAAGTAGTGAGTATGTTTTATTATAATCACTCTCCTTACTACTATTGGATTTAGAATTGGCAATCAACTGCTCTTTTAAATTTAATATCTCTCTATTTAGCCCCTCAATAATGGTTGTCAATCCATCAATGCGATTTTGCTGTTCAGCTACTCTATTTTTAAGATTTTGAACCTCTTTTCTATTCTCCAACACACCTTTTTCTGTTGGGGTTAATCCATAAGGAGAAGAGCTATCTATATTTCCTGCTCCATATACAGATGGTTCTTCAGCCCCCAATAGGCAAATTAAAACCAAAGAACATATTAGAACTATTTTTCTCATCTCTATTTTAATACCTTAAACTCAACTCGTCTATTTTTTGCATAACAGGCACTTGAGGAGTCTGTAGTACACTCTGGAGAACTTTCACCAAGACTAACAATTACTATACTAGATGGTTTTATCCCTTTAGTAATTAGAGCCTCTTTTGCGGCTTTTGCTCTTCTAAGTCCTAATGCATAATTATACTCATCAGTTCCTGTTGCATCACAATTACCCTCTATTTTTACCTTTGCACCATCTTTGACATCTCTTTTTAATATTTTCGCATTATTTGCAATAGTAGAAAGTTTATCCGGCGTAATAATATATTTATCAACATCAAAGTATATATTTTTTACACTATTTGCTGAGGTATCATACTCTGTATCATAACTGTAACCATTGGTAGTTCCACCATACCTATCTACATTATCACGATTGGCATTAGTATCTGTTTTAATAGGGTTATTCACATTTTTATTAGGTATAACTTTTTTAGTAACTTCTTTTTTAGCACAACCAACTAAGAGTAGAGCCGATAAAACCGTTGCAATCAATAGACTTTTTTTCATTTTTTTCCTTTAAATATATTGAAATGTATCTTAATTATACCAAATAAATATTAATTACCAATCAATTGACTGAATTCTACCACTTTTCATAGGATATAAAGCGTTCTCTTTTGTTGCAAGGTTCATATATCCAATACTATTTTTACCCCTATTCTGTTTTATATAGAGAACCACTTTACCATTTGTAGAAAATCTTGGAAATCTATTAATACCATTGCTAGTTAGGGGTCTAACATAGGAACTATAGGCTGAACCTAAATAGATATTGACCGAATTTCCCTCTTTTACAGAGTATAGAATATATTGGTCAAAAGCATCACATGAGCTATTATTGTTACCATACACCCCTACTTTTGAAACAGATGATGAACCGATAGATTTTGTATATATATTTGGACTACCTGTACGGTTTGATACAAAGGCTATTCTGCTCTCATCTCCTAAATATTTACCACTAACATCAATTCCACCAAAATTTGTAACTCTCCTATTTGAGCCACCTATTGCATATTCATAAATATCCGGCTGTCCAGATGGTGCCATGGTTAAAAGTAGTCTCTTTCCATCTCGACTCACATCAGAACAGACCAACATTCCCTGAGATGATATAATCTTTGCTCTAGCACCTGTTTGCATATTTACACGATATAGTGTTGGAATTCTATTATTATATGATGTGTAGTAAAATGCACTCTGTTCTTGATTTGCCCATTTAGGAAATAGATTTAATCCGCCTCTTACAATTACACTAGAGAAGAGTAGAGTATAATCTGCAATCCAAATCTCACTTTTTCTTGAACCTGTATATTTGGAAAATATAATATACCGTTTCATCCAAGATATATCATCATAATTTAAAGCTTTATTAATATCAACAATAGCATTATGTGCTAGAAATGGGTATCTTTCAGCACTATTTACTCTATAGTTTTTTTGAAAAATAACACTATTATCATAAACCTGTATCAATTTAACATCTAATTTATCCCCTGATGAATAGTAACTATATTTTAGGATAAACTCTCTATCATGAAGCTCCGGTGGTATCATGAAATCATCTTCAAAACTACCCCGTCTTGGAGTGGCATCAAGATTAAAATGTCCGCTCATTTTTATATCATTTCTTAAAAGTGCAAACATCTTTTCATGCCTTGAGGAACTTCCTGCTCTATTTTGGTCTTCAACTATACTAATAGATGCTTTAGACTCCACATCTTTCTCAATAGTCAACTCTGCATCAACTGCTAATAGGTTAAGGGTCAATAGAAAAAATAGTATAAAATGCATTTATATCCTTATATAGATTTAATATATTATCATAACCCATATATATTAAAACTATGGTAAAAAATTTCATAATAGTAAAAAACTCAATCTTCTTCAAAGAAGAAATATTATTCTCTAAGTATTAAATGATATAATCTTGATTAAAAATGGATATTATGTTATGTATGGATTTTATCGTGTAGCTTCAGCTATTAATAAAACCACCATTGCCAACCCAAACCAAAATGCGAAAGAGGTCATCTCTCTTTTAAAAAATGCCTATACACAAGAGGTTTCTATTGTAGTATTTCCCGAATTGACTCTTACAGGATATAGTGCTTCAGATTTATTTTTTAATCAGCTTTTACTTCGAGAACAGAATAGTTCTCTATTTTATATTTTAGAAGAGAGTAGAGATATATCAACTGTGGCTATTATTGGTATCTATATTTTAGATAAAAATAGACTATATAACTCCGCTGTTATTATCCAAAATGGTAAAATATTGGGGGCTGTTCCTAAAATATATCTACCAAATAAAAAGGAGTTTTATGAGAAGAGACAGTTTGTATCGGGAAAAGGGATTAAGGATACAACCATCTCTCTTTTAGGACAAAAGATACCTTTTGGAGTAGATTTACTCTTTAGTTATAAAGATATACTTTTTGGAGTAGAGATTTGTGAAGACCTGTGGGCAGTTATTCCACCTAGTCTATTAATGGCTAGTAGTGGGGCAAATTTAATATTTAATCTTAGTGCTAGTAATGAACTTATAGGTAAAGCAGAGTATAGAGAGGAGTTGGTTAGAACAGAGAGTGCTAGATGTATGGGAGCTTATATTTATAGCTCATCAGGCGTAGGAGAGTCCACAACAGATACCACCTTTGGAGGACACGGAATTATTGCGGAGTATGGCTCAACTTTAGTGCAAACTAAAAGATTTTCTATGCAAAATGAGTTAATAACAGCAGATATTGATATAGAGAAATTGAATTGGTTAAGATTAAACGACTCCAGCTATTGTGATAGTGATATTAAGCCTTTTAGAACCATAGAGTTTAACTCAACTCCTCAAATATCCAGATTAAATAGATATATAAATCCCAAGCCATTTGTTCCACCAATTGATGAAGAGAAGCATAAGAGATGTGAAGAGATAACAAATATACAGTCGTATGGACTTATAAAAAGAATGAGTAGTGCATATATAAAGAGGGCTGTTATTGGTATATCGGGAGGATTAGATTCCACTTTAGCACTTCTCTCTACCCATAAAGCTTTTGAAATAATGGGGTGGAATAGAAAAGATATTATAGCTATTACTATGGGTGGATTTGGAACAACAACAAGAACAAAAAATAATGCCATAAATTTGTGTAAAAAATTGGGTGTTACATTAAGAGAGGTTGATATAAGAGATATATCTTTAAAGGAGTTTGAATTAATAGGACACAATAGAGAGGAGCTTAGTGTAACTTATGAGAATGTTCAAGCAAGAGCTAGAACCTCTATATTAATGAATACAGCAAATCGTGAAAACGGTTTAGTTATAGGTACAGGCGACTTAAGTGAAATAGCTTTGGGCTGGAGTACATATAATGGAGACCACATGAGTGCTTACGGATTAAATTCTGGAATTCCTAAGACACTTATTAAATATGTAATAGAGTATTATAAGAGTAATAGCAAGATAGCCAATATTATAGATGATATATTAAATACTCCAATAAGCCCTGAGCTTCTACCTCATCAAGATAATAAAATTACTCAAAAGACAGAGGATATTATAGGTTCTTATGAACTACACGATTTTTTTCTATACCATTTTATTAAATATGGTGCAAAACCAAGTAAAATACTGTTTTTAGCAACATTGGCATTTAAAGAGTACAATAGAGAGACCATAAAAAAATGGCTTAAAGTATTTCTTAAAAGATTTTTCACTCAACAGTTTAAACGCTCATGTATGCCTGATGGGGTAAAGGTTGGAACTGTATCCTTAAGCCCTAGAGCAGATTGGAGAATGCCAAGTGATGCCAATATGGATATTTGGTTAGATGAGTTAGTAAAGTACTAAAAAAGTCCACCTATTTAAATTATTTTTAAATTTATTATTAAATTTGGTATTTCTCTGTTATAATATGTAATAGATAGTTTACGACAAAGGATTTTGAATGAAACAGTTAATATTTATGTTATTGATAGTTGCTATAACATCTATACATGCAATGAGTAAAAAAGCAGATATAAATGTTACAGATGATTGGGAGTACAATAGTACACAGATTATGGAAGATAAT
This sequence comes from uncultured Sulfurovum sp., assembly GCA_964601885.1. Taxonomy (GTDB): domain Bacteria; phylum Campylobacterota; class Campylobacteria; order Campylobacterales; family Sulfurovaceae; genus UBA1140. The sequence goes on along the minus strand of CAZROY010000098.1, from coordinate 4,787 downwards.
ATATTATTAGCTCCAGCTCCAATTGGTAAAGGTGTTATGAGTAGTAGAGCATTATCAACCAAAGCTTTTAGTCCAAAAATAGGTTTGGCAGTGGGAGGTGCAAAGGATACCAATAATTTTAAAGCCAATATTGAAAATGGATACCTTCCTAAGATTGACTCAATAACCTATGAAGGACAGTTTTATAACCACTATTTCAATACAGGAGTTGGAGATAAAGAGTGTAAAGAGCTTTTTTGTCCTAGCTACTCATCTGCTAAGCGATTAAACATATTCTCTAAAAAGCAGGAGTATTTTCTATCTGTAGGACTCAATTCTGGAATTGAAATAAAAGATTTTAAGAGGAAAAAATTAAATTTAGTAGTTGTTCTTGATATTTCAGGCTCAATGGGGGCAAATTTTGATAGCTACTATTATGATAAAAATGGAAATAAAATAGAGACGGAGGAAAAAAGCAGTAAAACTAAAATGCAGATAGCTACAGAGTCTATTGTAGCCATGCTCTCACATCTTAAAGATGATGATAGAGTAGGAGTTGTTCTATTTGATAATAAGGCCTATCGTGCTAAACCGTTAAGAATGGTGCTTTTAAGCAATAAAAGAGCTATTCGAGACCATATTTTAGCCCTCAAAGAACAAGGTGGTACAAATTGGAGTGCAGGGTATAAAGAGGGATTAAAACTTTTTGATGATATAGAGAAAAATAGTGAATATGAAAATAGAATAGTCTTTTTAACAGATGCTATGCCAAATAGTGGAGAGCTGAGAAAAGATAGACTATTTGGATTGGCAAAAAAGGCTAGTAAAAATGGTATTCATACCACTTTTATAGGTATTGGAGTCGATTTTAATAGTGATTTAGTTGAGTATGTATCTAAAACAAAGGGTGCAAACTACTTCTCTGTCCACTCATCTAAAGAGTTCAATAAACTATTAGATAAAGAGTTTGATTATATGGTAACACCATTAGTTTATGATTTAGTGTTAAAGTTGGATAGTAAAAAGTATAAAATAGATGCTGTTTATGGCTCTCCTGATGCAAAAATATCAACAGGTGAGATTATGAGAGTAAATACTCTTTTTCCATCAAGCAATAAAAATGGGAAGACGAAAGGTGGTATTATTCTACTTAAATTAAAAAAGATTGCCGAGGGTTCTGATGATATTAAATTAAAGGTAAGTTATAGTGATATTAATGGAAAATCATTTTCAAATCAACAGAATGTAGAGCTAAAAAAAGATACAATATATTATGACAATAGTGGTATTAGAAAAGCTATCCTAATTAGTGACTTTGTTAGTATTATGAAAAATTGGATTATTGATGCCAGAGCGGGTTGCAATGATAATGTCAAATGGATAATGCAAGATTATATAACTCTTACGAAAAGATGTATGGTTGCTCCTACAAAAAGAGCAATATTTCCTACTATAAAAACATGGGAGAGAAAATCTTGTAAATTAAAAGTCTCTAAGGGGTATAAAAAACTATTTAGTACATTTAAAATCCATTTTGTAAACGAGTTAAGAGAACTAAAAGATGACTCTTTAAAACTTGAATTAAAGATATTGGATACTCTTTTAATGCAGAAAACTCAAGAATTCAATAAAAAAAATAGTGATGATTGGCAGTTTGTACAAGAGTGATGATGAGTTTAGGAATTTTATTATCAGTTGGTACAGGAGGTTTTTTAGGTGCAATCTTTAGATATACTATATCTAGTCAAATTCAGAAAAGTTCAGGTTCACTATTTCCTTTTGGAACTTTAGGTGTTAATATATTGGGAAGCTTTATTATTGGATTTCTATTTCTATATTTTCAATATATAAATCTATCTATGCACCAAAAGGCTATGTTTGTAACAGGTCTGCTTGGTGCATTAACCACCTTTTCAACCTTTTCATGGGAAACACTCTTTATGATGCAGGAGGGACTTTGGAATAAGGCTATATTAAATATAGGATTAAATATATTTTTATGTTTAGGTGCTACTTTTATGGGTATATTGATGTTTAAAAAAATTTATGGAGTATAATTGAAATTACCAAATATATTAAAAGAGGTCTCAAAAATATTACAAAAAAATGGGGCAAAGGCTATAGTTGTTGGGGGTGGTGTTAGAGACCATTTCCTAAATTCTCCTATTAAAGATTATGATATAGAAGTTTATAAATTAGACTCTATAGAAAAATTAGAAGAGATATTAAAAAGATATGGAGATGTAAGTTTTGTAGGCAAAAGTTTTGGAGTTTTAAAGTTTAGATATAAAAATAACGAATATGATTTCTCATTACCTAGAGTTGAGAAGAAGGTATCTAAGGGACATAAAGGATTTCGTATTACAACAAATGGTAATATGAGTTTTAAAGAGGCATCTCTAAGACGGGATTTTACAATGAATGCTATGGGTTATGATATAGAGGAGAAAAGATTTTTAGACCCTTATGGTGGAAAAAGAGATATGGAGAAAAAGGTTCTTAGGGTTGTAAATAGTAACTCTTTTATAGAAGATGCACTTAGAGTATATAGAGCTATACAGTTTTCTGCTAGATTTAACTATAGACTCTCTACAGATAGCATAAATTTATGTAAAAAGATGGTAGAGGAGAATATGTTAGATGAGTTACCCAAAGAGAGGGTATATATGGAGTTTAAAAAATTACTTTTAAACTCCCAAAAACCCTCAATTGGATTTAATCTAATGAGGGAATTAGGGGTACTAAAATACTATCCTGAACTACAAGCGATTATTGACATTCCTCAAAACAAAAGATGGCATCCAGAGGGTGATGTTTGGAACCATACACTATTAGCTCTCGATGAGATGGCAAAAATGAGAAGTGGAAATGAGAAAAGAGATATTAAACTGATGTTTGCAATATTGTGTCATGATTTTGGAAAGGCTACACATACACAAATTGGAGAGAATAGAGTATCTGCTATAGGTCATGAAGAGGCAGGAGTGGCATTGGCAAGAAGTTTTTTAGAGAGATTAACCAATGAACACTCTCTTATTAATTCTGTTACCCTTCTTGTTAAATACCACTTAGTACCAACTCAATACTTTATCAATAAAGCAAACGATAAAACCATAAGAAAATTAGCGACAAAGGTGAATATAGAGGAGTTAGTAACTGTAGCAAAAGCTGACTTTTTAGGAAGAACCACTCAAGAGGCTTTAAGTGGAGTCTATAGAGCAGGAGAGTGGTTACTGCATAGAGCTAAAGAGCTTAAAGTGAATATAAAGCCTATAAAACCTATATTAAAAGGTCAAGATTTAATCTCTTTAGGACTTGCTCCATCAAAAGAGTTTAAAACAATACTAAATAGAGTCTATAATGCCCAAATAGAAGGAGAGGTATCTAACTATAATGAGGCTATTCTATTTGTCAAGAGTAACTATCTGGATAGAGCCTCATGTTAAAGCAGATTTTAACCTTAACAATATTTATTATTATTTTTGCTATGAATGGTTGTCAAGAGATAGGTGATAATAGACCTCTATTAAGTGGTAAACGAGGAAAACAACCCATCATTATAGTAAATAAAAATCGCCATTTAAATATGGCAGAGTTTTGGATAGATAAGATTAACAATCCAAATAAAGTAATTATGAATAGCAAAGAGATAGAGGAATTTAATAATAATATCTCCTATAAACAGCATCAACTTACATACTTTAAAGATATTAGTAACTATTATAGTGGCTCTTGGGTTAAAAAGAGTATAGAGGGAATGTTTAGGGGCTTAACTAAGCAGGTTCAATATTTTGAAGATGGCAATAGAGTTCCAAATAGTTTTTTTAATAGTATAAAAGAGTATATGAGTTTAAAAGATATTGCTCCTAATACTAAAACCCGTTATGCTCTTACTGTAAACTATACAAATCAAAGAATAATACCAACTGAGTTATCACTTCTTAAGACAAAGGAGCAGATTTTTTTTGACCGCAATCAAAACTCTGCACTAGACATCGCTACACCTATCGCTATTTTACACACAACCAAAGATAGAAAATGGCATTATGGAGTAGCCCCTACAAGTTCAGGGTGGATAAGAGATAAGGATATAGCATTTGGCACTAAAAAAGAGATAGAAGATTATCTTAATACAGATAAGTTTGTTATAACAACTGCTCCAAAAAGTGCTGTTATTGTGGCAGGAGAGTATTATGACTATATCAGAATGGGAGTTCGATTACCATCTCTATTAACAGTAGATGATATGACAATGGTACTCATTCCAACTAGAGATAATAATGGAGATTTAATTCTAAGTAATGCTACTATTAAAACAAGCAATTTACATAAAGGGTATCTGCCATATACTCCAAATAGTATATTAACACAAGCTTTTAAATTTCTAAATGCTCCCTATGGTTGGGGTGGCTCTTTTGGAGAGCAGGACTGCTCAAAATTTATTCAAGAGATATATGCAACTGTTGGGATTAAAATGCCTAGAAACTCCTCTTCTCAAAGTAGAGTTGGAGATAATCACTTAGAGTTACAACATTTATCCAAAGATGCAAAAATAGATTTACTAATAAATTCTGCTAATATAGGAGCTAATATTATCCATCTACAAGGTCACATTATGTTATATATAGGAGACTATAAGGGTGAACCCTATGTTATACAGACTGTTTGGGGAGAGTCGAATAAACACTATCCACTTGCGAGAACAGCGGTTACATCTTTAAATTTCAATAACTATATCGATAAGATAGATAGAGCCACCTTTATTAAATTCTAATATTTGGTGGCTTTTATCAATTAAGTTGACCTAT
>CAZROY010000097.1:0-9307 GCA_964601885.1 uncultured Sulfurovum sp. | reverse complement strand
ATTAATCCTTTAAATCCTTTAAGAGTATCAGCCAACTCAACATACACTCCCGGAGTTCCTGTAAACACCTCTGCTACATGGAATGGTTGAGATAGGAATTTTTCAATTTTTCTAGCTCTCTCAACTATATTTTTATCCTCTTCACTAAGCTCGTCCATACCCAAGATTGCAATAATATCTTGAAGGTCTTTATATTTTTGTAGAATAGATTGAACGCCTCTTGCTATATCATAATGCTCTTGTCCAATAATTGTAGGGTCTAACATTCTACTTGTACTATCCAATGGGTCAACAGCTGGATAGATACCTTTTTCAGCAATAGCTCTATTTAAAACTGTAGTCGCATCAAGGTGAGCAAATACAGAAGCTGGAGCAGGGTCTGTTAAGTCATCTGCTGGAACATATACCGCTTGAACAGATGTAATTGAACCTTTTGTAGTTGATGTAATTCTCTCCTGAAGTTTACCCATCTCTGAAGCTAGTGTAGGTTGGTATCCAACAGCTGATGGAATTCGTCCAAGTAGAGCAGACATCTCTGAACCAGATTGAGCAAATCTAAATATATTGTCAATAAACATTAATACATCAAGACCCATCTCATCTCTAAAGTACTCCGCCATTGTAAGACCTGTAAGTGCAATTCTATTTCTAGCACCCGGTGGTTCACTCATTTGACCATAACAGAGAGCAACTTTATCAAGTACATTTGACTCTTTCATCTCAAAATAGAGGTCATTCCCCTCTCTTGTTCTCTCACCAACACCAGCAAATACAGAGTATCCACTATGCTTCATAGCCACATTGTTAATAAGCTCCATAATAATAACTGTCTTACCAACACCAGCACCACCAAAGAGTCCAACCTTTCCACCCTTGCTATATGGTGCCAATAGGTCAACCACCTTAATACCTGTCTCAAACACCTCTGTTGCTGTACTCTGCTCCTCGAATGAAGGTGGGTCTCTATGGATTGAGCGGTACTCTTTAGCTGAAAAATCACCTGCATCATCAACAGTCTCACCAACTACATTAAAAATTCTACCAAGTACCTCTTCACCAACTGGAACTTTAATAGAGTCACCTGTAGCTCTTACCTCTTGACCTCTAACCAAACCTTCACTCATATCCATGGCAATGGTTCTAACTCTTCCATCTCCAAGTTGAGCTGCCACCTCTAAAACTAGTCTCTGGTCACCATCTTCTAATTTAATAGTTGTCTCTAATGCCTCATTAATTGCTGGAAGGTAATCCGTAAAATCAACATCAACAACCGGACCTAGTACCTGTACTACTTTACCTATCATAAATTTATTCTCCTTATCTATTTCAACGATTCCATACCACTGATAATCTCAATGAGTTCAGTCGTAATTGCTTCTTGTCTTGCTTTATTATAAGCTACTGTTAGTTTCTGTACCATCTCACCTGCATTATTGGTCGCTGCGTCCATCGCTTGCATTCTAGCACTATGTTCAGCAGCCAATGAGTTAAGAAGTGCATAATACATTGAGTAATTGATATATCTTCTAACCAACGCATCTATTAGTGTATCATCATCATCAGGTTCTACTTCTAATTCTGACATAGAAACACTATTTATATCCACAGTTGAGCTATCAACAGGTAAAATCTGCTGTTCAACTATCTCTTGAGTTATCATATTGACATATCCATTATGGACTAAAATAATTCTGTCTGTTTTACCTTGAATATAGTCCTCAACAAGTTTAGATATAAACTCAGATGCCTTATCATAATCAGGAGATGCACTTAAGTCCTCTATCTGATTAATCATATCAATTTTATTATATTTATAAAAAGCTATTCCCTTTTTACCAATACCACTTAATCTTACTTTGATATTGGAATATTTCTTTAATAGCTGATTAACTCTTTTTACAGTCTGATGGTTAAATCCGCCACAAAGACCTTTATCTGCCGATACAAATATAATATCCACAACTTTTGGGTTTGGGTTCTCATGGAAAAACACATTATCTATCCCACCCTCACTATTATTCATTTTCCGAGCTATCTCATTGAGAAGTTCGGTTAATTTTGAGGCGTAAACTTTTGAGCGTTTTGCAACCTCTTCTGCTCTCTTAAGTTTAGCAGATGAGACAAGTTTCATTGCACGGGTAGTCTTTTGTGTGCCTTTGACACTTGAAATCTTCCGTTTAATCTCTTTTAAATTAGCCATAATTTAAGCCTTATGCTGAAAATGTTTCACTAAAATCGTCTAATGCTTTAATTAGTTCTGCTTCAGTCTCATCTGTAATTTTTTTCTCTTCTCTAATACTATCTAAAATATCAGAGTGTTTAGCCTCCATAAAAGGCATAAGCTCTGCTTCAAATTTATTAACAGCAGAGACAGGAATGTTATCAAGATAACCCCTATTACCTGCTAAAATCATAACGACTTGCTTCTCTACTGGAACAGGTGAATAAGGTGGTTGTTTTAAAACCTCAACCATTCTAGCTCCTCTATCTAACTGTTTTCTACTATGCTCATCTAGGTCAGATGCAAATTGGGCAAATGCTTGAAGCTCTCTATATGATGCTAAATCAAGTCTAAGAGTTCCTGCAACCTGCTTTGTCGCCTTAATTTGGGCTGCTCCTCCAACCCTTGATACAGATAGCCCCACATTAATAGCCGGTCTAATTCCAGAGTTAAATAGGTCAGTCTCTAAGAAAATCTGCCCATCTGTAATAGAGATAACATTGGTTGGAATATATGCCGCAACATCTCCTGCTTGTGTCTCAATAATTGGGAATGCTGTAATACTCCCTGCACCATATTCATCACTAAGTTTTGCTGCTCTCTCTAGTAATCTTGAGTGTAAATAGAAAACATCTCCCGGATACGCTTCTCGACCCGGTGGTCTTCTTAAAATTAGAGACATCTCTCTATATGCTACTGCATGTTTGGATAAATCATCATAGAAAATTACCGCATGTTGTCCATTATACATATAATGCTCTGCAATAGTCACACCGGCATAAGGTGCTAAAAATTGGAAAGCAGAAGAGTTGGCAGCCGATGCACTCACAATAATAGTATAATCCATAGCCCCAGCCTCTTCTAACTTTTTAACTAAAGATGCGACTGTTGATTGCTTTTGACCAATTGCTACATATACACAGATAACACCATTTCCTTTTTGATTAATAATTGTATCAATTGCTAAAGTGGTTTTTCCTGTCTGTCTATCACCAATAATAAGCTCTCTTTGACCTCTTCCAACCGGAACTAATGCGTCAATCGCCTTAATACCTGTTTGAAGTGGCTCATGAACGGATTTTCTTGCCATAATTCCGGGTGCTTTAGTCTCAAGTAGTCTAGTCTCTTTAATCTCGATTGGACCTTTGCCATCAACAGGTTCACCAAGAGGATTGACTACACGACCAACCATTGCATCACCTACAGGGATACTAAGTAGTTTTCCGGTTCTTTTAACACTCATACCCTCTACTATTCCAGCCATAGAACCTAAGACAACAACACCAACATTTGCCTCTTCTAAGTTAAGAACCATGCCTTTGGTACCTATCTCAAACTCTACAACCTCACCAGCCATAACACTATTTAGACCATATACAGATGTAATTCCATCTGCAACACCTACTACCTTACCAACTTCGTTGATGTCCACACCTATCTCGAAATTTTCAATTCTCTCTTTGATTATTGAGCTAATTTCGTCTGCTTGTAATTTGTTTGCCACTGCAACTCCTTCCGTTTAGATTACTTTATTATAGTGATTTTGTAATAAAATCAATTAACTGTTCTTTAACTCTCTGCTTAGAGAAGTTAACCTCAATACCCAAATCATCAACTGTTACTTTTATTCCATCTAAATCGCTCTTTTGTTGAACCAATTTAATTGTAGAACCTGTATAGCTCCTAAGTGAATTTTCTAAGTTTAAAAGCTCCGCATCATCTAATTTGTTACTAGAAGTTACAATCCCCTCATACTCATTTCTCTCTTTTTGTAACTCTTGATTTAAACTTTTTGCAATAGTTGGAATTAAATCCAATCTTCCATTCTCGCCTAAAATTTTAATGAAGTTAACAAGATGAACATCTTTATCTGCTACTCCATTTAAAATAAAAGCCACCTTTTCGGTTGATGATATAAGAGGTGAAGTTATCTTCTCATATATATCAGCACTATTAAATATAGATGCAATAGAGTTTAAAACCTCACTATATCTACTCTTCTCTTTTGAGGAGATTACCTCTAAGAGAGCTTTTACATACCGTTTTGCTATTAACTCTTCCATTACGCCACCCTCTTAGATACTAAAGACACAACCTTAGAGCTATCAATAGCAATATCACTATTATCAATACCATTTTCTAGCAACTTTTTAACCGTATCTTTTACCATCTTTTTCTTCTCTATTTCCATCTTTTCTTCTAAATGTTTCTCCATAGAGATTAATATTTCACTGCTCTTTTTCATAATATTATCAACTAAGATTTGAGCCTCAGCATGACCATCTGCAACTATCTCTTTTGCCTTCTTTTGGCTTCTAGCTAGATAATCTTCTGCTAACTTCTCTTTCTCTTTAGACTCTTGAAGTTTTGCCTCTATCTCTTTCAGTTGATTTGCTATATTGGCACTTCTACCTTTAAAGAAATCTTTGATTGGATTTGCAATAAGATAGTAAATAAGCATAGCAAAAATACTAAAATTAAGGACTCTGTAGAAGAAATCAGAATTGATTATAGTAACTTCATGATGTTCACTACCACTTGCCACTGCTACAATTGGTAATATAAAAGCAATAGTTAATATGATTTTGTCTATTTTCATTCTCTACCCCTTTATAGATTGCCCATTTTAACTTTTAAACTCTCTTTAAATAGAGGTAACTGTGTTAAAAGAGAGTTCTCTAACTCCTCTTTACTATTAGCGAGTTCATCTATAAAAGATTGATATTTGCTATCAAGTTCCTTTATCTTGCTCTCAATTTTACTATCTGCTAAAGCTTTAGCATCTTTTATAGCTTTTTCTCTAACAGAATTTGCCTCTGCTTTGGCATCTGCTAAAATAGCTTCTGCTTTGGCGTGTAGTTCATCACTATTTCCTGACATCTCTTTTGCATTTTTCAAATCATCAGCAATAGAGTTATCTCTATCATCCATAAACTTTAACAAAGGCTTATAGAGCATCTGATTTAATAAAGACAGAAGAGAGAAGAAAACAACTAGAACAAATAACATCAAACCAAGGTTTAGGTCAAGCATTTAAACTCCTCAAAAAATTTGGCGTATTATAACTTGTTTGGTTTAATATATATATTAAAAAAAAAACACTTTAATAGTTATATCTTTTATAACTATTTATTAAATCTCTATTGTTACAATAAGTATCATTATAAGAGTGGTATTTATCTCAACATTGATAGAAAAGTTTTAATCTCTTCCACATTTTTAAATTTAATCTCTAGTTTATCATTTTTAACTGTAAATGCAAACGGTAACTTTTTTGAGATGTTCTCTTTATACTCAATTACAAAATTATTTTCTCGTTTACAAGAGGTCTCTTTTTTTGATTTCTTACCTTTCACTATAGACTCTATCTGGCGAACAGTTAAATTTTCAGCAATAATGGTATTAACAAGAACTCTCTGCTCTTTATTATTAAATCCAACCAATACTTTAGCATGTCCTTGTGAAATTTTACCCTCAATAAGTTTTTTTTGAACATATTTTGATAAAGATAAAAGTCGTATAGTGTTTGTAATTTGAGAACGACTCTTATTAAGTACTACAGATAGTTCATCATGTGTAATTTTATAAACCTTTATAAGCTCCTCGTAAGAGTATGCCAACTCAATTGCATTTAAATTTTCTCTTTGAATATTCTCAATTAGTGCCAACTCTCTAAGTCTTAATTCATCAATTTTAACATCTGCAACAATGGCTTTTATGGTCTCTAATCCTGCCAACTTATGAGCCTTTAATCTCCTTTCCCCTGCTACTAATAGATAGTTATCTCCTTTATCTATTACAACAATAGGTTGAAGTAGTCCATGTCTCTTTATAGACTGACTAAGTTCTAATAGAGCTTTCTTATCAAAATGTTTTCTAGGTTGATATGGATTTGGTGATATACGACTTACTAATATCTCTCTGACATGCTCTATTGATTTGCCTTCTCCCAAATTAATCTCTCTCTCGTATGCCTCTCCTACCTCATCTAATATTGCACCCAAACCTCTACCCAATGCCATAAATTATCCTTTTAAAATACTTTTTGCTAAATTTATATAGGCTATCGCACCTTTAGAAGAGTAGGCATACTCTATAACAGATTGACCAAAACTTGGAGACTCTGCAATTTTTACATTTCTTGGAACAATAATAAATCTATTTTTTTTATCTAAAAATAGCTTATCTTTAAAATGGTGCGATAGGTCATCTAAAACCTGCCTTGAGAGATTATTTTGTCCAGAATACATTGTAGGCAAAAAGCCTTTAATGGTAAGTTTTGGATTAATGGATTTTTTAAGTAGATTAATAGTATTAAGAAGTTGTGCTAAACCCTCTAATGCGAAAAATTCACACTGAATAGGAATGATTACAGAATCGGCAGCACCTAAAGCGTTAATTGTAATTGGACCTAAAGCTGGAGGAGAATCTACGATAATATAATCATATATATCTTTAATAGGCTCTAATGCCTCTTTTAATAATAACTCTCTATTGGCTTTGCCAGAGTTATAAAACTCTCTTTCTACACCCACTAAACCAATATTAGCAGGAACTATATCTAAATTTTTAACCTTTGTGGCTAAAATAACATCTGAAATTTTCTTAATACCAATTAATACATGATATATATTATACTCATAATCATTTCTATTAAAACCTAAACTTGTAGTCGCATTTGTTTGTGGGTCGGCATCAACAATTAAGACCTTTTTGTCTTTTTTTGCTAGTGAAGCAGCAAGATTTACTGTTGTTGTGGTTTTACCTACACCACCTTTTTGATTGGCTATCGTAATAATCTCACTCATCTTAAACTATATACTCTCTTATTATTTATAATTAATGAGCCATCTTTGGATAAAATGGCGTCTTTAAGGCTTTTATACTTACCGTTAATATGTGCAGAAATCTCTCTCTTATTTTCAAATTCTACCGCATATTTACTAAATATATACTTCCAACTTGGAACCGTCTCAACCTCGCTAAAGTATCTATTTAATATAAAATCTATCTCAATGCTTAAATTTAGTGCTTTAAAATTGTTTGATTTTTTTTGTAAATTCACCCCTATACCACAAACTAAAATATTATCCATTTTTTTTGTTATAGTTCCACCAATTTTATCACTCTTATAATATAAATCATTAGGCCACTTTAACCACACCCCATCTTTAAACTCTACTAAAATCTCTTTCATAATAAAAGAAAAGTAAATAGAGGCAGAGGCTATTGGTAAATCTTTTGGAAGTTTATCTAAGTTTATTGCAAATGAGAAAAATAGATTTCCCTCTCCCCCTTCCCATGAGTTATTTCTACTTCCAATCCCTTTATTCTGTTCTTCTGCAACTATAGCAACTGGTGGATAGAGCTGTTTTGATTTAATCTGCTCTATTAGATAAATTTGTGTTGAGTCCAATCTCTTAAAGTAGAGTATTTCCAACTTTTAATCCTCTCCCTATAACATAAGCTTTTGCACCCATAATCTTTTTTGATATAGGTTGAAACTCTCTTATTTTAACAGTTCCTATTTTACACCCAATCAAGACACTACTCTTCTCTATAGATAAAATTTCTCCTGCTCTATTTTGGCTACAATTTTCAATCAACTCAACACCAAATAGTTTAGTGCCATTTGGTAAAAATATTGTTGGCCAACCGTAAAATGCTCTATATTTATTATATAAACTATAGGCATTATCAAAATTAATCTCTCCATCTGACCTTTTAATCTTTTTGCAATGTGTAGAAACTGCACCTATTTGCTCTATTGGCTTAATTTTATCAAACTCTTTTACTGTTTCAATAGTTAACATAGATGCGTCACTACTTAATTTTTTCATAAGTTCAGGAAGTACCATATTGGTAGGAATTTTAAAATATCTATAACTCAAAATCGCTCCTGTATCTAAACCTTCGTCCATAAGCATAGCTGTAACTCCTGTAAACTCATCTCCATTTAGGAGTGCTTGTTGTACTGGACTAGCACCTCTATATTTAGGTAAAAGTGAAGCGTGAAGATTTATACATGGAGCAATAGAGAGAATACTTTTTGGTAAAATTTGTCCAAAAGCCGCTACAATTATTAAATCTGGCATAACCTCTTTTATTGAGTTATAAACTCCATTATCACTTAATCTCTCTGGCTGTAATATATCTATATTAGCCTTTAAGGCTAAAAGTTTAACTTCACTACTCTTTATCTCTTTTTTTCTACCAACTTTACGGTCTGGTTGAGTTACTACAAGAGCCACTTCTATATCACTACTATCCAATAGGGCTTGAAGTATCTCTTTTGCATATTGTGGTGTACCCATATAAACAACTCGTCTCAAATATAACTCCTCTTATTTTATTAATAGCATTATAGCAAGTTAGCTCTATTTTTTAAAATTTAAGCTATTCATAACACAAAAGGTTTTACAATGTTACCAATAGATAATTAATTTTAAAATTTAAGAAAAAATTAAGGAATAATAAAATGAAACGAAGAGTTTTTTTACAAGGATTATGTATTATCCCAGCTACTATATTATATTCATCATTTACATTTGCAGATGAGGTAATCCCATTTAATAATATTGGATTAGATATAATTATTAATATTATAAAAAATAGTAAAAGATTAAAAAAGAGAGTATCAGAAGAGGAGATAGATAATGCACTCTCCTCAGCACAAAGAATGAATGAGATTTTACTAGAGGCTATAGATGCAAGAAATATAATTAATGGTATTACAAAAGAGGAGATAAAAGGGTTAAATAATTACATTTTTTATAACTACTCAGATGAGTGGAGTAATCTATATCAAGCATATTCTAAAATAGTACGAAAAGGAGCTAAGAGTAGAATATTTGGAAAAAATGCAGTAAATAGAGTATTTGACGGAATTTATCATTTGGGTTTTAAAAGTACATATAAAAATAGATTAGCAAAAAATAATGGAGATAAAAGTGTTTCATTTAAAAGAGTGGCTAAATGGTTGAATAATTTAATAGAATTAGATGCAAAAGAGGAAGATAGTTCAACTCCTTCAATAGTAGAAGATTTAGAGATATTAGTTCCATTATATTCATATCCAACTAAAAG
>CAZROY010000096.1:0-3196 GCA_964601885.1 uncultured Sulfurovum sp. | reverse complement strand
TTCCCTGCTCATACATAGCTCTCATTTTTTCTCTCTCTCGTTCTCGTTTTAACTTTTCTGCCTCTTTAGCTCTAAATTCAACTATAGAAAACTTAAGCCACATAAGAATTGGAGATGCCACAAAGATAGATGAGTATGTACCCACTATTACACCAACTAAAAGTGTAAAACTAAACCCTTTTAATAACTCGCCACCAAATAGATAGAGTGTTAAAACAACAAAGAAGGTAGTCAATGATGTAAGAGTTGTTCGAGATAATGTTCGAGTAACCGACTCATCAATAACTTCTGATAGCTCTGTTGATTTTATAGTTCTAATACCCTCTCTAATTCTGTCAAATACAATAACGGTATCATTTAAAGAGTATCCCAAAATGGTTAAAATTGCTGCCAAAATGGGTAAATTTATATCAATTTGAAGTAGAGATAATGCCCCCATTGTAATAGTAACATCATGAATAAGAGCCATTACAGAGGCTAAGGCAAATCTCCACTCAAATCGAAATGAGATATAAGCTAATATACCAATAATAGATAGAAGCATTGCCATAATCCCTTTTGTTCGCAACTCATCTCCAACAGCAGGACCCACCATATCGACACTTCTTATCTTGTATTTACCTGTACCTTTTAAAAGTCTATTCATCTGGTCACTAATATCTACACTCACATCTTTTGATGTACTTTTAGTTCTAATTGCTATTTCACTATCTGAACCAAAATAGGTAACATTAGCACCCTTATATATATTACTTTTATTTAAAATATCTCTTACTTTTTTAATTGGGGCGTCACCTTGGTATTTTACCTGAATAACAGTACCACCAGCAAAATCAATTCCATAATTTAACCCTTTAATTATTAGTAAACCTAAAGAGAAAATAACTAAAGTTAGAGATAAAATACCAAACTTTTTAGCATTAGCCATAAATCCTATAATAGGTTGATTATATTTAAATACTTCCACTACTTTACCCCTTTAGTTTTAATACCAAACCAAAAATCTAATCTCTTTTTATTAATTTTTGGTAATATCCATTGATAGATGCCGTGTGTTCCTAAAATTGCTGTAAGCATAGAGGCTAATATACCAATACTAATAGTTAAGCTAAACCCTTTAATAGGTCCTGTTCCATAAGCAAATAGAACAATGGCCGCTATTAGCGTAGTAACATTTGCGTCCCAAATTGCAGTAAAAGCATTATTATAACCCTGCTCAATAGATTTAGTTAGTGAGTTTCCAGCATGGAGTAGCTCTCTAATTCTCTCATTAATAATAACATTAGCATCAACTGCCATACCAACAGTTAATACAATTCCAGCCATACCCGGAAGTGTAAGTGTTGCCTCAAATAGAGACATAATTGCTAAAATTAGAAATAGGTTTGCTATTAATGCTATATTTGCAATAGCACCGGCTATACCGTAATATAGAAACATAAAGACCACAACTGATAAAAAACCGACAATAAGTGCTATCATACTAGCCTTAATACTATCTGCCCCTAAACTTGGTCCTACACTTCTTTTTTCTTCAACTTGAACAGGAGCCAATAATGCACCGGAACGCAAAGCAATAGCTACATCGTGTGCCTCTTGTGGTGTAAAGTTACCAGATATTTGTCCACTTCCACCACCAATTCTTTCACGAATAACAGGAGCAGAATAGACTTTACCATCTAAAACAATAGCCATTCTTTTACCAACATTTCGTCCAGAGAAATCGCCAAATATTTTAGCCCCTCTACCATTTAATTTAAAATTAATAAGGGGTTGATTGTTCTGTCTATCATATCCAACTTTTGCATCAACCAACATTGAACCATCTAAAATTGGAATGGAGTGTAGAAGATATTTCTGTTTTGGATTTGATACATCAGTTAAAATAATATCTCCATACTGTTTTGCTTCAGCTTGACTCATGGTATCGACTCTTGCATCTCTATCCTCATCAACTGCCATCATCTGAAGATGTGCAGCTTTTGCAATAAGTTCTCTAATTCTCTGTTCATCAGCTTGAGTTTTAATACCGGGTACCTCTACTAGTATCTTCTCCATTCCTTGCTTTGCAACTGTAGGCTCTGCTAGTCCAAACATATTTAAACGGTTTCTAATGGTATCAACTGCTTGATTTATAGCACTTTTTTTTGTCTCTTCAATAAGTTTTTTACTTAGAGTTAAAATAAATTTAAGCCCATCTCGCTTTGCCTCAATATCCGAAAAATCACTTTTTAGTAGCTCACTCACCTTAGGTAAATCATCTTTATCTAACACTTCAAACTTTACACTATTATCTTCTATCTTTAAATCATCAAAAATAATATCCTCTTTTTCCAACTCATATTTAATAGTTGTACCAATTGATTTTACTTTTGATTCAACTGCAACTTCACTTTTAACAGATAAAAGCATGTGTAACCCACCCTGCAGGTCAAGTCCTAGTGTAATCTTTTTTCCCTCTTCGCTTTGGATTAATGATGGAATAGAGAAGATTATTCCAAATAGAAAAGCAAAAAGAAAGATAACAACTCTATAGTTTAATCTATTCATATTCTATTCATTAACCTTTTTAGTTATAAAAGCTTTACCTAATTTAACAATAGTTGTATCGTTTAGTTTAATTTTAACAAAATCTTCCTCAACTTTAGCTATCTCTCCATAAAGACCACCATTTGTCAATATCTTATCACCCTTTTTAAGTGCTTCTAACATTGCCTGATGCTCTTTTTGTTGTTTCTGTTGAGGTCTAATAATTAAAAAATAGAAAATACCAAATAGAATAATAAGTGGTAAAAATTGTGCAAATTGTGTCATAAAGGAAATCCTTAATAATGTTATATAAAATAGGTGGGTATTTTACCATTAACAATATAACAAGAGGCTTGTTTCTATAGATAAGAGCTTAATGGTTAATATAAATCTCCAAAAAAGTCAAAAATATGCTATAATTGTTTTAATTCGTTTAAATAAAAAGAGGTAAATATTTATGAAAACTTTTATAAAAATAATTACTTATATTATCTTAATCTCAACACTACTGTTTGCACAAAATATATATGAAAAAAACTGTCTTTATTGTCATAATGACCATTTTCCAACATCTCTGCAGAGAATGTTTATGTCATATTTAAAAGTATATAGTGGGGAAATTACTTTTAAAGCCTCTCTAAAAGGGTATCTTCAAAATCCAGATAAA
>CAZROY010000095.1:0-5070 GCA_964601885.1 uncultured Sulfurovum sp. | reverse complement strand
TTTACCTCTCTTAGAGGTGGCTTTAGAGGGAGGGTCACACCTAGTTCCATTCCGAACCTAGAAGTTAAGCCTCTCATCGCCGATAATACTTATCCTGTCTGGATTGGGAATGTAGGTCGTTGCCTCTTTGAATTTCTACTTCTATTTTTCGGTTTTATTCGTTATTTTTAGTTTTTAAGAATGTTAATACATCTTTTCCAAATCTATCACTTTCAAAAACAAGATTGAGCTTTTTTGATTTAGTGGCAGGGTATTTAACTTTATAGTATGTACTCCAGTTATCGACCATTGGCATTTCATATTTAAGTGGGTCGTCTTTCTCTAACTCTTTAATATCTATAGGGTTCATACCGTTTAATTTTAACGAGTATCCTTTATCGTTGAAATGATTAGTTTTACTTCCATTAATAAAAACACCGATGAAAAAATATTCGCCATTAGACACATCTACTGAAAAATTTTTGCAACTTTTATTTGTAAAAACAGGATTTAGATAAGTTGCAGTTAAGAGAGCTTTTGTCTCAAATGATGCTATAAGTTGAGCCTTTTGTGTATTTAATAGGCTAATATGGTAGATTTCATCTTTTCTAAAAAGTTGAGATATATTTGCTCCCTCTTTTGTGCCACAACCTGCCATTATTAGAAATATGGATAGTAGTAATATTTTTTTATACATCGATTTTAGCCTTAATTTAATATTGAAACATTTTAACACATTTTTGATAAATAATAATGTATAATTTGATATAAATTTACCTAAGGAAAAATATGATACGGTTTGCTGTTGCATTTACAGGTCCATCAGGTAGTGGAAAGACCACATTGATAGAGAAAGTTGCCAAAGAGTTGATAAAAACTAGAGAGGTTGCGATTATTAAAAATGACCCTAAAGATAAGGCTACCTTTGATATAGAGGGTAAAGATAGTTATAAGTTTTCAAAAACAGGTGCAGAGGTCGTTGTAACTTCTCCTACACGAACTACCTATTTTTCAAAACGAAATAGAGAACTGAGTGATATTATTAATCTATTTGGGCATTTTGATATTTTACTTGTGGAGGGACTTAAAAATCTTCCTCTTCCACGAATAGCTATTTTCCGTAACAAAATAGATGAGAGTTATTTAGATTGTAGTGAGGCAATTGCGGTTGATGATACTATAAATATTAACGATTATGATATTCCACAAGAGATAACAGTACTTAATTTAAATAATACAGTTGAGATTATTAGTTGGATAGAGGAAAATGCAAAAGAGGTGTAGAGATGTTGAAAATAGTTGAAACAATTAAGAAAATTGCTTTTAAAATAAAAGATGCAATAGAGACTGAAGATTTGGGATATAGTAATAGTGAAAATAGTTCAGGTGAAGAGCAGTTAAAATTAGATGTCAAAAGTGATTTAATTATAGAAGAGGCATTCACAACAGTATCATCTGTTAAAGCGATTGTTAGTGAGGAGAAAGAGGATATATTAGAGCTTCACCCTAATGGAGAATATACTGTCTGTTATGACCCATTAGACGGTTCTAGTTTGGTAGATGTAAATCTGTCTGTAGGTTCTATTTTTGGAATATATAAAGGTGAGCTAAAAGGTGAAAATTTAGTAGCATCTGCTTATATTGTATATGGTCCAAGGGTTGAGTTAGTATATGTAAAAAGGGGTACAAAACCACTTCTTTATAGAGCAAAACACAACTCATTTAGTAAATTGGGTGAGATAGTTTTAAACAAAAAGGGAAAATTAAATGCCTCTGGTGGGACACAGAAATATTGGAGTAATTATCATAAAGAATTTATAAATAGCCTATTTCAAGAAGGGTATCGACTTCGTTATTCAGGTGGAATGGTTCCCGATTTACACCAGATATTATTAAAAGGTGGAGGATTATTCTCTTATCCTGCTACTAAAGATAGACCAAATGGAAAGTTAAGGCAACTATTTGAGGTTATTCCATTTGGTTTGATTTTTGAACAAGCGGGTGGAGAGGCAGTTGATAATAGAGGTAGAAGAGTTTTAGAGTTAACACCATCTTATCTACATGATACAGCACCTTGCTTTTTTGGTTCAAGTTATGAGATAAACGGATTAAAAGAGGCTTATGGAGTTTAATAATCATTCTAAGAACTCTTTTGATGAGTGGGAGTTAAAATTAGAAGAGAAGCTTAAAGAGGTAGAGGCTTGTCAAGCTAATAATAGTATTAGTAGCTGTTTAAATTGCATTAAATTATTAGAGTGTAATATAAGGGAGTCATATGTTCATGCTGTATATTCAAGTATGAATAAAGGAGCTAGTGGAGGGTTTGAATTTTAGATGACAAAGATATTTTTTGTATTATTTATGAGTATCTTATTTACTATGATAGCTTGTAGTAGTGACCATAAAAATAGGATAACCTCAATTCCTGAGGCATCGGGTATATCCTATTGTAAAAGAAGTAATACCTTAATTGTAGCAAATGATGAAGGAAGTTTTTATGAAATAACTCCAAATGGAGAGACAATATTAAAATACAAACTTGGTAAATATGATTTGGAAGGTGTTGTTTGTGGTCGTAAAGAGATAATTTTCGCTGTAGAGAATGGATATTTGCTTAGAGTAAACCGTAAATCATTAAAAGTCAAAAAGTTGAAAATAGTTGGTAATAATATACAATTTAGTAAGCAATCTGGAATAGAAGGAATAGCAAAAGTTAATAATTTATATTATCTATCAATTCAATCCAAAAAGAGTAAAAAAGATGCTAAATTGATTGTGGTAAAGATTAATTTGAATAGTGCAGAGATTATGAATATAATTAATCATAAAATTATAGATAGTGCTGGTATGGAGTATTATAAAGGTAAATTATATATAGTAAGTGATAAAAAGGATAAATTGTATATTTATGATATTAAAAATAATACTATTACAAAAAAAAATAAAATTGGATAAATTTGCACAAGAGGGAGTTACATTTGACAATAAAGGAAATATATATTTTGCTGATGATAACGGAGCAGTATTTAAATATCGGCAAAAAGAGTTGAATATAAAATTATATTAACTTTTGTGACATTTGATTTGTACTTTTAATGGTTCTTTTTTGTCGAGTCTTACAGCCGTTAACTCCCTACCCCAAAGACAACCTGTATCAATACATAGAACATCTCCATTATACCAATATCCAAGTGTTGACCAATGTCCAAAGACAACTTTTAAGGGAAGTGGATATCGTGTTGGACATGCAAACCAAGGTTTTAATCCTTTATGTTCAACTTTTGAGTAAGTGGGTTTTCCCTTTTGAGAGAAATCCAATCTTCCATTGTCTTCACAAAATCTCATTCTAGTAAATGAACTTAATATATACTTTTCTATATCTAATGGGGTTGCATCTGCATTAAAGAGTGTAGAACCTCTTTTAAACATATCTTTAAGCCAAGGTTTAGGATTTTGTGATTGAAGTTTTTTCTCTATTTGAGAGGCATATTTTATTGCCATGCCAAAATCAAATTGCGGAGAAATTCCAGCATGAGCCATCATATAGTTCAATTTAAAATCCCATACTAAAAATGGTTGAAATCTTAACCAAGTAATTAGCTCTTTTGCATTTGGTGCATTAAGAACAGGTTCAATTGTAGGATTTGGTTTTTTAATTTTGTAATATGAGGCAATTAGCGATATATCATGATTACCCAATACTATTTTTATTGAACTCTTTATAGAGTATAGATAGTTTAACACCTCTAAGGATTTATCTCCTCTATTAACTAAATCTCCTGCTAACCATAAAGTATCTTTTTGAGGATTAAATTTTATCTTTTTAAGAACTCTTTTTAGGTGGTCATAACAGCCTTGAATATCACCTATTGCCCAAACTGCCATTATCTCTATCCCCTAAACTGTATTGGACCATTCTCTTCTCCATTTAAAAATTGTTGAACAAATGGGTTTTTGGTATTTTTAAAACTGTTGTTATCACCCCACTCAATTATCTCCCCTTCAAATAGAAAGGCTAAAAAATCAGCACTTTTAAAGCTCTCTTTCATATCATGGGTAATTAATACAGAGGTAACTCCAAGCTCTCTTTGCAATTTTATAATAAGTTGGGTAATTAGGTTACTCGTAATTGGGTCAAGTCCACTTGTTGGCTCATCATATAGAATAATTTTAGGTTGCATAATAATTGCTCTAGCCAATCCTGCCCGTTTTCTCATACCACCACTTAACTCATTTGGAAATAGTTTTGCCACCCTTTTAGCATCAAGCCCTGTCATTGTTAACATATTCAAAACTCGATTCTCTATTTCATTTTTCGATAACTTAAAATGCTCTCTTAAGGGAAATGCCACATTATCAAATATATTCATACTGTCAAACATAGCTCCATCTTGAAATAGAAAGCCTATTCCTTTTCTAACCTCCCTTAACTCCTCCTCTCTACATTGTGATACATTAATACCATTTACAAAAATATCCCCTTTTGTAGGCTTCATAAGCCCTACTATATGTTTGATAATAGTAGATTTCCCACTTCCAGAAAGTCCCAATACAACGGTAGTCGAACCTTTTGGAAATATAAGGTTTACATCTTTTAGCACCTCTTTTGTACCAAAAACTTTTTGAACCCCTTTTATCTCTATAATAGGAGTGCTTAAATCGAATTTATTTTTTATCATATTCTACCTTTTATACCCTTTTAGGATTTATTATCTCTTTTTTATTTAATAGTCTATTCCATAGGTTATTATCACTCCATTGATTTTGAATATCCTTAGAAAAGATAATATTCTTTAGCTCTATTTTCCCCATAAGTTTACTATAGGCATCTTCTCTAAATCCCTGTGCATATCCTGTATCTGTCTCATGCACTATAATACTATTTAATTTTATCTCTTTTTCGCCATTTACCATATTGGTACACTCTAAAATTCTCTCAACCAATAGAAAAATAACACGGGCAAACTGTTCAGCTGAGGGACTAACAGGAAGCTCTATCCATCGTAAAGAGTGTTTTTTCATATCCTCAATATACTCTCTTTTATCCCCGCTCCATAGTGTAATGGCGTGGTCAAAACTATCAATAATCTC
>CAZROY010000094.1:0-11666 GCA_964601885.1 uncultured Sulfurovum sp. | reverse complement strand
ATTGCACTTTATGCTAACCCATTTCTTGGATAATTAAAGATTAGATAAGTTTAGAGTGGTATAATTCCACTCTAACTCCTCATATTATACAACGCATCAGTGGTGGAACGGTAGACACGCGGGCTTGAGGGGCTCGTGCTTCATGGCGTGGAGGTTCAAATCCTCTCTGATGCACCACTTTCATTTTTTCTAATTGTAAAGAGAACTTATGCAGAAAAAAATTATAGAATATTTTAATCAGATAACAGAGATACCACACTGTAGCAAAAAGACAGATGGACTCTTAAAATTTTTAAAAGAGTTTGGATTAAGTAGAGGTTACAGTGTAGAGATCGATGGTGCCAAAAATATATTAATAAAAAAGGGTAAACCAAAACTAGCACTCCAAGCACACTATGACATGGTTTGTATTGGAAAAGCTCCAAAAATAGAAACATATATAGATAATGGTTGGCTCAAAGCCAAAGAGTCCTCACTTGGTGCTGATAATGGGATTGCTATTGCGATAATGATGGCTCTAATAGATATGGGTAAAGAGTTGGAATTTTTATTTACCTCTGATGAAGAGATAGGTTTAATTGGGGCATCTGCTTTAAATTTTGAATTAGATAGTAGTAGCATGTTAAATATAGATTTTGAAGATGAGGCAGAGGTCTGTATAGGGTGTGCAGGAGGTGCTGATGTAATAGCTACTTTCAAGTTACAAGAGAGGGGTGAGTTAAAATATAACTATCGAGTCACTGTGAGTGGATTACAAGGTGGTCATTCTGGACTAGATATAGATAAAAATATTCCAAATGCTATAAAATTATTAGTTGAGTATCTCAAAGATAAAGATGTGGCACTCTCTACATTTAATGGAGGTGAAAGAAGAAACTCAATTCCAACTTATGCAAAGGCTACTCTTAGCTCTTTAGATGTTTTAAAAGGCAATGATATAGTAAAAGTAGAGCCACTAGATGATAACTTACTAGTCTATGAGAGTGACAAAGTTATAAATCTATTAACAGAGTTTAAAAATGGCATACACTCCTATAATAGAGAGCTTAATATTCCAGAAAAAAGTGTAAATCTAGCTATTATAAATTTAAATAACGGCTTTATCTCAATAGAAGTCTCTACTAGAGCTATGTCTCAGATTGGTATAGATGAAATTTGTAAAGAGAGTATAGAATTTTTTAAGAGATATGGATTTATAGTAGAAGAGGAGTATAAATATCCTGCTTGGAGACCTGAAATTAATAGTTTTACAAAGAAGGTTTATAGATGTGTAGAGAGTGTTTTTGGAAAAAGTGAGTATAGGGCTATACATGCCGGTTTGGAGTGTGGTATAATATCTCAAAGATACCCAAATATTCAAATTGCCTCTATTGGTCCTACCATTAGTAATCCACATTCAATTAGAGAAAAAGTAAAAATAGACTCTATAGAGAAAATAGTGAGAGTGATTTTAACACTATTATCAGAATATAAAAAATAGTATTGTTGGCAATTGATGCAATGTTAGGTAATACAAAAAATTCAAGAAGCATTATAATGTAGTAGTTTACATTTTAAATCCCATACTTATATTTTTATCAAAACTACTACCTAATTCTTTTTCTATCTCTTCTAAAAAATCTTTGATTGTAAATATACTTTCGTCTCGAATTGCCACTTTATATGCTGTATTTTTTATTATAAGATTTATCTGTCCACCTGTAAGTTCATATCGTGATAAATCATCAACCATAAATCCCTCTTCATAATCGGCATTTTCAGGTAGCATAAGATGCCACAATCTTTTTCTTTCATTTCTATTTGGCTTTTTAAATTCTATTTTATAATTAAATCGTCTTGAAAATGCTTTGTCAATATTATCTAGTAGATTTGTTGTAGCAATTAAAATTCCTTCAAATTTCTCAATTTGCTCTAAAAATATATTTTGCATCTGATTATGCATTTTATCAACACTATTTCCTATTCCTGCAGTTCTACTACTTAAAAATTGGTCTGCCTCATTTAAAAGTAGAATTGGGTCAACTTTTGCCTCTTTGCTAAGAGTTTTAAAATCATCAAATATTTTACGAACATTTTTTTCACTCTCTCCTATATACATTGATAATATTTTAGAGCAATCAAAGCTTAAAATTGGTCTTTTTAAAGTTTTTGCCAAGCTTAAGGCAGTCATTGTTTTACCCGTTCCTGCACTTCCATAGAAAATAATTCTGGCATCTATTCCTTTTCTTTTATCTTTAATTCCCCATGCTTTTAATTTTGCAAAAACATCTTTATCTAACTGTTTTATAATCGTATTTAATATATCTCTCGTTTTTGGGTGAAGTACTACATCATTTAGGTCTGTTGTTGGTTTAATAAACTCAAATATCTCTTGCTCTTCTACAAGTTTATCTAGTTTTAATTTTGTCACCTTCTTTTTTTTGTTTGGATGAATAATTTTCTGTAAAATCTCCTCCTGAATATAAAATGAACGACTAATACCGCCAAACATATTTAATATCTCTTCATAATCAATTATCTCTTCACTTAATAGCTTAGAGCCATCTTCGAGTAAAGCACGATTTCTAATTTTATCATACTCATCAAGGGATATAAGCTCAATTAAGATATTCATATCTCTAAACTGCCCCTCTCCACCAGAGTACTCCTCTTTTAAAAGGGCTAAAAATATTTTCTGCTCTCTATCATCTAACTTTTTCTCCTTAAAAAACTCCTCTACAACAATGGGTTCTGTTGTTATTTTTAATCTTTCTTCAATTCGTTTACTCAAAAGTACTAGTTTATTTTTAAGTCGTCCAAGACTAAGAGAGCTATCTGTAAAACCCTCTTTGGATATAGACATTTTATGTAGAAGTTCTATAACATCAAATTGGTCTTGAAGATACTCTAAATGGTCTGTATATGGTTTAATTTCAGGCAGTGCTACCTCCATTGAACCCTCTTCAAGAAGTCTAAGCAGACTAATACTAGGTGATACAGATGTATTTAATATCTCCAATTTTGACACCTCTTGAATTTTCATCTGAGCAAAATTCATCTGTACTAACCAACCTAAATCCATAAGTCTTTTGACCGTAGAGAGGTTTTTAAGATAATCATACCCTTTGAATTTGAAACACTCTTGTAGAATATCAAGTACAGGTGTCTCTTCCATACCTCTTACAAATCTCTTACATACAAATTGTAAAA
Source organism: uncultured Sulfurovum sp. (assembly GCA_964601885.1). Taxonomy (GTDB): domain Bacteria; phylum Campylobacterota; class Campylobacteria; order Campylobacterales; family Sulfurovaceae; genus UBA1140. Next base: position 8,477 of record CAZROY010000094.1, on the reverse strand, counting down.
CTTTAGCCTCTTTTGGTAAACATTTTAAATCTTGATAAACTTTAGCCTGTTCAACCTTTTTAACCTCTATAAAATCTATGAGATATTTCAATCATTTATCCTGAATTTTTATTTTGATTATACCCAAATAGATATTTATTCTTTTTTTTATAGGGTTAACTTTTAAGAAAACTTTGCAGAAATTTGAGTGTTTCTTCAAAGTTGTTACTGCGAAGAGCCACTTCCTAAAAAAAGGGGGAGGGGGGATAGGTTGTGACTCTTCTATGTGTAGTATAGCAAAAAAAATGTGTCAAAAAGGTGTCATATATAAAAAAAATTATATTTTTTTTACTAAATTAATCTTTACTAAATAATTAATATGCTTATTGGTTAAATTATATTTTTCTTGTTAAACTAAAAGTTATTTATTGTTTTTATCAATTTTTTATTACATTTTTGAGTATATTTATGATAAAATAAAATATGAACTTAAAAGCAATTTTTATAAAGCACCTTTTAGTCATTACCATAATATTTCCTCTACTTATTATAATATTTTATGGAGTCTCTGCCTCTTTAACTTTAGAGTATAAACATAGAAAATATGAGGAGGTGGAGTTAAAAAGATATGAAAATGAGTTGAAAAATAAACATATAAACTTTTTTAAGGAGAAGGTGAAATATATAGACTCATTTATCAATTTTTTATCACTCGAAAAAGATAGAGAGAAATCGTTTAAACTTACAGATAGGATTTTGCTTTTTGTAGAATCTTTAAAAAAATATGATAGCGGTTTTATTTTTGTATTTAAACAAGACGGCACTGTACTAAAACACCCATGTGCAAATAGATTGATAGAGTTAGTAGAGTCGGATATGCAGATAAATAAAGACGCTTATAATATTTTATATAAACTGTTAAATGCTTCTAAATATAATCAATTTATAAATTATAAAGGAACAGATTGTATTAATGATAAATTGGTAAATAAGATAGCCTTTGTTCACCATATAAAAGAGACAGATTTATATGTAGTAATAAGTAAAAATGAGAAAGATATAGCTGAATCTATTGAGAAAAAGAAGAAAATTTTAGAAAAAAAGCTAAATGATGAGTTGGCAGATATGATAAAACTTCTTTTTATCGTATGTTTAGTCTCTATTATCTTCTCTCTCTCTTTCTCAAAATTTATTAATATGTTGATTAGGGATTATGAACAAGAGATAAAAAAGAGTCATGATATAATGTTTTCTCAATCTAGGTTAGCACAAGCGGGAGAGCTTCTTAGTATGATTTCACATCAATGGAGACAGCCAATTAGTAAGATTGCCTCGATTACATCTAATATCAGATTTAAAATAATGTTGGGTGAAGATATTGATAAAGAGTATTTAGATGAGAAGTTTAATGAGATAGAAGACTATACAGAGTTTTTATCTGAGACCATTGATGATTTTAGAGAGTTTTATAAACCTAAGAAAGATAAAGAGACTGTATATATACAGCCTTTAATTGAAAAATCTCTTAACTTTTTAGATAATGAGATAAAGAAAAAAAATATTCATATTAAAAAAAGCTTTTCAAAAGATGCAAAAATTTCTCTATATAAGAATGAACTTATGCAGGTTATTATTAATATTGTGCAAAATGCTATCGATTTTTCAAATAAAGATGCTTGTATTCATATTAAAACTATGCTAAAAATTAAAGAGTATATTATAGTAATTACGGACGAGGCGGGTGGAATAAAAGATGAACATATCAATAAGATTTTTGATGCACATTTTTCTACTAAAAATAGTAAAAACTCCACCAATTTAGGTTTAGGACTATATGTATCTAAAGTCATTATAGAGCAACACTTTAATGGTAAATTAGAGGTGCATAGTAAGGGAAATAGTAGTAGATTTACAATAAGGTTGATAAGATGAAGAATGAGAAATATAAATTATTAAAGAATAAGACAGTTTTATATGTTGAAGATGATGTCACACTTCAGAAGAATATTGTAGAGACTCTTGGTCATTTTTTTGGTAAAGTTCTTATGGCTTCAGATGGAGATGATGCTTATGATATATATATAGAAAATCAGAATAAAATTGACTTAATAATTACAGATATAAATATGCCAAATACTGATGGTATCTCTTTTTCAAAATCTATAAGAGAATATGATAAGAATTTACCTATAATTATTATTTCAGCTTATACAGATACAGATTACCTTTTAGATTCGATTGATTTGAATATTGTAAAGTATATAACTAAACCATTTACCACAAAAAAGGTTATCTCTCTTCTTGATAAACTTTTAGAGCATTTTGAGTTGAATAATCATATTGTTATAGGTACAAATATTAAATTAAACTATGAGAGTGGTGAGTTGATAATTACAAATCAGAAGATTAAATTAACAAAAAAAGAGACAATTTTTATGAAGCTTTTAGCAGAAAATAGTATTGTAACTTATGATATGATGTATGAGTATATGTGGGATTATGATAAATCCCCAAGTTCAGATGCTATTAAATCTTTTATAAGGAAATTCAAAAAGAAATTACCTTTTAATTTAGTTAAAAATCAACATAGTGTAGGGTATTATTTAGCACCTATTCCGTAAAATTCTCTAATGCTTATTTACTTAATCGGTTGGGTATTTTATACCCAAACAAACTCAATTCCATTTTTAAGCAGATAGATAATTACTCCTTCTGTCTTTTTCTCTGTTATAGATTGAATAGCTCTTTTATAGTAAGTAACTTGTGAGATATATTTGAACTCTCCTCTTTTTGAACTTTTATAATCTATTACTAAATATTTATCTTTATACTCTAAAAGTAAATCTATCTGTTTGAAGTTCCCTTCAAAACTAAAAGACTGCTCTTTTGTTACTACTGCTCCAATAAGTAGTTTTTGAAATCTACTATCCAATATTAAATTGGTTACTCTATTTTTTATATCTAAAAACCCTTCTTCGTCAAGCTCTAGGGCGTATCTATTTTTTGATGCAATTAAAGCTTTATCTAAATTTTCTAACTTAAATTGACTCATCATCTCTAATGTATAGTGCATAGCTGTTCCAAATAGAAAATCTCTATACCCCTTCTCCTCCTCATTATCTATTTTTTCTATCTCTTGAATACCATAATTGGTAAGCTTTATATTCTCTCTCTTATGCTCTTTTTTAATCTCTTTTCTTTTAGATAGTTTTATAGAGCCAATTTTAAGGGGTTGTATTCCAACTATATCAAATATAGACCCTTTTGGCTTTCTAACTATAATCATACCATTTACTGCACGAGTAAGAGCTACATATAATAAGTTCATCTTATCTTTATGTGATAATAGCTTTTGCTTCTCTATTAACTCTTTATAATAGCCATCGAAATTCTCTCGACTTCCCATTTTATATAGAACTCTTTTTATATATAAAGAGTCATAATAGTCATAGATTAGAGCTGAATGGTCAGGAGCGTTGCCTTTTAATCTATCTACTACAATTACATACTCAAATTCCAACCCTTTTGAACCGTGAATTGTCATAATCATAGCACCCCGTTTTGAGCTGGAGGCTACATCAATATTGGATAGTTTAAACTCCTCTAAAAATGTTGGAATATCCGAAAAGTTTGAAGAGAATTCCAAAAGTCGTAATAGGTTTAAATCATCTTCAAAGTATCCAAAATCTAAAATCACTCTATGAATTACAGAGATAGGTTGCATAAATGGATTAAACCAATCTATATCTATCTCTTTTATATCTTTACCAACTCTTTCTAAAACACCCATAGCATCAAGTTCTAATCCATAAAATAGATACTCCACCATAGCTACAACAGAGGCAACTTTAGGATTATATTTTAGGGAACTAGAGGTTTTTAATTGAGTATCAAATCCTCTTTTATAACACTCCTCTTGAATAGATACCCCATCTCTATTAGTATAAACTAAAAATGCAATATCTGATAGATTAACCCCTTTAGAGAGTAACCACTCTAGTTTATCTACGGCATCTTTTATTAACTCTTGGGACTCAAAAACCTCTACAAAGCCCTCTTCTGCATCAACTCTTACCTTTTGAGGAAAATATCCATTCATATTTGGTTCAAACCACCTATTTACCTGCTCCACTACTAGTTTGGAACTTCGATAGTTTGTATCCATCTGTGCTATCTCTATATTATATCTATTAGCAACTGCTAAAAAAAGTTCTTCTACCCCTCCACGAAACCTATATAGAGACTGCTTTGTATCTCCTACATAGAAAAAACTTCTAAATTCACTCTGACCAACACCATCAAATATTTCATCTATTAGAGGTTTTAAGAGTAAAAACTGTAAAGTAGAGGTATCTTGAAACTCATCTAATAGTATATGTCTAAAACGGCTATCTATTTTAAAATATAGAAATTCACGATTAATACTTTTATAAAGTAGTCTATATGTAAAAAAACTCAGGTCATCAAAACTTAAAATCCCCAACCCCTTAGCTGTTGAGATATTGGCATTCTTATAGTAGTCAAAAAGTTTAAATAGATTATATAGAACTATCTGCTCTTTTCGATTAGCCCACTCTTTTAATAACCTTTTTAATTTTAAAAACTCTTCATCTATTTTTGGATTTTTTTCTACATATTTTTTATAATATTTATGCTCATATAGGGTATCTTTATTAAATAAACTCTTTTTAAAAAGCTCTTTTACCTCCATTTTAGCAAAATTTTTAATAGCACTTTTTGAGGCTTTAGCCTCTGTTACAAGAGTTAATAGTAATTCTCTTTGTCTCTCTATATACCCCTCTAACTCCTCAAGACTCTCTATACTATATTTAATCTTTGGTAAAAGTGGCTCTATTTTATAAAAGTTCTGCATAAGCTCAAATAGTTTTAAAAATCTCTTATCCTCTATATCTATCACAAGCTTAACTAAAGAAGATAGTAGTGAATTTGCCTGAACCTCATCTAAAAAACTCTCCTCTTTTATTTTTGGGTCTATCTCTTTTGTTACAAAATCGGGTTCAATACCTATATATAGTGAAGCTGAACGCAAAATAGAGCTAAAAAAGCTATCTAGGGTCACTATAAAGTGGGAACTAGACAAAAATCTATCTAACACAACTGATTTTTTCTCTAAAATTTCCTTTTGGGTCATTCCCGTCTGCTCTGATATGGCATCTAAAAAGAGTCTATTTTTATCTAAGTTAATTAAAGAGTTTACAACTCTCTGTTTCATCTCTAAGGCTGCTTTATTGGTAAATGTGGCTGTCAAAATTGTACTTGGTTCAACATCTAAAAATAGTAGAGAGATATATCTTACACTTAAAGCAAATGTTTTTCCACTTCCTGCACTTGCAGAGTAGGCCAAATATGGTTTAAAACTCTTACTCATTTATAACCTTTATATGGTTATAATTTCTAAAATTCTAGCTACACCAAGACCAACAAATGTACCTATAATATAACCCAACATAGCCATTAAAACACCTACTGGAATTAGAGTCTTATGGTAACTTCCGGCTAAAATTGGAGCAGATGCTACACCTCCAATATTTGCTAAAGAGGCAACTCCCAATGAGAATAGGTCAATCTTAAATATTTTGGCAAAAATTATCATAATAGTAGCATGTATTGCAATAATAGTAAATCCTGTAAATATATAAATTGGTGCTTGAGTTAACTCTCCAAAATCTGCCCTAGATGCGATTAGAGCTACTATGAGATATAATATAATATTTGCTATTATTGATGTTGAGTTACTATAACGGTTTAATGGTGTAACTCCCGCCATAATTCCAAATAGAGTAGCTAAAATTACAACCCAAGTCATATTTGTTAAAAAGTTGGTAGTTGGTAAAAAAGAGGCTATCTCTTGAGATATAACCGATACAATAAAAGAGAGAGCCAACATTATAAATAGAGATGGAAAATCTATCTTCTCTTTTTTAGTATCACTTAATGATGAGGTTACACTATTTAAAATAGAATTATCAACTCCAACCCACCTATTAAATCTATTAGCAAATGGAACAAGTGAGAGTAGTATCATAACCCATATTGCATAATCGATTGAATCAATTAGCAAAACATATCCCATTTGGCTATCTTTCAAATTTAATGCTCCTTGAATTGCGACCATATTGCCTGTACCACCAAGCCATGAGCCACTTAAAGCTCCAAATGCCTTCCATGAATTGGGTTCAAAATAGTTATGAAATATGGCAAATGCGACTATAAATCCCAAAGATATGCTAAAAGATGCCAAAGCAAAAGTTAAAAGTATTCTTCTGCCGACTCGTAATATCTTCCTTATATCAGCCTGTAATAACATTAAAAAAATCATTGCTGGAAGCAGATTTGATTTTAAATCTTTATATGCACTATTTATCTCTTGATTTCTACTCCACACCCCAAAAGTTGATAGAGTCATAATTAAAAAGTATAATATAACAATAGCAGGAAGATACTCGAAAAATTTAGCTCTATATTTTTGCTCAATATATACCAATATTGAAGCAATAAAGAGTAGAAGGGTTATATATGTAAAGGCAGTTTCTATCATAAAGTTATCCATTTAGTAAAAATTGTTCAAATTATAGCTATAATTTATATATGAAAGCAATAATAAACTCTAAAATTATTACCAATAATCAAATTCTTAAAAATCATGCTCTTATTTTTAATAACAAGATAATTGATATAACAGAGAAGATACCAAAAGATATAGAGATAATAGATGCTAAGGGTGCATATTTAAGTGCAGGATTTATAGATATACACATACACGGCTCAGGTGGTGCTGATGTTATGGATAGCTCATTTCAAAGTTTAGACACCATATCTAAAACTCTTTTAAAAACTGGAGTGACATCATTTTTGGCTACAACCATGACAATGTCATCAAGAGAGATTAAAAATGCACTCTATAATGTTAAAAAATATAAAGATAGGGTTAGAGGAGCTAAAATATTAGGTGTTCATCTTGAAGGTCCATTTATCAATCCTTCTAAAGCTGGAGCTCAAAATCCCCAATATATTCAAAAGCCAAATTTTGAATTGATAAAAGAGTATATAGATATTATAAAATTAATAACCATAGCCCCTGAAGTTGAAAGGGCAGAGGAGTTCATAGAGTATCTTAAGAAGAGCTATCCTGATATAATATTGAGTTTAGGTCACAGTAGCGCATCTTACGACCAAGCAAAAGAGTCGTTTAAGTGGGGTATTGCTCACGCGACACATCTTTTTAACGGTATGAACCCTCTACACCATAGAGAAATTGGAGCTGTTGGTGCTATTTTAGAAGACAACTCTATTAGTTGTGAAATTATAGCAGATAATATACATATTCACCCTGCACTCTATAATTTAATTTACAAATTAAAAGGGGATAAGCTAATATTAATTACAGATGCAATGAGAGCTGGGTGTATGAAAAGTGGAGAGTATAATTTGGGTGGACAGAAAGTTATTGTAAAAGATAATAAAGCGATATTGATAGATGGAACATTGGCAGGAAGTGTTTTAAAATTAAATGAGGCTTTAAAAAATCTCTATAACTATTCTAATATTAAACTGCCTGAAATTGTATCTATGGTGACTTCGTCACCAGCTAAATTATTAGGATTAAATATTGGGGAATTAAAAAGGGGATATAGTGCAGATATAACACTGTTTGATAAAGAATTTAATATATTAAATACATATATAGAAGGTTCATAATGTGGATATAAGCAATCTTATTGTAGTTACTATTGAAGGTAGGGATATAAGGAATATTTTGATATAATTTATTTGACGAAAACTAAGTCAAATTTTCCATAAACAAAGTGTAATTGCAGTAGAGACTACTGTTCAAGCTTTTTAATATCCAACACTAGTTGGAGTTTTAGGAAGTTCCGTCATTTATGATGGGGTAGTTCATTGGAGTATCAAGAGGAGAAATTATATGAAAAAAAAGATTTTATTAAGCTCTATAATGACAGCTTTAATGTTTTCAGGTTGTCTAAGTATTGGAGATGCAAAACCAGATGCAGATAAAATAACAAAGGCAAAAGATAAGGTTGAAGCAAATACAAATAAAGTTACTAAAAGTGCAAACAATGTAAAGAAGAAAGTGGAAACAGTAACTAAAGATGATAGTATGCCTACTCCACCAGAATCTCTTTTAAAAGATAAAGTTATTGAGACAGTTGTAGAGATTAGTGATGATAAAGTTGACACTACCAATACTCAACTAATTGAATCTGTTGATTAATAATTAAATCTATAAACCCCCGCTGTTAAGGGGGGCAAACTTATTTAATAAAAATGATATTATATCAATAAAAACTAAAGGGTGATATATGAACCTGTGTGTAGCATTGGATTTACCAACAGCTAAAGAGAATTTGGAGTTAGCCAAAAGATTAAAAGAGTATAATATATGGTTAAAGGTTGGATTTAGAACCTATATTAGAGATGGAAAATATTTTATCACTCTATTAAAAGAGATTAATCCA
>CAZROY010000093.1:0-2942 GCA_964601885.1 uncultured Sulfurovum sp. | reverse complement strand
TATCCTCTTTAGCACTATCTAATATTCCTTTATCAATATCCAATGATACAACTATCTCTTTAATCTCTCTATTCATATCTCCTATAATTAATCCAGAGTTATCCCATTTCTCTTGTAGCTCAAATGGAGTTATACTATCTAATATATTATATATCTCTCTTAGTTTCACAATTAATGTATCCTTTTTATTTTGAATTATAACTGATATAATTATGCAATTTAATTAAAAGAGGATTTTATATGTCGCCATTTGCAATACAATTAATAAAAGGTTTTAAAGAGAGTGATTTAGAAAAGGAAGATATAAACTCTTTTAAAATTTTGAAAGATATGGGTGCTATAGAGAATATAGATGGAATATGGAGATTAAAATCTCTATATAGAGTAGGGGAGTTATATATCAATAAACAAGGAAAAGGATTTGTTGAAGCGTCATCAAAAGAGCAGAAAGATTTATTAATAGAGCCTAATAATATGGGTGATGCAAATGTTGGTGATGAGGTTGTTGTAAAAAGAGTAATTGCAAGAAGGGGAAGAGCATCTGCTAAAGTACAACTTACTATTCGTCGTTCGCATCTTTTTAATATTGTATATACTAATATTAATAGCTCAGGTTTTTTTGAGACACTCAATATTAAAACTGCTCTACCTACAAAAGCTATTATGAGAGGAGTAGATTTAAAAATTTTTAAGATAGGAACTGTTATGAAAGTTGATGCTTTGACAGATGAGGTCTTAGAGGTTTTTGGTCATCTAAAAGACCCTAAAGTTGATGAAAAAATATCTTTAGCTCTATTTAATCGTCCAGATAAGTTTGATAAAGAGTCAATAGCCCAAGCTAAAGAGATAGAGAGTGAGGTTCGAGTAGAAGAGTATCCAAATAGAGTTGATTTAAGAGATTTAGACTTCTGCACTATTGACCCTACAACAGCTAAAGATTTTGATGATGCTATCTATTTTGATATAAAAAATTATATTTTATATGTAGCTATTGCAGATGTAAGTGCTTATATTGATTATTTTACACCTATTGACCAAGAGGCAAAACGAAGAGGTTTTACAACATATTTTCCACATAAATCTTTTCCAATGTTACCGAGAGAACTTAGTGAAAATATATGTTCATTGAAACCAGATGTTGATAGATTGGCTTTTGTAGTAAAAATAGAATTGGATAAAAGTAGTTTAAATCCCATAAAAGAGGAGTTTTTTGAGGCTATTATCAATTCTAAGAGACGATTTAATTATATAGAGATAGATACTATTTTAGAGAATGGTGGTAAATATATAACTAGAGAGTCTGAAAAGAGAATTTTGAAATATCTTTTGCCACTATATCAAATTACCAAAAGGTTAAGAGAGAGAAGATTAAAAAATGGGTTTGACTTTAGAACTCAAGAGGTGAAATTAAGTATTGATAGCGAACACAATTTAATAAAAACTCAAATAGAGATGAGTACACCCTCACACTCACTTATAGAAGAGTGTATGCTTTTAGCAAATAGAGCTAGTGCTAAAAGGTTTGAGTATGGAATATTTAGAGTACATCTTCCACCACAGCTTACTAAACTTGAGGAGTTATTAAATGAGTTAGCAACTATTGGACTATTTGTTAAAGAGTATCATGATGCTCCTTCTCTAATTAGAGCTATTCAGAAAGAGGCAAAGAGTATGGATATTGCTAATGAAGTAGATAGTATGATTATAAAATCTTTAAAACAGGCAACATATTCAGCCAATAATAATGGTCATTTTGGTTTAGGTTTTAGCCACTACTCTCACTTTACATCACCTATTAGAAGATACTCTGACCTGATTTTACACCGTCTAATTAAAGCTCAACTCAAAAATGATAAGGAGCAGATGGAGTATCTTTTAAGAAATATTGAACCATTATCTGCTAGAGTATCAGAGTTAGAGCGAGAGGTAACAAAGGCGGAGTGGGACTTTAGAGATAGAAAACTTTGCCGTTGGGCAGAGAGTAAAAAGGGTATAGAGTTTAATGCAGAGGTTATAGAGACAGGAGATAGTGCAAAAGCGATAATCAACAGTAATGATATTAATGGGGTTGTAGTAAATATTAAAGGGGATAATCTAATGTTATTTGATAAAATAAAACTTATTATTACTGAAGTTGATATTGCCAGTGCAACAATTATGGGTAATGTAATATGATTTTTATTAATCATTCTTATATCGGAAAATAAGCATTTTTAAGATATAATTGTGTCACAAAAATTATATAAAGCTAAAATCTCCAACCATGAGGTGTGGAAAAAATATATATAACAGACAAGCTTCAAACCCTCAAAGGATAAAAATTGAATAAACATTTAGAAGAGTTAATCGAACTTTCAAAATTGGATAAATCTATTGACGAGTTTACTCCACTTATTAAGAATGCAGAAAAAAAGTTGGCTAGAAGAGTTGCTAAAAGAGATGAGATTATTAAAAAGATTGATGAGATTAATATTGCTATAGAAGATAATAATGCAAAAATTGTCTCTTTTGAAAATCAGATTAAAGCACTTAATGAGCAGTTGGCTATGAATATAATTAAAGAGAGAGCCATTAAGACAGAGAGAGAAATGAAAGCTCTACAGATGGAATCTGAACTTGCCAGAGAGAAGTTAAATTTTGTAAATGAAGAGATAGAGAAACTCAATAGAATACTGGAGACAAAAGAGAGAGAATTAAAAGGAGTTAATAGAGATTTAGAAAAAGCAGATAATGAATTAAATAGAGTCTCTTTAGAGGTTTCTGCTAAAATAGCTTCAATTGAAGAGGAAAAGGGTAAACTGTTTGATAAAAGAGAGAGAAAAATTAGAGATATTGACCAGAAAATTCTCTCATTTTATGAAAAAATCCGTATTTGGGCTAGAAATAGTGCAGTTGTACCGGTTAAAAAACAGGCATGTTATGGGTGTTATATGAAACTAAAT
>CAZROY010000092.1:0-6789 GCA_964601885.1 uncultured Sulfurovum sp. | reverse complement strand
TATAGTGATAGTGAGATTGGGATAGATAATCTATCGACTAGAGTTGTAAATTTTACACAGTATTTAAAAGAGAAGTATAACAAACCTGTATTTTTGCCATATATTGCAATAGCTACTGCTACATGGAGTGATACCAATGGTAATGGTACAGTTGATGCTACAGATATTGCAACAAATGGAGATATTACTGTAAAAAGAGATATTGTCAATATTCTTTTTAATAACTCTTAATAGAAATCCCAATGACTTTTAGCCGTTGGGACGAGTCATGTCAAGTATTGCTAACAATCATTAATATATGAATTGGTTATTTGTTATAATATTTTAAAATTTCATCTAAATGTATCTCTCTATCATTTTCAGCATCATCTAGTTTGGAATGACATCTTTCACAACCATAACCAGCGTGAGTTTCGTGCATTAGGCTATCTACTGTATTATATCCATCTTCGATAGCTTCGATAATATCACCAAAAGATACTTCATAGCACTTACAGACTATATAATCCGATTTTAAATTATCTATTTTGTCTCTGCTCATAATAAATTCCTTTTAGGTTTTCAATAGACAAAATATAACATTTTTTTATTTAAAAAAACGATTATTAACTTAATTAATATTCACTATTATCAATTATTTGTAACTGACTATAATAAATTTTAACTATCAACTTATCATAGGCAAAGTTTATATTAGCAATATATAATAAAAAGTATTTTGATTTATACTATTTATCGTGGTAAAATTACAATTCAAGAATAATTTGAAAAGATATTATGAAAGATATAAAAAATATATTAGATAGAGAGATAAATTTAAGAAATAGAGAGAGTGAACTCTCTTATGAGAAACCTGATCCATTAATGATTGCTTCTCGATATAGAGATGAGTCAATAGCACTTATTTGTGCCTTATTTGCTTATGGCAATGCAAAAGCCATAGTAAAATTTTTAGATAGTTTAGATTTCACTCTTTTAGATAAAACTGAAGATATTATTAAAAAAGAGTTATCTAACTACTACTATCGTTTTCAGAAAGCGGAAGATATAATAGCACTATTTATTGTCTTAAAACGGTTAAGAGAGATAGATACAATAGAGAATATATTCTATAATGAATATAGAAAAGAGTCAAATATATTAGATGGATTATGGAATTTTATTAAGATAGTAAAGAGAGTCTATCCTTATGACAGTAGGGGGTATAATTTTTTAATAGGTTCTATTCCAAAAAAGATTAATCATGCAGGAACTTATAAAAGATATATGATGTATCTCCGTTGGATGGTAAGAGATGATAATTTAGATATGGGACTTTGGACTAAAATAGACAAAAAAGATTTAATGATGCCTCTTGACACACATACCTTTCGAGTATCTTTGAAGCTAGGTTTATTAAAACGGAAAACTTATGACATGAAAGCATCATTAGAACTCACTAAAAAATTTAGGGAGTTTGATAAAGATGACCCTATAAAATATGATTTTGCTTTGTATAGATTGGGACAAGAAAATAGAGTTACTTAACAGTTAGTTACCTTTAAAATCTATATGTTTTAAATCCCCATGATATACAATATCTTTAATATCAATATCTTCACGACTTAATACTTCAGGAACAGGGTTCTCTGCATTGAGAACTCTAATCTCTTCATCTAATTGCTCTTCTTGATATGTCATCATCATATCAGCTGCCATTACTTGTGGAAGTTCTTGAATTTTAACCAATTTTTTAATCTCCTCTTCCACATTTTCGCCCTCAATTGTTACAATAATTTTACCTTTATTCTTATCATGTAAATGATAGTCACAATAGTCTGAATTTTTAAAAAGCTCTACCAATTCATCTATATATTTAGATGGAGCTTGTACAACAATACTTGAAATATTCATTTTATCTCCTTATTTAATATTCCACACCATAATAGTGCTATCATCACTTGCTGAAAATAGTCTATTTTCATCTTTAAATATCATAACATTTAATGTACTTTTTTGACCCTGTAAAATTGCTATTTTGGATTTTGTTAATATATCATAGATAGTTATATTATTTTTTTCGTCCATGCTAAAAGCAACTTTTGAAGCAGATGGAGTAAGTGCAGTTGAGTATATAAGAAAATTACCAGCTATATAACTACCTTTTCCTGTTTTAACATTATATATTGAGCCTCTTCTATCTTGTCCTGCACCAACTACAGTATCTTTTTTAAAATCAACTCTATATACATTATCAACATTTTGACCTTTTAATTCTTTTATAACTTTACCACTTTTTACATCAACTAGATTTAAAACCCCACTCTCACATGAAAATACAACTTGACTTTTATCTTCATTTAAGGCAAAATCGGAAAATTTAGACTCACTTAGTTGAACTCTATATAATTCTTTTCTACTCTTTAAATCTAAAAGAGAAACTTCATTACTTAGATAACCCAAAAGGATATGCTCTTTATCTATAAATCTAGCTTTTATAATAGCACTTTTATTCTCTGGTGATAAGATTTGAGTTAAATTTTTATCATATATAAATAGATTGGAGTATCCATTTTTTCCACTATCACTAAGCAGTAGATATTTTCCATCTATTACATCTGTACTCATAACTCTGGCAGGTATCTCATCTCCCACAAAATCCTTTATATTTGGAATAGAAATCTGCTTAACTGTTCTATTCTCCTCTATATTGTAAACCTCTATATGCCCCATATCTGTGGCAATAACTAGATTATTACCATCTAAAACCATATCTTTAGCTGTTCCATTAACCTCGATTGTCATAGTGGGTGTTATAAAAGGAACTGCCCAACTAATAACTGTAAAACATAAAACAATTAATATATTTTTCATAATATCTCTTCTATCTGATTTAATATAAGTTCTATAATCTGCCCTTCATTTAATTGGCTCTTAACACCATAAAGGTCTATCTCATCTGCTCCAAAATTTTCAAATTCTCTCTTTTTACTTAATTTGAGTACAAGTTCACTCATTTTCTCTTCTCCTAAGGCCTTTTGTATAGGTTCAGCAATATATAAAACATAATTATACTCTTCAAAATTAAAATCAAACTCTTCAGAGTAATAATCTTCATAATTTTCATCTACATTAAGTAGATGTCTAAGCTCCAACTCCTTATCTTCTAATTTTTCAAAAAGTTTTGGATATTTATTTTGCAGACTCATTATTTTCCTCTATTTTTAAAACTTTAAATTTAATAGCTTGTGTAGGACATCTTGATATACAAAATCCACACCCTGTACATCTATCCTCATCTATAATTGGATTAAACATACCATTAAAAAGTATAGCATCATCAATACATGGCTCTTTACATGAGTAACATATTACTCCATTGTGTGCTACACATCTATCTATTGATATTTGAAATGTTGCATTTAATCTATCTTTGGTGTGACTATTTTCAAGAGATAAAACAGCCTCTTTACAACTCTTTGCACACTCATCACAAAAGGTACAACCATTTTGCTTAAAATCAAGTGTTGGTGTTCCATCTTCGGCTATAAATATAATCTTTTCATCACAAGAAGTGACACAATCTTTACTTAAACAGCTTGGACACTTATTCTGAAAAAGAGATTCGCTTTTTCCATAAGGCGGTCTAATCAAGAGGAGTTCTTCCTCTTGATTTTGAGTTAATGGTTTTGCAAAAGATTTAAAAAATTCTCTTCTAGTAGCCATTATTCTATATCAACACCCTCATTCATAGCATCTGCTAAGTTAGAATGAGACTTAAATTTAGCATCTTTAAAATCAGGTTTAAATGTGTTCTTAACCAATGGCTCTACTTTTGCTTGAGGTGCATGACATTGGGAACAGTTAAATCTACCTTGATATAGATGGTCAAGTTTCTTAGCTTTTGCTACTTTAATATCACTACCGTTTCCAAGTTCAGCCTTTATACCAACACTTTTCCCTTCTTTTAAAAGTTCTCCATTTTTAAGTACAGTTGTGGGTCTATAGTCTGTAAAGTGACTTGGTGGAATTGGTGTAGCATTTACACCTTTTGCAACATCCGGCATGTGACAACCTAAACAAGCATTATTTGCTTGTGTAATAGGAAGTAATCCATCTACAGAGTGCGGTATCATTGGTGGTGCATTCATATAAGCTCTATCAAATTTTTTAGATGCTCCCGGTGCTGGTCTGCTATAATCAGCTTTAATACTAACAGTCTCCGCACCTTCACTATATAGGTCTGTTTTTCTTAAACCCAATGCTTTTTCACTATCATCACTAACTATAGTTTCACTACTAGCAGCACACCCTATTGAGATTAGAGTCACCATAGAACAAGCAATTATTAAACTTTTTCTTATCATTATTCTCTCCTTAATTTCATTTCTTTATATATTTTTTTATACTAAATTCCAAAGCATTATTATCACAAACATCAATACAGCGACCACAGTTAGTACACTCTCCATCTGTCACCAGAGTACTTTTTTTATTTACCATCTGTAATACATGATTTTCTGGACAAATCACTTTACACTTCATACAGTTGGTACAATTCTCATGATTATGAGAAACTTTAATAATACTATTTTTACCCATAAGTGAATACATTGCACCTAATGGACATAAGTGTCCACACCAACCATTCTTAACACCAAATAGGTCAAAAAGGAAAATAGCCACTATTAGAGATATACCAGCACCAAATCCAAAGATAATGCCTCTTTGCATAATAGTAATAGGACTAAGCAATTCAAATGCAGCAACTCCAATAACAGCAGATACAATAATGCCGAGAACCATTATCCAGTATCTAGCTTTTTTCTTTATAAAACGATAATTTACCTCTTTTTTATCAAGATTTAGTTTTCGTCGAAGCCAATTTGCCAAATCTGTAACTAGATTAATAGGACATACCCAACTACAAAAAGCTCTTCCTCCTATTATCATATAAAACAGTGTGATAAGTAATGCACCAATTAAAACATCAGCACCCAATATAAATCCACTAGCTAAAACCTGTATGGTTGTATATGGGTCAGCAAGTGGAATAAAACCAAAAAGTTTAGAAGAACCAAATGTTCCTTCTAAGATATGCCAACCATAGGCATTTGCTCCAAAATACAAGAATAGAAGTGTAAACTGAGTAACCCTCCTTAATAGAAGATATTTTATATTTTTCATTCGAAATCAACTCCTATATTTAGATAATCAGTTGCCTCTTGTGCACTTCTTTCATCTTTTGTATGTATCTCTTTGGCATTTTTTACTCTCTCTTGGTCTTTTTTGTCCCAACCTTTAACATAGTGGTCACCAGCTTTACCAGTAGAGTGTTCTATAGGTAATACAAATATTGCCGGTTTTTCTGTTACACAAGCCTTTTCGCAAAGACCGCACCCTGTACATACATCAGAGTGAACAATAGGGAGTAAAAAAGCATGTTTTCCCGTTCTCTCATTTTTTTGATGTTCTATAGTTATTGCCTCCCCCTGAATAGGACACGCACGATAACAAGCATCGCATTGTATCCCCCAAAAGGCTATACATGACTCTTTATGTACTACTGCTAGACCCATTC
Source organism: uncultured Sulfurovum sp. (assembly GCA_964601885.1). GTDB lineage: Bacteria > Campylobacterota > Campylobacteria > Campylobacterales > Sulfurovaceae > UBA1140. Next base: position 1,229 of record CAZROY010000092.1, on the reverse strand, counting down.
TTGCCTTATTTATATCTAACTCTTCTTTTTCATTGAGTAGAGCTGACATATCTAAAGCACCAGATGGACATACAGGAACACAAGGAATATCATCACACATATAACATGGAACCTGAGTTGGAATAAAAAATGGTGTTCCAATTAATTTATGGTCACCACCCTTTGCCATTATAAGCGTTCCTTCTCTCTTAGTTCCATCTTTATTTTTATTACTTTCACGATTTTCACACGCTTCTGCACATAGACCGCATTTAATACACGCTTTAAGAAAATCCTCCTCAGGTAATGCTCCCGGTGGTCGTAATACGAATGGTGATGCTTTGACCTCATCACTATAGCCACTCCACAACAATCCACCAAGAGCCGTAAGACCTACGCTTTGAAGAGTCGTTGCCATAAACTTTCGTCTTTTGTTGTCGGAGTTAGCCATTTATTTAAACCTTTTTAATGCTTACTGCACATTTTTTATAGTCTGTCTGTTTACTCATTGGACATGTTGCATCAAGACACACTTTATTAATAAATACTTTCTCATCAAACCAAGGCACAAATACCAATCCTTGAGGTGGTCTATTTCTTCCTCTAGTTTCAACTCTAGCCTTAACTTTACCTCTTCTTGACTCGACCCAGACAAGTTCTCCTCTCTTAATACCTTTAGCCTTAGCATCTTTAGGGTTCATATAACACAGAGCTTCAGGAACAGCACGGAATAGCTCAGGAACTCTCATTGTCATTGTACCACTATGCCAATGCTCTAACACCCTACCTGTACACAACCATGTATCATAAGTACTGTCTGGCATTTCTGGTGGGTCCATATATGGTCTTGCAAAGATTTTAGCTTTATTTTTAAGAGCCTTTTTCCCTTTAGATTTGTCTGGTCCTGTTAAGCTTCCTTGTAGTAAATTTTTAGCAAGTGGTCCATAGAATGCGTGAGTTGATTTACTTCCACTCTCTTTGACAGCTTTTGCAGCATATGGGTCATACTTAACATTAAATCTCCACTGTGTCTCTTTACCGTCAACAACAGGCCACTTAAGTCCTCTTACTTTATGATATACCTCAAATGGTGCTAAATCATGTCCATGTCCTCTACCAAATGATGCGTACTCTTCAAATAGATACTCATGAACCATAAATCCGCACCCTTTAAAGACTTGACCATCTCCACCTTTTACATTCCTACTATCACCAATACACTCTGTATTATCATAACCTTTTTGAGGGAA
>CAZROY010000091.1:0-12231 GCA_964601885.1 uncultured Sulfurovum sp. | reverse complement strand
AGATTTAGTTTTACTTGCTATGGGATTTTTGGGTCCAAAACAAGATGATATAATATCAGAATTAAAGCTAGAAACTGACAAGAGAAGCAATATCAAAACAGAGAAATATTCTACCTCTATAGATGGAGTATTTAGTGCAGGGGATTGTAGAAGAGGTCAATCTTTAGTTGTTTGGGCTATACATGAGGGGAGAGAGTGTGCTATAGCAGTTGATGAGTATTTAACTAAACAGAAAAGTATGTTAAATCGAAAAAGTGCATCTCTTTGTGAGATTTAATTTTGTACTAATGGATTTCCATACCTAAAAATTAATTGATGGTGTGGAAATTTACTTAACAGTGCTAAATTCCATCATTTATTACAACCCATTCATAAAATGGGAGTGCTTCACATACAATATTGTTGAATAAAAAAGTATAATTAGATGCCACTGTTATAATTTGTATCCTCTGTATATTATATTTTTTATATATAGAAAATCTATTTTCTACTTGTTTTAAAAAGCTCTCTTTACTATCGAATGGTGCTGGTATAATCAACTCATTATCTTTTGTAATATATCCTCGTATTCCAAATGACTTAAACTCTATTTTATGTTTCCTAAGTGAGAGTGCCACCATAGTATCAAACTGTTTTGGAAATTTTTGGGTGAGTGTTAAATATTTGGCAAGGGCAAAATCAAAAAATAATAGCTTTTTATTACTAGGGTTAAGTGCATCTGGTATAAAAGAGATAACTCCCCTTTTTGTTAAATTTTTTATCTGTTTATATATCATATCTTTAGAAATTTTATATCTCTCTTTTGCATAACAGTATAGTTGAAAAGTGGTAACCATAGAGCCGTTAAAGTGGGCTAATACATTGAGTAATCTCTGTTCAGATGAGGTAAAATGGCTTCTAATGAAGAGTTGAAATAGTTGCTCTTTTGGTGTAGATTGGATAGCTAGTTGTGGAAGTGTCCCCTGTTTTAGAAATAGATTGAATATCTGCCTCTCTGAATTTTTTTTTTGAAAAGAGAAAAACTCCTCATAATCTAATAGTGGGACTTCTATTATATTAAACTCATCTCCATAATCATAAAACTCATCAGATACAATAATAAGTTCATTAGCTTTTGGAAGTTTTTGGAAATATTTATGTTTATAGTGGTCTAAAACCAAAATTTTTATCTTATTTAATTCAATAAAATCTTCAATATCCTTTTCCATAATGTCTCTAAATTGAAATTTTGGGTCTCTAAAATCTATATATAGTCTATCTTCAGAGTTAAAATTTGTGAGATAGTCTAATACTAAAGAGCTTTTTCCAGATGCAGGAGAGCCATATATTAGACTTTTAGGCTGTTTTGTTATAGAAAATTTGCGTGGATAGTAGTTTGTAATTTCACTATTTTTATCATAAAAATACTCTAGTAATTCCATATTGTTCTCTTATATTGTAGTAGTTAATGTCAAATATTATCAAAAATTACTCTAAAATCACTTATAAAGCATAGTTTGTATAAAATAGAGCCAAATTTATTTAATTTTGATAGTAGGAAAAAATTTAAATGTTAAAAGAGAGATTTATAGAGGCTATGGTTGCCGAAGATGTGGGTCGAGGAGACCTCTTTGCACGAATTAGTATCCCAAAAGAGGTTAAAGCCTACATATTGGCAAAAAGTGATGGTATTTTTGCAGGAAAAGAGTATCTTGATACTTTAGCTTACATGTATCATTTAAATTTAGAGTGGTTTGTAGAAGATGGGAGTAGATTTAAAAGTGGAGATAGACTACTTAATATTATAGGAAATTCACATCGTATATTGTCACTTGAGCGTTCTATTTTGGATATAGCTCTACATGCTAGTTCAATAGCCTCTTTAACAGCTAAATTTGTAGAAAAAATAACTCCATTTGGGGTTAAGTTATTAGATACTAGAAAAACGAGACCTCTATTAAGAGGATTTGAAAAGTATGCAGTACGGTGTGGAGGAGGGATTAATCACCGTATGGGTTTAGATGACTGTTTAATGTTAAAAGATACCCATTTAAAGACCATTGATAATTTAGAAAAGTTTATGAGGGCAGTTAGGGCAAAAATTCCATTTACATCGAAAGTTGAGATTGAGTGTGAAACTGTAGAGATGGTAAAAGAGGCAATGAGAGTGGGAGCTGATATTATAATGTGTGATAATATGAGTAATGAGTCCATAAAGGAGGTTGTGGAGTTTAGAGATAAAAACTATCCCCATATTCTATTAGAGGCTAGTGGAAATGTATCATTGGATACTATTGAAGAGATAGCTAAAACAGGAGTTGATGCAATATCATCTGGTTCATTAATTCATCAAGCAAATTGGATTGATTTCTCTATGAAGATAGAAGATGTTTAAAGAGTTAATTAATAGACATAAAAGAGTCACTATACTCTTTTCAATTAGATTAAATGGAGATAGATTATCTGTAGCGTTAGCTCTCTACTCAATTCTAAAAAGATACAAAAAAAGTGTTGAGATTGTATCTTGTAGTAGAGATACTCCTATCTATTTGAACTTTTTACCAAATTTTAGTAAAATAAAATATAAAATAGATTTTGAAAAGAGTTTAATTATACTATTCGATAGAGAGGACAAGAGCCGATTTAATCTTAAAGATAGAGAGATATTGGATATGAGTTATTATAAAAATATATCTTATGGGGATACTCTATTTAAACTTTTTAAACCGCACTTTACAATAGATAGAGATAGTGCTACCTGTTTTTATACATCTTTACTACTAGATATAGAATATTTTAAAACTAATACTCTAACTAAAGAGGTTTTTGATGTATCATCGGATATTATTGCACATGATATTAATATATCTGAAATATCATATAATCTAAATTATAAAAGGTCTCTATCATCACTTAGAATATTAGGAAGCACACTACAAGGGCTGAGGCTACAGTGTGATGGTCAAGTATCTATTATGGTAGTCACAGAAGAGAATATAAAAAAAAGTGGAGCTAAATTTAGTGACCTTCTAGGAGTTATTCATTATGGTATCTCTCTGGTTACTGTTAGAGTATCTATTACTCTAATAGAGTTAGATAACAGTGTTTATATATCTTTAAGAGCTAAGAAAGATATAAACCTCTTACCACTTGCTTTATATTATAATGAGAAAGGGGATAAGAGAGCTTTAGATTTTAAGATACCAATAGATAATATAGAGGTTTTTTTAAAAGATTTAATCAGTAATATAAAAAAAATGGGATTGTTAAATGAGATATAGACGAAGTAGTTATGGCAGAAGAAGAGGAAGTTCTAAAAGTGCATGGATTATAATATTGGGTTTAATGGTTGGAGCGGGAGCATATATGTTTACCTCACCAGCTTTTGAAAGAGATGACCCTATTATTGAGAGTGAGAATAACATATATTGGAATAGGCGTGACCCTCTATTAATTAAAGTTTCTGATAATATGGGACTTAAATCTTATGAGGTTGATATTAGTGATGGTAAAAATAGTATAACTGTTGTAAATGAGTTAATACTTGAACCGAATGTAAAAGAGAGGGTAATAAAAATAAAATATCCAAGTAAAGCTGTTGATGGAGTTATGTTAAACTCTAAATCAAAGCAGTTTCTTGTAACAGTCAAGGCTACAGATAGAAGTAATTGGGGCTTTTTTCAAGGTAATAAAGCAGTAAAAAAGATTATTGTTAATATAGATTATCATAGACCCGATATAAATATATTATCTAACTCATACTCAATAACACAAGGTGGTTCAGCACTTGTTGTTTTTCAGGTAAAAGATGATAATTTAAAGGATTTCTATTTAAAAGATGGAACGAAACGATTTAAGGTTGTTCCATATAAACAAGATGGTTATTATGCAGCACTTATAGCTTGGCCTTTTAAGCAGGAGCATTTTTCTGCTAAGGTTGTTGCAGAAGATTTGGCAGGAAATAAACGAGTTGTAAATGTTCCATACTACATAGTTCCACGAAAATATAAGACATCATGGATAAAAGCTACAGATAAATTCATAGATGGAAAAATATCCGATTTAGCTGAGAGTAATCCACAGTACGCATTAATAGAAGATGGGATTGAGAAATTAAAAGCAATCAATGAAGACATGAGAAGAGCAAATGAGAAGCTTATACATGAGTTGGCATCTAAAATACCAGATAAGATGATTGATGAGTGGCATATTAAACCTTTTTATCCTTTAAGAAATGGTAAAAAGGTGGCAAGTTATGGTGACCATAGACACTATTATTATAAAGACAAAAGTAATGAGGTTTCTCAATCATACCATGTTGGTCTTGATATGGCAAGTACTAAAATGGCTACTATTATAAGTTCAAATGATGGAAAAGTAGTATTTACCGATAATAATGGTATTTATGGTAATATGCCAATGATTAGTCATGGAATGGGACTATATACACTATATGGTCACTGTTCAACAATTTTAGTACCACAAGATGCACAGATAGATGCAGGGACACCAATTGCAAAAACAGGTATGACCGGTTTAGCTTTAGGTGACCATTTACATTTTGGTGTTTTAGTTCAAGGGATTGAGGTTCGTCCTGAAGAGTGGATGGATAAGAGATGGATACATAATAATATAGAAAAAGTATTTCAAGAAGCAGATAAAATTATTGATGATAAGTAATTTTATTATGGATAATAATAGATTTTAAATTGGAGATTGAATGGATTTAAATATAGTACTATACCTAAGTGCATATCTTATAGCAGGAGTACCATTTGGTTTTATTTTGGCTAAACTGTTTGCTGGAGTTGATATTAGAAAAGAGGGGAGCAAGAATATCGGAGCTACTAATGTTTTACGAGTATTAAAAGAGAAAGCTCCACATCTAGCCAAAAAATTAACCATTATCACATTTATACTAGATGCTACCAAAGGTATTATTATAATGGTTATTGCAAAAATTTTAGGTGCTGATGATAATATTTTATGGACTCTTGCGGTTTTGAGTGTTTTGGGACACTGTTTTAGTCCATTTTTAAAATTTGAGGGTGGAAAAGGGGTTGCTACAGGGTTTGGAGTACTCCTTTTTATGTTGCCAATAGAGGCCACTATTGCTATAGTTGTGTGGTTTACTATAGGAAAAGTTATAAAAATATCATCTTTATCATCTCTTATAGGATTGGGGATATTAATATTATCCTCTTATCTTATTCACCCTGATATTCCAACAATTCATACCCATGCACCTATTTGGATAATATCGTTTATGATACTATACAAACATATACCAAATATTGTAAGATTACTTAAAAAAGAGGAAGCTAAAGTAGTATGACAATAGATATAGAGGCTTTAACCATAGATACCGTTATTGGTATCTTAGATTTTGAGCGTACTTTGAAACAAACAGTTATAGTTGAGACAAAAATTAACTATAATTATACAAAAGAGTCATTTATAGACTACTCATATATCATAAAGAAGATAGAAACACTCTTAAAGAAGAGAGAGTATGGACTCTTAGAAGAGGCTGTAGATGATATAGGAAGTTCCATAATCTCGGATTATCCTCAAATTAACTCCTTATACTTAAGAATATCGAAACCAAATATTATTAAAAATGCCACCGTTTCCGTCTCAAAAGAGTGGAAATAACCTCAAATAACACCTTATAATATAAAATAATTAAAAATTAATTAAAAAATATTTAAAAAAACTTTAAACTATAATATTTTTGTGTTATAATATTAAAATATTATTAAACTAGGAGCTTTAGATAAAATGAGAATATTAATTATAGAAGATGAAATAACATTAAGTAAAACACTATCAGATGGATTAAAAGAGTTTGGATTTCAAAATGATGTGGCATCAAATATAAAAGATGGTGAATATTATTTAGGAATTAGAAACTATGATTTAGTACTTTTAGATTGGATGTTACCAGATGGTAATGGAATTGATATAATTGTTAAATTAAAAGAGAAAGCACCAAAAACTTCTGTTATAATTCTATCTGCACGAGATGATAGAGAGAGTGAGATTGAAGCATTAAGAGCAGGTGCTGATGATTTTATTAGAAAGCCTTTTGATTTTGAGATATTGACTACTAGAATTGAGGCAAAACTTCGTTTTGGTGGTTCTAATATTATTGAGGTAGAAAATCTTATTATTAACCCTGAGGAGGAGAGAATTATCTATGAGGGTGAAGAGATTGAACTTAAAGGTAAACCTTTTGAAGTTTTAACTCACTTAGCAATGCACAAAGACCAAATTGTATCGAAAGAGCAACTTTTAGATGCTATTTGGGAAGAACCAGAGTTGGTAACTCCAAATGTAATTGAGGTTGCCATTAATCAGATTAGACAAAAAATGGATAAACCATTAAATATTACGACTATTGAAACAGTTAGAAGAAGAGGTTATAGATTTTGCTTTCCAAAAGGAGCTTAGGTATTAGTTTTTTTTTAGAGATTGCTGTCATAATGACAGCAATGCTCATCGCTGTTACCATTTTTATATCATTTTTTTTATCGTCATATATAAGTAAAACAACTGAGAGAAATTTTAGACAACAAGCAGAGGCGATTGTCCGTTATTATCCAAATAGTTCAGACTTTTTTAAAGATTTTAATACATTTAACTTAAAAAGGATATTTGATATTGAGATTACCATTGGAGACTCTACTAAGCAAGTTCCTCTAAAAAGGGTTCAAATTGATAATAACTACTATTTAAAAGCCTCATACCCATATCCAAACTCTAATAAATCAATTATTTTAACAAAAGATATAACAGAGCAGAAAAATTTGCTAGAGAATATATATCTTATTATGTTACTAATTACTGTTATTGGATTTATTTTCATACTCTATTATGCATCTAAATTGTCGTCTCAACTTATGAAACCTCTTAATAAGTTAACCTATAAATTTAGTAATATGAATGAGAGTATATTGCAACCAATAAATACAAAAGAGTTACCGTTTGAGTTTGAGAAGGTTGGAAATTCATTTAATGCTTTAATTAATAAGATTAAAACATCAATTAATTATAGAAAAGAGTTATATGTTGGAACAGCTCATGAGTTAAAGACACCATTAGCTGTTATGAGATTAAAAAATCAGATTACTCTTATGAAGTATAAAAAAAATGATAAAATTAAAGAGACTCTGAAGCAGAATATAGAATCTATTGATACTTTAAATAATATGATACATAATATTTTAGAGTATGGGAGAGCAGAAGGAGGACAGTTTGAAAAACCAGAAAGAATTAATATTATTAGATTGATAGCAAAAAAGGCTGAAGAGTATGAACTGTTAGCACATTCACAAAATCGAAACTTTATATATAATTTTGAAACAGAGAGATTTATGATTAGTATTCAACCTCTTCTGTTTATGCAAATTTTTCAAAATTTTGTTCAAAATGCTTTGCGATTTACCCCAGAGGGTGGATTGGTGAAAATTTTAGTTCATACCGATAAAGATAGTTTTATAGTTGACATTATAGATGAGGGAAAAGGTATAGATGAGTCTGAAAATCTATTTGCACCATTTAAACGCTCTACAGAATCCACAGGTGCTGGATTGGGTCTTTTTCTTGCACAAAATGCAGCTGAATCTATGGGAGTTAGACTTACTTTAAAAAATAGAAAAGATAGACAAGGTGCAATTGCTAGTATTATTTTTCCATTTGAGCGTTTTTTACATCAATAGAGAACTCTTTTTCTAATCATTTAAATTATTTTTAAGCTTTGATAAGATATAAAATGGCTTAAGTACTTAAGGAGTTCAAAGGTACTAAATTTTATAAAGAGAGAAGATATGGCTTTAAAAATTTTCGATGATTGTATAGCATGTGATGCGTGTAGAGAGGAGTGTCCAAATGAGGCAATTGAAGAAAATGACCCGATATATATAATAGATTCTGATAGATGCACAGAGTGTGTAGGTCACTATGATGAACCTCAATGTATTGCAGTTTGTCCGGTTGATTGTATCACTTCCGATCCTGATAGTGTAGAGAGTGTGGAGGAGTTAAAATTTAAATTTAGTCAAATGCAAGCAGAAGAATAAATTTGCATTATAACACTAAATCAATAAACACTATTTTAAATGGCAGAGAGGAAGGGATTTGAACCCTCGATGAGTTGCCCCATACACGAGTTCCAGTCGTGCTCCTTAAACCACTCGGACACCTCTCTATTGATTAAAGATTGAAATTATAACAGATAGTTTTTAAAAATTGCTAAATTTAAGCATATATAAGCTTTTATTTGTTATTATTTCATCACCTCTTTTAGACCTATGCAATAACAGTGATGGACAACGGGTCAGGATGGGAACATAGCAGCCCACCCATCTTTGTTGTGTGCCGTAGGTATCTGAAAGAGGTTTTATATAATTTTCTAATTCTAATTTATATCTTTCAATAAAAATCCAATAATTTTAAATGTGATAAAACTTTCATTACTGTATAATCTAATATTGCACATTAAGGAGACACTTATTATGAAACAATTTAGACTATTTTTAATTGGTTTGCTACTCTTAACATCTGCTCTTTTTGCTCTATCTGATAAAGAGTTAGCCATATCTATTAATTTATCAGGAAAACAGAGAATGTTAACTCAAAAGATGACAAAAGAGTCATTTTTAATTCGTTCCAATATAGATAAAAAAGAGAATATTGAAAAACTTAAAAAGAGTAGCCAACTTTTTGATAAGATACTCAAAGGGTTAATGGAAGGCGATGACTCATTAGAACTTGTTCCAATCAGTAATAGTGAGATACAAAAACAACTTAAAAAAGTAAAAACGCTTTGGAGTCCATTCTTTAAAGAGATTAAGGCTGTTATATCTGGGGAGGCGACAGATAGAAGTTATAAAATCTTAGAAAAGAGTAATATTACTCTTTTAAAGGAGATGAATAAGGCTGTTGGAATGTACTCATCTCAAAATAAGGATAGTAGTAAATTTACATTAGGAAATGATATTAATCTTGCAGGGAAACAGAGAATGTTAACCCAAAAGATGGCAAAAGATTTACTCTTTGTATATAATAAATTTAGAATAAAACATTATTTATCCGATTTTGAAAGCTCAAGAAAGCTCTTTACTAAAACATTAGATGGACTATTTCATGGAAGTGAAAAATTAAATTTGACAGGAACTAAACTGCCAAAGATAGTAGAGCAGTTAAAAGTTGTAGAAAAATTATGGCAAGAACATCAATCTATATTCAATAAAGCAAAAAAGGGCAAAAATATAAAAGAGGCAATTAGAGGATTAGATAATATTTTAATTGAGATGAATAGAGCGGTAGTTTTATATACCAAATCTGTTGACCGTCAAAAACAGAGATTAAAATTGGCATCCATTATAGATAGCTTTATGAACAAAACTTATATGTTAAAAAGATTGGTAAATCTATCTGGAAAACAGAGAATGCTAACCCAAAGAATGACAAAGTTATCTCTTTTAGTATCATCAAATATTGATAAACAAGAGAATATAAAGAGACTTGCCAAATTCTCTTCGCTTTATAATCAGACACTTATAGCCTTTGTACAAGGTGACAAAGAGTTGAATTGTACTCCAATTAAAAATAAGGCTATTGAAGAACAGATTAAGGTCATCGAGGAGAAATGGAATATTTTCTATAAAAATATTAAAAATATAATAGAGAACAAAGATAAAAGTGGAAAATCTTTGAAATATGTGGTTGATAATAATGAAGAGCTTTTAAAAGTGTCTAATGAGTTGGTAAAAAGATATGAACAGTCGAATAGGTCTCAAAACTATCTCGACAAAGCTAGATTAAGAATTGTAAATGTAGCAGGACGACAGCGAATGTTAACTCAAAAGATGACAAAAGAGAAGTTTTTAATATCAAAAGGAAATAGTGAGTATATTCCAAAACTAAAAAAGACTATAGAACTTTTTGATAGTTCACTACAAGCTCTCATAAATGGGGATAGTAATCAAACAATAGTAAAACCCACCAATGAAAAGATTAAAAAGCAGTTAGAAAAGGTAGCCTCTATGTGGGAGAAGTTGAAACCTTTATATGAAAATGATAAACCTACAGCTAAAGAGATGGTAACTATTATTAAAGAGAACCCTATTTTACTGTCAGAGATGAATAAAATGGTCAAAATGGCAGAGGTTGAGATTGAATATTAATTTTTTTAATAACTCTTAGCAGAAATCCCAATAGCTTTAGCTGTTGGGTACTGTTAACGACACATATTTCATGATTTTAAACCAATCCTTTGAGAAAATCTTTTGTATATATTCTTTATTGTGTGGAATGGTACATTTTGAACAGTCTTGATGTATCATACCGTCTTTTTTAAATTCTGCTCCATGTTTTGAATTTATGTTACATTTACTAAAAAGGGTGAAGTTTTCTATTGTTTTAAATCCATTATCATTAAATCTAAAATTTGGGCAACCACATAAGTAGCAATTTAAATTTTCTATATCATGGCATTTTTTATTTTTTTTATATAGTGGGCAGAAATCTGGTTCTTGCTTAACCATATTTTCAAATTTAAAATACTCTAATATTTCATTATCGGTTAATTTAGATAGTCTATTTACTATCTCTTTATGTTTGTTTCCATGTGTTTCAAACCATGATTTATAACTCATACATCTCTCTTTTTATTAATATTTTATCTTCTCTTTTATTAATAAAGAGTTAGTAAACCACCCAACCCCTAAAGAGAATTGAGATTTTAGCCATTTAGTCATTAAAATCTTAACCAAATAGGCAAAATCTTCTTTACAGATTGGGTACCTCATCATCTCTATTCTCTTTTAACTCAAAAATATCTTCTAATATTTTAGATTTATCTAAATTGTTATTTTGAAAATCTCCTCCTATTCCTTGGAGTTTTAGTTTCATATCAGATGGATTTGTAGCATTTTCAAGTACCACCTCTTGATTAATTTTGCCACTATGATATAAATCTAATAAAGCTTGGTCAAATGATTGTGAACCATATATATCTTTCCCCTCCTCTATAGTATCAAGAAGTTCATAGTCTCTATTTTCGGCAATAAGTTCAGCTACTCTTGCTGTTCGTTTCATAATTTCAATAGCAGCGACTCGTCCACCATCAACTGTTTTTACTAATCTTTGAGATACTACACCCTCTAATACAGATGCCAATGTCATTCTAATACGGTTCTGTTCTTCTTGTGGAAACATACCAATAACTCTATTAATAGTCTCTTTTGCATCTAGTGTGTGGAGTGTTGAGAATACTAAGTGACCTGTATTTGCTGCATGAAGTGCAATCTCAATAGTCTCTAAGTCTCTCATTTCTCCTACAAGTATAATATCTGGGTCTTCTCTAAGTGCAGCTCTTAAGGCGTTTGAGAATGAGTGCGAATCTTGACCAATTCCTCTCTGAGATACAAGTGACTCTCTATCTTGATGAACAAACTCAACGGGGTCTTCTACAGTTATTATATGTTTCTTTTTTTTTCTATTTATTCTATCTATCATAGCTGCTAAGGTTGTAGATTTTCCACTTCCGGTAACTCCTGTTACCAAAACTAAACCTCTATGTAGGTCAGCCAATTCTGATATTACGGGGGGTAGTCCCAACTGTTCAATCGTTAATATTTTAACAGGAATAACTCTTAAAACAGCACTTAATCCATCTAGTTGATAAAAGAAATTTACCCTAAAACGGTTATTCTCATCTAAGACATAGGTACAGTCTAGTTCTTTATTATCTCTTAATTCTTGATACTGTTTATTGGTTAATATTGCTTGGGCAATTCCATCTAACTCTTCATTTGTTATTACTTTATTTCCTAGTTTTAATAAATCACCATTGACTCTTATTCTAATAATTGAACCTGATTTTAGATGTAGGTCACTGCCATTATTATGTATTAAATTTTTTAGATAAAACTGTAATCTTTTTTCCATCAACTATATACTTTCTTAATTTTTTATTAAATTATAACTTAAATATAGTAAATTTATGGATTTTTTATAAAAAATTTAAAAGATAAGTGATAAATAGTAGGTAAAACCTACTATTTTAAAGAAGTTGGAGATATTAAATTCTAGCCTCTTCTCTTCTTTGAAGCATTGTCCAATACTCATCAACATTTTTTTGGATTTTATCAATAACATGTCTATTTTCAGGCTTAAATAGATGTTTATATCTGCCTTGTACAGCTAAATAATCTTCAACCTTAATAATGTTTTTTGGACGATATA
>CAZROY010000090.1:0-7620 GCA_964601885.1 uncultured Sulfurovum sp. | reverse complement strand
AGTTCCATAAATATTAATAGTCCAGCCAATTCAATAAAACTCTCTCGTATCTCATATTGCATATTATAGAAACTATATACTTTATAAGCTGATATGGATACTACAGTTGCAATTAATATCACTATAAAATGGAGTTTTAGCCAAATATCGCTCTTTTTAACCTTAGTCGTCTTTAAAAAATAGGCAAATAGGGCTAAAGCAGATAGATAAGTTATCATATCTACAATAACTCCTATATTATTATAAAAATAGAGTTGAAAAGTAGAGGCAAATAGAACTACTAAAATAATATGAGGATTAATATCAAAATATCTCAATATCTTAAATCTTTGTAGATAATTTGAGAGTTTAAATAGTAAAGGAGTAAAGACTAAAAAAATATATATAGATGAATAAAGAATAGAGCTAAATAGATTTGCATCTATTAAATTATGTAAATTTGTCTCCTCTTGTAAATTATGTTTTATAAAATATTCCGATGATGGAAAATGAAATAGTTGCTGTCCCCAACTTATCTCTTCCATTCCAGCCAAAAAAGCTAATATTGAGAATATGGTTATAAATAGTTTTTGATATTTTGAAAAATTGTAGTTTATTAAAGAATAGACTCCATATAAAAAGATTAAAAAGAGCCAAATAGTTCCAACAGTCTCAAAAAAGCTACTCTCATGGCTCATCTGTTTTAATAACAACTCATACCCGTCTATATGGGCAGTTGCAAAGATAGTCCAAAGCGATATAAGATATAATGTCACTATTAGTTTAGAGATAATTCTATTAAAATTTAACATAATAATATATTATCATAATATTTATAAAAAAGAGTACCAATATGAGAAGAGTAAATCTAGTTATTGTTCGTATTGTTCTATTTCTATATTTAACCTCATCATATCTAAGTGCGACTCATATTCACCATAAAGCTGTAGAGCAACATGGTAAATGTAAAGTGTGTATTATTATAAAAAATCTTCATAGTAAAGATATATTAGATAGTAATCCACTCTGTCTAAATTGTAATAATTATTATGAGTTAATTCAATTTATCCAACAGCAGTTTAGTAAAATATCCCTCAAGGGGTTTTATGCAAATGCTCCTCCAAATCTTTTTTAAAGTCAAATAACAACCATTATCAAAAATATAACTTAGGAGAGAGTATGCAAAAATTAATTATAGGGGTTTTTGTTGTCTCAACTCTAGTTCTATATGCAGAAGATAGCAGTTTAGAAAAAAGAGTTGAATTATTAGAAAAAGCTTTGAAGGCTAGTCAAGAAAAAATTCTTGAAGAGAAAATGCAAAAAGCTATAGGTGCAAATGATAGCTTTAATCAGCAGGATTTTTTACCAAATATTGCATTTATTGCAAATATGAGTGCTGTAGCAAGAGATATTAGTAATAAAAAGTATAGAGAGTATGCCATAGATGGATTTATAAAGAGAGCTGGAGAGATACCATTTAATGAGAAGCGAGGATTTAATTTAAATTATGGTGAAATGGAGATTAGCTCTACAGTTGACCCATATTTTGATATTGACACAGCTTTACATATTAAAAAAGAGGGACTTCATATAGGAGAACTTTATGTAACAACTAGAGCATTACCTTATGGATTTAGATTAAAGATGGGAAAATTTAAAAGTGAATTTGGACGAATAAACTCTAAGCATCAACATAGTTGGAGATTTTCAAATATTCCATTAGTTTTTGAGAGTTTTTTTGGAGCAGGAGGTTTAGGAGATGAAGGGATACAGTTAACTTACACTCTTCCAACTGACACCTATCTAATGGCAGGATATGAGGCAATGCAAGGAGTTAATGGACGAAGTTTTGGAGAAGAGGATAGTAATAGTCTGCACATTGGATATTTAAAAGGTGGTTTTGATATTACAGATAATAACTCTCTTCTATTGGGAACAACCTTAATGCATGGTGATAACCCAAGTGGTCAAACAGACATATATGGTATTGATTTAACTCTTAAAAGTATTTTTGATAGTTACAGCTCTTTAACATGGCAATCTGAATTACTCTATAGAGATAGAGACTTACCAAATAGTGAAAATGCTAAACAGGCTGGTGGTTATAGTGAATTGGTTTATGGATATAATCCAAATTGGGCTATTGGTGTTAGATATGATACACTATTTAAAAATGTAACCAATGAACCAGAAGATTTAAATAAATATACGGCAATGGTTGAGTATAAACCATTTGAGTTTTCTAAAATTAGGCTTCAATATGTATATGATAAATCAAAAAGTTTTGGTGGAAAAAGAGAAGATGAGCAGGAAATTCTATTAGATTTAACTATAGAGTCGGGTTCCCATGGGGCTCATGCATTTTAAAAAAAAGGAGATAAAAGATGAAAAAAATAATATTTATAGGAGTTTTAATAACAACAGTACTTTTTGCAAAGATTAATATTGCAACAACTTATAGCTATTTAGGAGAGGTAACGAAAGCTATTGGTGGAGATGAGGTAAAAGTTAAAGTTTTGGCAAATTCAAAATTAGACCCACATTTTGTTACCCCTAAACCCTCACTTATAGGAAAATTAAGAAGAGTTGATTTGCTTATTATAAATGGTGGTCAGTTGGAGATTGGTTGGTTACCCCCTCTATTAAGGAGTGCAAATAATAGTAAAATAGATGTAGGAAGAGAGGGATTTTTAGATGTGAGTGGAGCAGTTACACTGATAGATAAACCTCAAAGCGTATCAAGAGCTTATGGAGATATTCACCCTGATGGAAACCCCCATTTTGCCATAGATATTCATAATATCACTCCTATAGCAAAACTAATTGCTCTTAAACTTTCACTACTTGACCCAAGTCACAAATTAGAGTATGAAAAAAATTATCAAATATTTGCCAAAAAAATGGAGAATTTAACTAATAAGTTAGAAAAAAAATATAAAGAGTGTAGAGGAAAAAAGGTAGTACAGTATCATGAACTATTTAATTATGCATTAAAAGCTTATGGGGTTGAGAATGTTATAAATATTGAGCCTCTTCCGGGTATTACTCCAAGTTCAAAACATACTCTAAAGGTAATCAATAGTATAAAAGAGCATAATATAAAAACTATTCTTCAAGATGTATATCATGAACAGAAGAGTGCCAAATTTATAGCAGATAAAACAGGAGCAAAGGTATCTATAGTACCTCACGATGTTGGAGCAGTGGAGGGTGCCAATAATTTAGAAAATTTTTATAAAATGGTAGCAGAGAAAATATGTCAATAGTTACACTACTCTATCCAGCATTTATATTAGCCATTTTACTAGTTTTTATCCACTCCATTTTTGGATTGGAAATTATAAAAAGAGGTGTGATTTTTACAGATTTAGCCATTGGGCAGTTTGCCTCCATTGGAGTAGCTATAAGTATTCTCTTTTTAAATGGAAATTATACATTTATTCTAACATTGTTATTTGCCTTAATTGGAGCTACCCTTATATCTATTGCTACTCATAGAGTAGAGCATATTGAAGCATTTATAGGAATGCTTTATGCTTTGGGGGCTAGTTCCATTATAATTCTACTCTCAAATACAACAGAGGGAACAGAACTTTTTAATAAACTTCAGGCTACAGATATTCTATTTACAACAATAGAAGATTTAATTGAACCATTTATATTATATACCATTATAGCATTTATATTTTGGAAATTTTACCGTCAATTAAATGGATTATATAAAGAGATGCTATTTTTTGGGTTATTAGCTCTAACTGTAACCTCATCAGTACAACTTGCAGGAGTTTTGGTAGTTTTTGTACTACTTATTGTTCCTGCATTTATCTCACTTTTACAAAATAGATTTGCAAGATTACCATTTGCTTGGGTTATAGGTTCTATTATTATTATAGTAGCTATGATAATCTCATATAACTTTGATTTACCAACAGGTTATACTATTGTATTTATTGGGTCAATTTGTGGGATTTTAAGTAATTTTATCTAATATACTATTTGTGGTTAATAACAGGATTAAATAGAGAATTATTAACCATATCTTTCCATAATATGCTCTAGTGTAAACTGCATATCCTCATCTAGTTCCATATTTTTATACATCCATTTAATATACCCCATATCTTTTTTTGCAATTACCTCAATCTTTTCACCATTATATTTGCCAAATTTAAACTCTTGTAACATCACAGGTTGTTTTGTTAACTCTACTAATTTTTTCATTGGGTGTATATTTGGATAATGCTCTTTAATCTTGAGTATCAATTGAGACAATAATAGTTTCATTACTAAAACATCTCCTATTGCATCATGAGCTTTTATAAGTATATTATATTTTTTTGCCTCTTTTTGTTCATTTTTATATAGTCCAAGTGAGTATCTAAAATATTGCAAACGGTGATAAGGGGAGTCTGGAAAAAGGTGTTTAGAGCATCGAAGAGTATCAATCAGTTGCATCTGATTAACAAACCCCTCTTTGGTTAACATTCCCAAATCAAATTTAAGATTATGAGCTATGAGATAGTTTTGAGGTCTATTTAACTGCTGTAGGTCGCTATAAAATTTACTCTCTTTAAACTCCCTTTTCCCCTCTATAAGTTCAGGGGTGATATTGTGAACCTCCATAGCCTCAATTTTAATAGGCACTGCACTACTACATAGCTCATTATAAACCTCCACCTCCCCTTTTGCATTAATAACCATTGCTCCTATCTGTATAACTCTATCTTCATCTTGATTGCCTGTTGTCTCTGTATCAAAAAGTATATATTTTATCACTATCTATTCCTATTTTTTATAATAAATTCAAATTTAATCTCGCTATTTATCTATATTTGCAATCATACTCATAAATCTGCCACTACACCCTCCCTCTTTTCTATAGGAAAAATAGTCATGGAGATTACAAGAAGTACATATATTGCTAAGCTCTATATTATTAGCTTTTACTCCCATCTGTAAAAGTTGTTCTCTATTTATAAGAGGTAAATCCAACATATATTTGTCTTCTATTCTAGTAACAGCATCTTTATACTCTATAAAGTATTTAGCCACTTCCCAATTAACTTCATAACAGCATCTTCCAATAGATGGGGCAACTCCTGCTATAATATCTTCTGCTCTAGAGCTAAATTTATCTACCATTTTTTGAATAGTTTTTAATACTATTTTTTTAGCTGTTCCTCTCCACCCCGCATGAATGGCAGATACAACTTTCTGTTTAGGGTCAAATAGTAAAATAGGAACACAATCTGCCGTTAAAATAGTTAAAAAAAGATTTTTTCTATCTGTAATTAGTCCATCACAATTTTCTACTGCACTACTCTGTTTACTCCAACCATAATTTGAGTTATTGGATATAATTTTAATATTATCACTATGAGTCTGATTTGCTACAATAAACTTGAATTTTGGAAATCGCTCTTGAATGATAGCTCTATTATATAAAATATCTTTTGGGTTTTCACCTGTGTGGAGTGCAAGAGAGAAATTAAAAGGATATTTACTATTTTTTGTTGTTACTAAATGGATACAGTCACTCTCTTGCGATAAATTATTAAAATAGTAAATATTATCCATAATCTACTCTTTTGTTAAAGATGGATTTTCATCATTATCTACATATATCATTTTTCGTAATTTATTCTTATATGATTTAAGCTCACAACTTTTCATATCTGTAACACCATCATCAAATGCTGTTTTAGCAACCGCCCCAGCCACCCAAACTAGCACCTCTTTTGAAAATGGTGTAGGGATAATGTGGTCTCTACCATATTTCATATCAGGGTTATTATATGCAGCTTTTACATAGTATGGAACAGGCTCTTTTGCTAAATCTGCCAAAGCTTTGGCTGCCGCCATCTTCATATTTTCAGTAATCTTTTTAGCTCCAACATCTAAAGCACCTCTAAATATAAAAGGAAAACCTAAAACATTATTGACTTGATTTGGATAGTCACTTCTTCCTGTCCCTACAATAATATCGGGTCTAACCTCATGAACCTTATCTGGTGTAATTTCTGGAATAGGATTTGCACATGCAAAGATAATTGCATCTTGTGCCATACTCTTTACCATATCTTGAGTAACTAAATTTCCTGAAGAGAGTCCTAACATCATATCAGCACCTTTTAGTGCATCTTCAAGTGTTCTATCTGTTGTATCTATTGCAAACTCCTGCTTATAGATATTTAAATCATCTCTACCTGTATGAATAACACCTTTTGAATCTAACATTACGATATGCTTCACACCCAAATTTCTATACATTTTGGCACTCGCAATTCCAGCTGCTCCAGCACCAATTACTACCACCTTTATATCTTTTATATTTTTTCCCGCTAAATCAACAGCATTTAATAGACCGGCTGAAGTTATAATTGCTGTACCGTGTTGGTCATCATGAAATACAGGTATATCCAATCTCTCCCGTAAAATCCTCTCTATCTCAAAACATTGAGGCGAGGCTATATCTTCAAGATTAATTCCACCATAAGTGTCGGATATAGCAGAGCATACAGAGACTATCTCATCAACACTATGAACATTTAAAATAATATCAACAGCATCAATATTTGCAAAAGTTTTAAATAAAACAGCCTTGCCTTCCATTACAGGTTTACCCGCAAGTCCACCAATATTGCCCAATCCCAAAACTGAACTACCATCAGAAATTACAGCTACTGTATTGCCTTTATTTGTATATTTATATGCTAATTTTGGCTCTTTTGCAATCTCTAAACAAGGGTAAGCAACACCGGGTGTATATGCCATTGATAACTCTTTTTGCGTTTTACATGGCTTAGTAATAAGTGTTCCTATTTTGCCTTTTTTATGATATGCTAGAGACTCTAGCTTAAATTGTTCCACTTTATATCCTTGATAATTTTCTAAAGTAGAATTTTATCACAATATATATATTATTTTGATTTAAAATGTTGAAATTTTTTCACTATCTAAAAAAATCCTTAAAACTCTGTACCTAATAATATCCTAAATAGATTTTTATCTTTAACATCTTTATTATATAAATATTCAAATTTAATAGGTAATACAAAGTTATTAAATAATAAAAAATCACTCTCTACCCCAAAAATCATCTCATTATATCTTGTATCCCTATTTAAAAAATTTATACTATAGATTTTATCTTTCATATATATATTCTCTCTTTGAATAGATATAGGAGAGGAGAAAAAATATAGTGATGTATCAAAAGTTTTATATATGCCAAACTCTATACTCTTTGCCTCATTGGTGTAAAAAGCTCCATTTAAAGTTGGCATAATAATTTTCCCTTTTTCATCTTCTAAACTATTCCAACTATTATCAATCTTGATACCTTTTTCAATATGACTATTTACCTCATCACTTTTTAAATAAGCTCCATTAACTCCAATATAACTCTGATTACCCACTCCATAAAACCAATCATAAGATAGACCATAACTATTACTATCTCTATCTTGTAATATAAATATATCTAAACTATTTAAAGAGTTTGGATATTTACTAATGCCAAACTGTTTTTTATTACTAATATCTAAAGATAGGGTTAATGGTTTTCTATATATTGAATCATACTCCTTTATGTAATCTAATGAAACAGATGCTCTATAGTATCCTTTTGCCAAAAAAGGA
>CAZROY010000089.1:0-5365 GCA_964601885.1 uncultured Sulfurovum sp. | reverse complement strand
GACTGTTAGAATTGAAAATATGAAACAGCCAAAAGCTATTATTGACTCTATGGAAAAAGAGATAGCAGCAGAAAGAGAGCAGAGAGCAGCAATTTTAAAAGCGGAAGGAGAACATAAAGTAGCAGAACTTAATGCAGATAGTGAACGGTTATTAATAGAAAAAAGAGCAGAGGCTACACATAAAGTTATTAAGGATTTAAAAACATTGATGCCAAATATTTCGGATGAAAAGATAATGGAGTTTCTAACTAAAACGTCATATATAGATTCAATGAGAGAGTTATCATCTTCTGAAAACTCTAAGTTTGTGGTATATCCATCAGAGATGCAAAATTCTGCTTTGGAGAAAGTCATGAGTGCAGAGTATATGTCGAAAGCTATGAATAAGTAGAGTTTATTATTATGTTTTTTTTTAGGAAACTTATAGAAGAGAAACAGAAAGAAAAAAAAATAGAAAGGAAAAGAGGAATGTTTTTTATTACAGGAATGTCAACATTTACATGGATACTATTAGCTTATGTCGGATTACATATAGGTCAGGATTATATTGCTTTTTTTAAAGGCATTGATTTAAATACACCAGTCTTAATACACCATTTAGCCGATAATAGAGATTTTATTATTAGGGTAAGAGAGCTATTTTTAATTGTAGGAGCATTAGCACTATTTATAGAGGTGGCAAAGGCAGCAACCTCACAAGCTTTTGGTGCAACAGAAACCTTGCTTAGTTTTGTAGTGGCTGTTGTTTTTGTTGTGATGTTTTTTATGGTTCCGTGGGCTCAAAATGCAACCTTTTTAATTCTATCACTTATGTCATTTATTGATGCGACAGGTGGGTTCATTATTGAGTTAAATGCGGCAAAACGGGACTTTACTATCGGTTGATGAATATATCTACTAAAAATGAGTATATTGTAGTAGGAGATGTTCATGGTTGTATTGATGAACTAAAACTACTACTTATACAGAATGGTTTTATTATAAATTCAGATAATTTCATAGATAGTAGAGTATCAAATAAGTCTATTATTCTTTTAGGTGATTTTATAGATAAAGCAAATGATATAAAATTAATAGAAACTATTGAATTTATATATAAAAATTATTATCATCTAAATAAAACCTCTGAAAGGTTCTATCTTATTATGGGAAATCATGAGGAGATGGTATATAGATATATTACAAATGACCCAACTTTAAAAATTACACCTAAAAGTGTAGAGAAAAAGAGAAAATATTATAATACAGTTTTTTTATTGGAACAAAATAAGAAATTAAGAGATAAATTTATAGAGCTGTATCATAACTCATATATTTGGCTAAAATATAACTATAGTAAAGAGTTCTCAATATCATTAACACACGCTCCATGTGAAGAGAGATACCTAACAAAAGATGATGAAATATCAAAAAAAAAGATGGTTAAATCTATATCAAGAAGTAAAAATAGAGGTGTAAAACTTGACATCTTGTTATCATACTTACTAAAAGAGGCAAAAGATAATAGAAATTATCACATATTTGGTCATCTATCTCAACCCAATATTAGACAATATAAAAATAAAATCTGTATTGATACAAGTGCAATATATGGAAATAGTTTAAGTTGTGCTATTATACAAAAGGATAGATTGCGATTTAATAGTGTTAAGTTTCAAAATAGACAGAAATCTACTACACAAAACTATAATCTTCTATTTGATTTTTAACATTAATTTCTTTATAAAAATTTAATGGTAAAATAGTTCCCTTAAAATAAAAAAGGGGTTATATAACTTTTATATATAAGCTAACAATTAGGAAATCCACATGAGACATTTTTTAACTATAAAAGATTTTACTAAAGATGAACTATTAGAGATGATTATCTTAGCACAAAAGATAAAAATTCAAACAAAAAGAAGAGAATTTGTACCATATTTAAAAAGACAAACACTTGGTATGATTTTTGAAAAAAGTTCCACTAGAACTCGTGTCAGTTTTGAAACAGGAATATATCAGTTGGGTGGAGTGGGACTATTTTTATCATCTAATGATATTCAATTAGGACGAGGAGAGCCTATGAAAGATACAGCAAGGGTTATTAGTCGTATGGTTGATATGGTTATGATAAGAACTTTTGAGCAGTCTAAAATAGAGGAGTTTGCAAACTATTCAAAAGTTCCTGTTATAAATGGATTAACGGATAGTTTTCATCCTGTTCAGATTATGGCTGATTATTTAACCATTTTAGAGTGTGGAGTTAAAAATCCTATAGTAGCTTATGTAGGAGATGGAAATAATATTACTCACTCTTGGCTTATGTTATCTGCAAAGTTAGGATTTGAGTTAAGAGTAGCAACTCCAAAAGATTATAGCTGTGATACTCAAATTGTCAAAGATGCTCTAAATATGGCACAAGAGAGTGGTGCAAAAATTAGCTTTACTAATAACCCGAAAGAGGCAGTGGTCAATGCAGATGTTGTTACAACGGACACTTGGGTCTCCATGGGACAAGAAAATGAAAAAGAGACTAAAGTTAAAGCATTTAATGGGTATATTGTAGATAATAATCTGATGGCATTAGCAAAAAAAGATGCAATATTTTTACACTGTTTACCTGCATATAGAGGGTATGAGGTTAGCGAAGAGGTTTTTGAGGCTCATGCTGATGAGATTTTTTTAGAAGCAGAAAATAGACTTCATGCTCAAAAAGGGATAATGGTGTGGTTAGATAATCATAGAGATGAGGATATGAATGAGTAATATTGATTTTGAAAAGTTTAGTAAATATTCCAAACCGGGACCTAGATATACAAGTTATCCAACAGCATTAGAGTTTAATACTCAATTTAGCTATAATGAGTATATTCAAGCTCTGGAGAGTGAGAAAAGACCCATATCGATATATGTACATCTTCCATTCTGTAGAAGTGCTTGTTATTTCTGTGGTTGTAATGTTGTATTTACCTCAAAAGCATCAAAATTAAGTCGATATATTGAGTATTTAAAAAAGGAGATAGATATTCTATCTAAACACATAGATAGCAATAGAGAGATAATACAGTTTCACTTTGGAGGGGGAACTCCAACCTTTTATAAAGCTTTTGAACTTGATGAGATTGTAACATATATAAAGTCAAAGTTTCCAAATTGGAGTAGAGAAGCAGAGATTAGTTGTGAGATAGACCCTAGATTTTTTAATGAAGAGCAGATGATAGTTCTTAAAAAGCATGGATTTAACCGTATTAGTTTTGGTGTTCAAGATTTTGATGCAAAGGTTCAAAAAGAAATACATAGAATTCAACCTTTAGAGCTTACTAAAAAAGCGGTTGAGTTGGCACGAAAATATAAAATAGAGTCAATAAATACAGATTTTATATATGGTTTACCATATCAAACATTAGATACATTTAAAAAGACATTAGAACTCTCAACTCAATTAAATCCTGATAGAGTAGCTGTATTTAATTATGCCCATGTACCTTGGTTAAAAAGAACTATGCGTAAATTTGATGAAACAACTCTACCAAGTCCGGATATAAAACTTCAAATATTTAAATATACAATAGATTTTTTTGAAAGCCATGGGTATAAAATGGTTGGAATGGACCATTTTGCAAAGCCAGAAGATGAACTCTTTGGAGCAATAAAGAAGGGAGAACTCCATAGAAATTTTCAAGGATACACAACAAAAGGTGGTTCAAATCTGATAGGAATTGGACTTACAAGTATTGGTGAGGGTAAAAGATATTATGCACAAAATACAAAAGATATGAAGCTATATGAACATTTAATTGATAGTGGAAAAGTACCTTTTGAAAGAGGAGTAAAACTAACTAATGATGACTTTTTAAGAAAAGCTGTCATAATGGAGCTTATGGCAAATTTCCATATAGATATACAGAGAGTAGAAAAAGAGCATAAAATAGATTTTAAAGACTATTTTGCAGAGGCTTTAATGGATTTAGAAGAGTTTGTAGAGGCAGATTTGCTTACAATCGATAATAATCAGATAAAAGTGAGTACAACAGGTACACTTCTTATTAGAAATATTGCAATGGTGTTTGATGCCTATATGAAAAAATATACAAAAAATGATAAAAGTTTCTCGAAAACGGTTTAAATTGAAGTTTAATAGGAGAAGAGTGAAAAGAGTAGAAGATATTTTTAATTTTCAAGAGATAACCAACGAATGTGTAAAGTGTGGTAAGTGTATTCCTGTCTGTACCATTCATCAAATCAATCCAGATGAAGTTACATCTCCAAGAGGCTTTATAGAGCTGTTAGGGCAGTATAAGCAGGGAAATTTAGAGTTAGATAAGAGTGCAAAAGATATTTTTGAGAGCTGTTTTTTATGTACTAACTGTGTTGATGTTTGTCCTAATTCACTTCAAACCGATATGGTAATAGAGGAGGTTAGAGCAGATATAGCAGATAAATTTGGAATTGCATGGTTTAAAAAACTCTTTTTTACCCTTTTACGACATAGAAAACTTATGGATATTATGATGAAGTTGGGTTACACCTTTAGAAGTTGCGGATTTAAAGATGATAGTAAAAGAGGTGGAATGGTAGCAAAATTTCCTATGCCTATAATAAAAAGTGGCAGACTACTCCCCTCTCTTGGAAAAATTAGCTTTTTAAATAAATATCCTGAAAATATAAATAATGGTGGCAAAAGAAGAGTAGCCATATTTATTGGCTGTTTAGCAAATTATAACTATACAACTATAGGCGATAGTCTAATAGATATACTTGTAGAGCTTGGAATTGACATTTTTATTCCAAAAGAGCAGAAGTGTTGTTCAGCTCCAGCATATTTTACAGGTGATTTCTATACAGTTGAGACTCTAAGCAAATGGAATATTGAATATTTTGAAAGTTTTATAGATGAGGTTGAGGCGATTATTATTCCAGAAGCCACTTGCAGTGCAATGATAAAACATGATTGGGAGATATTCTTTAAAAATCGAGGTATGATAGATTGGGCTAAAAGAGCAAATCGGTTAAGCAAAAAAATCTTTATGGCAACAGAGTGGTTAGAGAAAAATAGTAACTTAAAAGAGATATTGGCAGGTAAAAATATAAAATTTAAAGATGCCATTACCTATCATGATGCTTGTCACGCTAGAAAAGTTCAAAATATCTATAAAGAGCCAAGAGAACTACTCTCTCAAAACTATACTATAAATGAGATGAGTGATAGTGATAGATGTTGTGGATTTGGAGGAGTTACTATGCAGACAGAAAAGTACCATTTTGCCAAACTTGCAGGTAAACCAAAAGCCAAAATGATAGAGAGTAGTGGTGCAAAAATAGTAAGTGCTGAGTGTAGTGCATGTAGAATGCAAATAAGCAACTCTCTATATCAAGTTAATAGTGA
>CAZROY010000088.1:0-5212 GCA_964601885.1 uncultured Sulfurovum sp. | reverse complement strand
ATATTATCTAAATCATAAGATGCTCCACCTGAGAAAGTTGTGGCATCTGGTCTTGTTACAAATCCAAAATTCCACCATGCTTCTGTATAGGCTTTAGAGCCTCCAAATCCACTAAAGTTTACGAAGTCCGTTTGTCCTTTAAACTATTGATAATTCTATTTTTGATAGTTTTATCTATTAATTTTAATGGACGAAATTTGTATTTATAATAATTAAAATAGATAGTATCTTTATTTAACTTATAATGAGGCAATTAATTAATCTTTTGTGCCTTGAAAGTTGTAATCATAGATAGAATTACATAAGTTAAAAAGAAATATAGACCTATTTGGATTTGAGCATGACTTATTTTCGCATTATTACTTGTTAGATATACAAGTAGTATTGCAACTACAAAGACATCTAACATTGACCATTTTCCAAGATGTTTAAAAAAGTTGATTAAGTTAGAGCTAAATTTATACTCTTTAAAAATTATTGTAAAAATAAGTATCACTATTTTTAAGAAAGGAATAATTACTGAAAATAGCAATATTACTAAGGCTACAGCATACTCATTATTATTAAATAGTTTATATATAGAACCTAAAAGTCCTTTAGATTCAAAAGAGAGTATAACATCTCCTAAATGGTCTATATTTTTGTGTATAGTTACCATTAAGATTGGATTTATAAGTCCAAAAACAAGAGATATTAAAGAGCTAATTGCTAAGATTAAAGTTGTGGTAATAATATTGCAACTAAAAGATATGACTATAAGGATTAATAGTGTTGCCATAAAGTAGTATAAAAATTTATAGCTCAGAGTTTGATTTAACTTTTTTTCTGTTTTTAACCTATCAAGCTTGATTTTGGTTTTATTTTTTATTAGTCCGAAAGAGATAGCAGAGGTTATAGTATCGATTTTTCCTTGTGCTAAACCGGAGGCATCACACATTTTTGCAATTTCTATCATACTATTTTCATAAGATTTAGCATATAAATATGCTTTAGAACCAAAATAAGCTAAAAGTGAAAGTAGTAGTAAAAGTGCTATAATTTTCAAAATTTTCATTATTACTTTAGGCTTTTTGTATCATTTTGTAAGCGATATAAAAAGCCTTCCCTCCTTTCTAATTAAAAAATATAACATTTATGTTGGTTAAAAATCTCCAAGTTTTATCCTTTAGGGTGGGATAGTTGACTAATCAATCTTAAAATATAGTAAAACTGTAGAGATAAAAGAGTGACCATTATTATCAGATACCATTACAAATCTATCTTTACCAACTTTTGTTAATCCTTCAAAATTATTATATCCCCACCCATCACTACTGCTAAAAGTGGCTAAAACTTCTACTTTACACTCTTTTCGTTTATTACATTTATTTAAATATACCTTTTTTAAGGTTATGTAAAACGGATTAGAGAGTCCATTATATGCTCGTTCTAAAACTAATATATTATTATCACTCATAACCTCTAGTGCTGTTACAGCTGAATTTGGATATGACTGAGTTTTAAAATGCCACTCTTTTCCATCTAATGAGTATATAGTTTGATGTCTGTTATGTTTTCGATTTATTGGATATTCAGCAGAAATTAATATTCCATATTTTGGGTGATATGCTATAGCTTCAAATATTCCATTTCTGCTTTTATAAATTGATACTTTTCGTAACTTTTTGGGTATTTTATAATTTAATTTTAATTTCCCACTTCTAGTTATCCATTTGACTCTTGGGTATCTTTCAAAAGAGGCAACTAATCTTCCATTAGGGGTAATTGTTAAACCTTCAATATCTGGATGAATAGTTCTGTTATTTGATGTTTTTATATAAAAAGCGTTTAAATATTTCAACATCTCTATTGTTTTACCAAATTTAGCATAGAATGAGTATATATATCCTCTATCTCCTATCATATAGAGTCGATTATTTTTACTATCATAAGCTAAATCGGATATTCCATCAAATGGAATTCCTTTTTTGTCTGCATATATTAAACTTTTCTGTTCCAAAATAGTTATTTTACCGTTTTTAGTTCCATTTGCAATAAGAGGTGTTATTGTACAACCTGAAAATATCAAAATAGAAATTACTAAAATTATATTGTTTTTCATGCCTAGATTATACCTAAGAAGAGATGAAATCTTAGAAAAATTGTGTTAATTATCTAATGGTTTAATCACATTATTAATAGAAAAAAGATAAAATGGTAATATATCATAAATTATAACACAATAGGGAGTCTATTTTGCAAAGTAAACAGTATTCAGTAAAGGTTTATGAGTGTAGTATTGACGATGAAGAGAAGTTTATCGCCTTTTTTGATACAAATTATGCTCTTTTTAAAGACCATCTTGTTGTTATAAATGGTTATTTAAGCCAAAGAATAAAAGATTATCTAAACTCAAAATCACTTATTTTTATTAACAATATAAAACTCCCAAGAGGTAGGACAAGGAAAGCTATAGAAGAGGAGATTGAGGCCAAGAAGAGAGAGTATGATATTGATAAAATCATTGCAAAAACGGAGCTAGAGAAACTCTCAAAAAGACTACAGAATAATCTAACTGTGTTAGATGATATAATTCGTAGTGGTAGAGAGCTAAATGTAGATGGTGATTTGCTTCTATTAAATCGTGTAAATAGTGGGGCTACTATTCATACTACAGGAAATTTAATTATTACTGATTTGGTTGAAGGCTCTGTTCGATGTGATGGTAATTTTATGATATTAACAACATCATCTAAAGCAAATGTTCTATTTCATGGGGAAGAGATAGAGAACAGATTTTTAGAAGATAGATTAAACAGGGTAGAGTTAAAAAATAGAGAGATAGTTATAACCCCTGTATTTAAAAAGGAGATAAATTGGGTATTGTAATAGCAGTCATTAGTGGAAAAGGTGGAGTTGGTAAAACAACAGCTGTGGCTAATCTTGGTTTGGGTGTGGCTATGAATAATAAGGCGTGTGCTGTTGTTGATTTTGATATTGGTCAAAGAAACCTAGATATGATTTTAGGATTAGAAAATCGTGTTGTATATGATATAGTTCAAGTTATGGACGGGGAGGCAACTTTAAAACAGGCTCTAATTAAGAGTAAGGTTAATGATAATCTTCGTTTTTTGGCCGCCTCACAGATAAAAGATAAGAGAGTTTTAAATTCACAGAAAGTTTATAGATTGATAAGAGAATTAAAAGAGAATTTTGATTATGTAATATTGGATTCTCCAGCTGGAATTGAGAGTGGATTTGAACACACAATTGAGTTTGCAGATGCAGCTATTATTGTGGTTAACCCTGAAGTCTCTTCTATTCGTGATGCAGATAGAGCTATTGGAATATTGGACTCAAAGTCTCAAAAGGTGAAAGATGGAGGAGAGGTTGCAAAATATCTTATTATAAATAGAATTGTGGCTAACATGGTTCAGAGTGGTGAGATGTTAAAAAGTGAAGATATTTTAGATATTTTAAATATCAAATTGGTTGGTAAAGTTCCCGAAGATAGTGGAGTAATTGATGCCTCAAATCAAGGAAAACCTGTTATTTTAGATAGGCACTCAATAGCGGGTCAAGCATATAAAAGAATATCGGCTAGATTATGTGGGAAAAAGGTTGATATGAAAGATGTTGAGGTTAGTGACTCTAGCCTTTTTAAAAGAATTACAGGAATATTTAGATAATGTTTGAATTTTGGAGAAAAAAACGGAGTGCCTCTGTTGCTAAAGATAGACTAAGTATTGCTATTATGTCTGATAGAGGTGGCAGAGACATATATCCTTTTATGGAGGATTTAAAATCGGAAATAGTAGAGGTTGTAAAGAAATATATTGGTGTAAGAGGGATAGAGGTTAAAAAAGAGATTGATGGCAATTTTGAGGCTATATCTATTGATGTATTTTTAGATAAAAGTAGATAGATTTTTCTATCTATAAAATTCCTACAACATCACGAACTATAGCCATTTTTTTATTGGCTATTTTACGGACTTTTGATGCTCCATCATTTAAGATGTCCTGAACTTCGTCAAGATGTTTTAAATAGTATGCTCGTTTCTCTCTTGCCTCTTCAAATTCATTCCAAATTAACTCTTTTAGATATTTTTTTAAATGACCATATCCCTCTTTACCAGATTTATATCTAAGTTGAAGCTCTTTTTTCCCATCATTGTCTAAAAAGAGTGATGCAATAGAGTATATATTACAATTTTGAAACTCTAACGGTTGACCCATCGGGGTTGATGAGGTAATTATTTTATTACATCTCTTTTGTAGTTTCTTTTCTGTTTCTGTAAAAATATCAATGGCATTATTATAGCTTTTACTCATCTTCTGCCCATCAATTCCCTTAATTGTTGCTACCTCATTATTTACTACATATTCGGGAAGAGTAAAAATATCCCCATACTCATTATTGAATTTCACTGCTATATCTCTTGTTATCTCTACATGTTGAATTTGGTCTTTTCCAACAGGAACCTTTTCTGTATCTAGTAGTAGAATATCAGCAGACATTAAAACAGGATACGAAAATAGAGCATGATTTGCTAGAACTCCTTTTGCCACCTTATCTTTATAACTATGGGCTCTTTCTAATAGTCCCATTGGTGTAAATTTAGATAGTATCCAATATAGTTCTAAAACCTCTGGAACATCACTTTGAACCCAAAAGGTTGTCTTATTTGGGTCAATTCCTAGTGCAAGGTAATCAATAACTGCATCAAGAGTTAATTTTTTAAGTAGTGAGCCATCTTTAGAGGTTGTCAAGGAGTGATAGTTTGCTATAAATGTAAAAAGTTCTGCACTATCTTGAAGTTCTATCATAGGTTTCATTGCCCCAAAATAGTTCCCAATATGTAATTTTCCTGAAGCTTGAATTCCTGTTAATACACGCATATTTTATATATCCTTAATAAAAATTTCGACATTATAGCAAAAAAATCTATTATATCTATTACTTATTTACAAGATTATCCAACCGTTACTTAACCTCACAATAAATCATCTCCCAGCCCCAAAAAACAATTATAACTCTTTGGAGTTTTAGTCCATTATTTATATAATTTTGTACCAATTCATCTTGTTCATATTTATCTAACTCCTCTTTTGATATATTTAAACTCCAATAATCCTATATACTCCACATAAGGGTTTAGAGGTTTTAGAAAAATATCACAAAATCCTTTATTCTAGTGTTCTCTTTTATCATCTTAGCTATATATTTAAAT
>CAZROY010000087.1:0-3716 GCA_964601885.1 uncultured Sulfurovum sp. | reverse complement strand
TTCAGTTGTTGCAAAACATGGAAATAGAAGTATTACAAGCAGTTCAGGTTCAGCTGATTTATTAGAAGTTTTAGGAATTAATCTCAATTTAACCCCTGAAAATCAAGTTAAAATGTTAGAAGAGACCGGTTTCTGTTTTATCTTTGCTATAAACCATCACCCTGCAATGGCTCATATTATGCCTATTAGAAAATCAATCAAACATAGAACAATCTTTAATATTTTAGGACCTTTAACAAACCCAGCAGGAGCTAAAAAGTATCTATTAGGAATATTTGCACCAAATTATATTGAAAAAATGGCAAAAGCATTAGTATCATTAGATACAAAAAGAGCATTTGTTATAAGTAGTAGTGATGGAATGGATGAGATTTCACTAACTACTACGACACAGTTTGCCTATGTGGAACATGGAGTTATTTCAAAAGGGGTTATTCACCCAGAAAAGTTTGGATTTAAATTAGCTCCAAAAGAGGCAATTTTAGGAGGAGATGCCAAAGATAATGCAACCATTACCTATAATATATTTTCTAATCAAGCTACTCAACCACAAAGAGATATAGTTATCTTAAATGCAGGTTATGCACTATTTGCAGACGGACAAGCTAGAGATATGCAAGAGGCATTTGAGATTGCAAGAGATGGACTAGAGAGTGGCAGAGCTAAAAAACATTTAAAAAAAATTATTGAAGTTTCTCAAAAGATAGTTTAACTTTAGTTTTGTATTTGAATATGGAGTAGTTTACTCAAAAATAATTCTACTCCATAATATTAAATCAATACCTATCCTATTTTGATGTAAAAATTGTAATTTAATATCGGCACTATAAGTTAAACTGTTTGAGGATATTTTAGGTATTTGATATTGAACTATCCAATCTATTCTATCTTTTAAAGCATTTAACATTCCATCTCCACCCTCCACTAATATTAAAGATGGTTTATTAAAATCCTTTAGGGTATTGGTAATAGTAACTACTCTATTAGGCACTAAAAAGAGTGGTATATCTTTATCAAAATTGTCTCTTTTTGAATATATGGTGATGTCTGGAGGAGTTGCATCTATAAATCTACAATCTAGTGTTGGTCTATCAACTCTTACTGTATTGCCTCCTATTATCATTCTAGTACAAACTGAACGAAGTTTATGTACATGTTTTAAAGAGAGTTGTGAACTTAAATATCCGCCCCCTATCCTTCCGTTTGAGCTTTGAGCTATTTTAAATAGAATAAAGGCTCTCTTTTGCCAAATAATAAAAGGTTCTAATAGTTCATCAGCTTCCTCTTTACATACTCCAATTTCCACCTCTATACCACTACTCTTTAATATCTCTACCCCTCCACTATGTTTTGCTATTGGGTCAAGAGTGGCAACCACTACATTTTTAACTCCTATCTTGGCAAGAAGCATAGCACAAGATGGAGTTTTTCCAATATGAGAACATGGTTCTAGCGTTACAAATATGGTACAGTTTTTAAAAAATCCATTTGGTAGTGAGTATAAAAAATTATGAGCATCTTTTGCATTGAAACGATTAAAATCTATACTCTTATCTGTTATATTTTCATAGGCCTTAATTAGTGCTAAAACCTCTGCATGAGATGTTCCAGCTTTTTGATGAGCCTCTAATGCAATAACTTCTCCATTGTGTAAAATTAATGCCCCAACAGCAGGATTTGGATATGTTAAAATCTGATACTTCCACGCCTCTTTTATGGCAAGAGACATATATAACTCTTTATATATCATGTCATGATTTTTAATAGTTTTCATCACTATATATTACTTCTCTCTATCTCACAACGAATCAGCAACTTTAACATAGAGAGTTAGAAGTTCCAATTGAGCATCATATCTATATATCTCTTGGTCTAGTAGTCTTACTTTTAGATTATTTTCTATAATCTCTGTATCATAATTTGTACTATCTCCTATTTTTTCTGACTCTCTCGCTATATTTAACATACTCTCATAATTAGTTGCATCGTCAATGGATAGTGCTATCTTTTGGTCTATAATTTCTAACCGTTTTTTTATTAGATTATACTCATTTATTACCATTTTTTTCCGTTCATCTAATGCAATTTTGGCATTTAAATAGTCTATTTTTGATGTTTCTACATCTTTATATGAGTTTATATTAATAGGTAATGAGACTTTAAAACCGTAATTATAATACTCTGTTTTAATTTTAGAGTGAGCAAATAATGGATTTTTATCCTCATTTATATATCTCCCTGTAATAGAAATCTCTGGTAAATATTTTGTAAGTGTCATAAACTTATAATGTTCTGTTTTTTGCAGATGTAATCTATCTCGTTTTAACTCCAATTGTTTCTCCTTATATCTATTTCTATCTATCATAGTAAAATATGGTAGTCTAATATCTTCTGGAGAACTATCACTAAGTAGGGAGAAATCATTTCGTAATTTTGTAATCTGCATTTCCAATTCTAACTTGGAGGTTATATCTTGATTTCTCTTCAATATAGCCTTATCATATAAAGTTCTATTTGTCAGACCGGCTTCATAACTCTGTTTCTGAATTAAAATATCCAACTCATCATTTTTTATTAAAAGATTTAACTTTTCTATTTGTAATTTTAATTTCTGGAGATTAAATAGTATGGAGAGAGCTTTTTGAATAAGCCCCCTTTTTTGGATTTCTATATCTATAGAGTTAACTTCTCCTAAAACTTCAGCATACTTTATCGCTTCCCATATTCCTCCCATTTTAAATATTGGTTGGTCAATAGATATTATAAACTGTCCAGTGCCTATAATATTATCAAATTGATTAGAGTAATTTCTACTATATTGTACTACAATTGGATTTATCCAAGAATTTTTTAATTTATTACTCTCTATTTCTGCTTTTGCCTTTTGAGTCTCTATAAGTGCATTTTGATTAGTAGATAATATATCAACAAGTTCATTAGATGCTAAAATATTTAAATAGATACTAGATAGTAATAATAGCTTTTTCAAACCGTTTAAACCCTTCATCTATCTCATCTCTAGTAATAGTGAGAGATGGTAAAAATCGTATAGTATTCCGTCCAGCTTTTAGTACAATCACCCTATTTTTCATTGAATTTTGTATGACCTTTAATACTATATCTCCATTTTTTGCCCTAAGTCCCCTCATTAAACCAAGTCCAACCTCTTTATCGAATAAATCACTATATCTTTTTGCTATATCTTTAAGTTTTAACTCAAAATATATTAAGGTTTCATGCAATTCTCCACTATCATAAAGCTCACTTAAAATATCTAAGACAGCAAGTCCCGCTGTTGTACTTAGATAGTTACCACCAAATGTACTACCGTGGTCACCAACTTTTAATATATCTTTATGTTTTGTCATTACTGCACCAATGGGTACTCCTCCTCCTAACCCTTTTGCCATGGTGATTATATCCGGTTTTATCTCATACAGGTTACTAGCCAACATCTCACCTGTTCTATAAATCCCTGTTTGAACCTCATCCACTATTAAAAATATACTATTTTTCTGTAGAAATAGTGCCAAATTTTTAACCTCGTCTCTATCAAATGGCTCTACTCCCCCCTCTCCTTGCACTAGTTCAATTAGAACAGCCACTGTTTCATCGTCGATGTGATTATATATATCCTTAATAGAGTGAACATAGGAAAATCCAGCAGGATATGGAGAGAAACTTGAAGTGTGAAAATTCCTTTGGCCTGTTGCCTT
>CAZROY010000086.1:0-3798 GCA_964601885.1 uncultured Sulfurovum sp. | reverse complement strand
TCCTTGCACTAGTTCAATTAGAACAGCCACTGTTTCATCGTCGATGTGATTATATATATCCTTAATAGAGTGAACATAGGAAAATCCAGCAGGATATGGAGAGAAACTTGAAGTGTGAAAATTCCTTTGGCCTGTTGCCTTTACAGTTGTGATTGTTCGTCCGTGGAATGAGTGTTCAAGTGTAATGACTTTATATCTCTTTTTTCTAAATCTAGTCTCACCATATTTTCTAGCTATTTTAATAGCACCCTCATTAGCCTCTGCTCCAGAATTTGCAAAAAATATAGCTCCATTATAATCACTCAATTTACAAATCTTTTGAGCTAGTTTTGCTTGAGGCTCAATAACTTGCAAATTTGAGATGTGAATAATCTTTCTTATCTGTTCACACAGTGCATTTACAAGCGTTGGATTGTTGTGTCCAACACTATTTACAGCAATTCCAGAGGCAAAATCGATATAGTCATTTCCGCTTATATCAAAAAGAGTTGCCCCTTCTCCACGCACAAAATTTGTATAATCTCTTGCATAAGTTTGAAGTACAAACTCTTTATCTAACTTTTCTAATATCATTCTTCATTATCCCATTTAATAGCAATTTGACATATTGTATCATAATATAAGCTATTTTTAGAAATTCTACCCTACTTTTTTGGATTTAGTTCTCCCTGCAATCTATCTTTACCAAAAATCTTATTTGCAATATCTTTTATATCCTCTTTTGAGATGTTATCTACTAAGTTTGGAAGTTGATATATCTCTTCTAACGGAGTATTTAATTTTAGACTATCTATCATATTCTCTAACCAATACTCATTCTCTTTAATATTTGTCTGATATGAGACTTTAAATTTTTTCTTATATATATTTAACTCTTTATCTGTAACAAAATCTGTTTTTATCTTCTCTATACTCTTATACACATAAGATATAAGCTCATCTTTTCGTTTTGGGTCACAAGAGAAATGAATAAGAGCATCTGATTTATTTTTTTCTAATTTGGAAATATCTGCAGTAATATAAATTCCATAAACTCCAGATTTCTCTTCTCTAATAAGTTCTCTTAATCTAACATTTAAAATGCTAACTAATGCACTTAGAGCTATTTCGTTTTTTTTGCTATATGGAATATGAGTTTTATATAAAATCAAAATATTTGAGATGTTTTCACTATTATACTCTTTTATAAAATTAACCTCTCCATGATAATAGTCAATCTCTCTATCTATATATGTTTCATCTCGTTTTAATGTTGGCAGTTCGCCAAAATATTTGCTAATTAACTCCTCTATCTTTTCTACTGTAATATCACCAATAATAGCAAAACTAAAGTTATTTAAATCTGCAAATCTATCTTTATATATCTTTAACATTAGATTACTATCTAGCCTCTCTATACTCTCTGGTGTATCAAAAAATACTCTAGGATTGTTTTTCTGATACCATTTAGATAACTCTTGTAAAAATCTATTTTGTGGGTCTCTTGTTGTCTCTTTTGCTATAAATTTTAATATCTTTTTTTGATTTTTTTCAACCCTTTTATCTATAATAGGCTCTGTCAATTTTAAATAAAGTAACTGAAACATACTCTCTATATCTTTACTGTTTGCAAAAGCATATATGTTTTCTGTTAATTTTGATATATTTGTAGTCACTGTTACAGTTTTTCCAGCCAATATCTTAGATAAATCTATACTTGAAAACTCCCCAGCTCCAGATTTATCTATAAATAATGAGGTTTTTTGTGCATCATTTAAACTATCTACTCCATATAGTGAGTATCCACCAAAGCTAAAGGCTTTTAAGATAACCTTATCTTTTGAAAAGCTAGTTGGTTTAAATATCACCTTTATTCCATTTTTTAATATATATTTGTAAATATCTGTCTTTTTATTATACTGATGGGCAACTATCTGTGTAGGTTTTAATTTTTTATCCAATATTATGGAAGGTAACTTTTTAACTTTTGTTAAATCTTTAGCATCCGCACTCTTTATAATTTCTAAAACCTCATCTTTTGATACTTTTGCACCATCTGTATTTATAAAAAGAATAAATCTATCTTTGAAGTTCATAATTTTTCTAAAGAGTGCATTTATCTCCTCCAATTTGATACTTTTTAAAATCCTTTTTTTTAATTGATAATTATAGTCATAGTCTATATAGACAGAGTGACTAAGAGCATAATTGACAAGCTGTGCAGATATTGTATCTGACCTTAAATCCGATATTTGTCTATAATCTTTTTCATTTCTCTCTAATAGTTCCTTTTTAACAAGTAGGAAATCATTTTTTGAAAATCCATACTTCTGAAAGGATTTAATAAGTTCATATAGTTCCCTAAGAGCCGATTTATCATCACCACTATTATATTTTACATTAAAAGTATAGGTGGATTTTTTACTATTTATATTCTCTTGAGTTAATGTTATAGAGGTTGCCTTTGGATTGACCTTCAATATCTGCTCTCTGGCCTTTATATTGAAGAGTTTATAGATAATAGACTCTTTAAGAGCCTCTCTTACATCTTCTTCTGTTCTTATATATTCTAGTTTATCAACATAAGAGACCGAAAGTAAATTTGAGGTAATCTCTTTATCAGTTACAGACAAAACTCTTGTTGTGTTATTATCTTTTATCTCTCTTGATGCCCTCTTTCGATGGTTTCTATTTTTTAGAGGCTTAAAATATTTCTCTATTAAACTCTTAATTTTTGTTGTATTAAAATCGCCCACAGCTATAAAGTGCATAAACTCAGGTCTATACCAAGTTGTATAAAACTCTTTTGCTCTATCCACCGATATATTTTTTATAATCTTTTTATCTCCAATTGGTACTCTATCCATATATAAAGAGTCTCCAAAAAAGAGCTTTTTTGATTTATTATATATTCTAAATCCCGCATTATCTCCCAATCTAGCCTCCTCCAATACTACACCTCTCTCTTTATTAAACTCATTTTTATCAAAACTTAAACCACTAGCCCAATCTTGAAATACTACAAATGACTTCTCTAAATTATCACCCTCTAATGGAACAGTAAGTTTATATAGAGTTCTCTCATAACTTGTACTAGCATTTAAATGAGCTCCAAATTTTACCCCTATAGCCTCCAAATATTTAATAAGTTCATTTTTTTTAAAATGTTTAGTCCCATTAAAAGCCATATGCTCAATAAAGTGTGCAACCCCTTTTTGGTCACTATCCTCTTCAAGAGAGCCGACTTTGACAATTAATCTTAATTCAGCTCTACTTCTAGGTTTTGTATTTTTTTTAATGGTATATTTAAATCCATTAGAAAACTGACCCTCTATTAAACTCTTTTCAGTTGGCAAGAGTTTTTCTTTAGCATAGATTGAGGTTGTAAATAGTAGTAGAAGTAACAAAAGTAGCTTTTTCATCATTAATTTAGGCTCAGAGACATCGTCTTGTAAGATGCTAAGGAGAGCCTTTCCTCCTTTCAAAAAAAATTTATTGACATTTTAATTTAATTTGTGTGTAATTCTCCTTTTAAATTTTCAACTATTATCTCCTCTTTAATTTTATCATCTCCCACTCATACCCAATTATATTCCTCTGTGTAGAGTCAAACTCAACCCCCACAATATAAATCTCATTATAATCAGCTAAATATCTCTCATGATACTTCTTAGCCTTTATCTGTGCCAAAGCCCCTGTTTGATTTACCTTAAACTCAAAAATATAGACTTTATCATCTATAAACACACTCAAATCTATTCGCCCACCATTTGTTACATCTTCTGCTTTTATATCATCAAATCCTGCTCCTGCAAAGTA
>CAZROY010000085.1:0-10917 GCA_964601885.1 uncultured Sulfurovum sp. | reverse complement strand
TCTTTTGCAAATTTACCATTTTGTATCTCTTTTAAAATCTCTCTCATTGCCTTTTTTGACTCTTCATTGACTACTCTAGGTCCACTTATCATATCTCCATACTCTGCAGTATTTGAAATAGAGTATCTCATATTGGCAATTCCACCCTCAAAGATGAGGTCAACAATAAGTTTTGTCTCATGCAAACACTCAAAATATGCCATCTCTGCTGGATAACCAGCCTCTATTAGAGTCTCAAATCCTGCTTGAATAAGAGCTGTAATTCCACCACAAAGAACTGCTTGTTCACCAAAAAGGTCAGTCTCAGTTTCATCTTTAAATGTGGTTTCAATAATTCCTGTTCGTCCACCACCAATAGCAGAAGCATAAGATTTTGCAAGTTCAAGAGTCTCACCACTTGGGTCAGCATCAACTGCAATTAAATCAGGAATACCTCCACCTCTTACAAATTCACTTCTCACTGTATGTCCGGGTGCTTTTGGAGCTACCATCATTACATTAATAGTTGGTGCTGGTTTAATTCGTCCATAATGTATAGAGAAGCCATGACCAAATGAGATTGTTGCACCCTCTTTTAGATTTGGGGCAATCTGTTTTTCATAAATCTCTTTTTGGTTCTCATCAGGAACTAAAATAACTACAATATCACCCCTTTTTGTCGCCTCTTCAATGGTTAAAACCTCAAAACCTTTCGCTTCAGCTTTTGCCCAAGAGCTACCACCTTCTCTTAAACCAACAACAACACTTACACCGCTATCTCTTAAATTTTCTGCATGTGCATGTCCTTGGCTACCGAAACCAATCATAGCTACTGTTTTAGATTTAATAATATCTAAATTACAATCTTTATCATAATATACATTCAAATGTTCCATTATATGTCCTTATAGGGTTTAAAAAAGTTAGCGATTATACCTAAAGATTGCTTACATGCTTAAACGAATAATGCTATAATATTATTCAACCAATTCTATGTAATTGAAGGAGTTTAAATGTTGGAATTTTTAACTAATGAACTGTTGTGGTGGCATTGGATTATTTTTGGACTAATATTACTTATTGCAGAGATTTTTACTGGTACATTTATTATGTTGGGTTTAGGTATTGGAGCTATTTTAGTTGGAATTATTGATGTACTCTTACCCATATCTTTAAATATAGAACTTTCTATATGGTCTGTTGCTAGTGTTATAGCTATTATAATGCTCTTTAAATACTATAAAGCCCACAAAATAGATAGTAGCGGACAGTCAAATTATGCTATAGGAGTAAGAGGTGTAGTAGAAGAACCGATTGATGCAAATGGACGAGGTAAGGTAAAATTCAATACACCAATACTTGGTAATACAATATGGTACGCTACAGCAAAAGAGGATATTCCACTTTTAGCTCAAGTTCAAATTGTCAATGTAAAAGGTCAACTCATAGAGGTTGAGAAGATATAAAAAAGAAGGATTTAAGATGATAGGATTTAATATATTGATTGTGTTTATTATAGGAGTTGTAATTACACTATATAAGGGTATTAAGATTGTACCACAAGGAGAGGAGTGGATTATTCAAAAACTTGGTAAATTTAGTAGAACTTTACAACCCGGATTAAA
This sequence comes from uncultured Sulfurovum sp., assembly GCA_964601885.1. Classification (GTDB taxonomy): domain Bacteria; phylum Campylobacterota; class Campylobacteria; order Campylobacterales; family Sulfurovaceae; genus UBA1140. Next base: position 9,313 of record CAZROY010000085.1, on the reverse strand, counting down.
TGTGATTGTGCCATTTGTGGATAGTGTTCGAGCAAAAATATCCACAAGAGATATTATTATGGATATTCCACAGCAGGAGGTAATTACTAAAGATAATGCGGTAATTAGAACAAATGCTATAGCCTTTGTTCGTGTTACTAATCCAAAAGATGCTCTATATGGGGTAGAAGATTTCAAACTCGCTATTTCTAACTTAATTATGACAACACTCCGCTCTATTATTGGTGAAATGAAACTAGATGAGGCATTATCAAATCGTGAAATAATAAAAGCAAAATTAAAGGATAACATTATAGATGATGTATCAGATTGGGGAGTAACTGTTAAATCTGTTGAAATCCAAGATATAAATCCAAGTGGCTCTATGCAGGAGTCTATGGAGAGACAAGCGGCAGCCGAAAGAGAGAGAAGAGCTATTGAGACTACAGCTGAAGGTAATAAAAATGCCGCAATTCTTGAGGCACAAGGAAAGTTAGAGGCTGCCAAATTGGAGGCTCAAGCACAAGTAGCACTAGCTCAAGCATCTGCTAAAGCTATGCAGTTAATAGCAACTGCCACAGAGGGGAAAGAGTTACCTGCAATGTTTCTTTTAGGTGATAGATATATTAATATGTTAGAGAAGATGTCAAACTCTTCAAATTCTAAGTTTATTGTATATCCTGCAGATATTCAAGGAGCAATTAAAGGGATATTGAAATCAGAAAAGTAAACTTTATATTAAAAGTTGTAACAACTTGAGGACTATTTAGCCTTAATAGCGAGGAGGAATAATCAGCTTTGCTGAGGACTTCTCCTTGACATTCTATTATTTTTTATATACAATTACCACATGAAAACCATAATGCTAACTCAAAAGAAACGATTAAAACTCAGTTCTAAAAAACTTGAAATTGTGAAATATATAACTGATTATATAATTTTAAAGAACGGAGGTTCTATTGTTGTTGGAGATTTTTCAGATATTAAAAAAAATATTGATTAAAATTAAATGACGGTAATTGACCGGTGAAACAAATATAAGAAAGGAGATAGGCTCTCTTTGCCGTTATAGACGGTGATGTCTCCGAGCCTAATTTTTACATAATGAATATAAAGATGAGAGCATTGACATTTGAAGATGTCTTGTTAGTACCACAATACTCAACAGTACTCCCAAAAGATGTCTCTTTAAAAACTAATTTAACAAAGCGAGTTACTCTAAATATCCCTTTGGTATCAGCAGCTATGGATACTGTAACAGAATATAGAACAGCTATTGCTATGGCTAGGCTTGGAGGAATTGGAATTATTCATAAAAATATGGATATAGAGACTCAAGCAAAACAGATTAATAAAGTAAAAAAGTCTGAAAGTGGAATTATTATTGACCCTATATTTATATCACCGGATAAAACTGTAGCAGATGCAGATGCTCTTATGGGGGAGTATCATATATCAGGAGTTCCCGTTGTAGATAAAAATATGAGACTTTTGGGTATTATTACAAATCGTGATATGCGTTTTATTACAGATATGTCAGCCACTATTGAAAATGTTATGACAAAAGCCCCACTTGTCACCGCAAAGGCTGGAACTACACTTGATGAGGCGACTAAAATATTACAGAAACATAAGATAGAAAAACTACCTATTGTTGATGATAACAATGTTCTACATGGACTTATCACCATAAAAGATATAGAAAAAAGAGAACAGTTTCCAAATGCAAATAAAGATAAACATGGACGGCTGAGAGTCGGTGGTGCTGTTGGTGTAGGACAGTTTGATAGAGCTGAAGCTTTAGTTAAGGCTGGAGTTGATGTGATTGTATTGGATTCAGCACATGGTCATTCACAAGGTATTATAGATACTCTAAAAAAGATAAAAGCAAATCTGGATATAGATGTAATTGCTGGAAATATAGCAACAGCAAAAGCCGCAAAAGATTTAATTGAAGCCGGTGCAGATGGTATCAAGGTTGGAATTGGACCGGGTTCAATATGTACCACTCGAATAGTAGCAGGTGTAGGAGTTCCTCAAATATCAGCTGTTGATGAGGTAGTACAGATTGCCAACCCTTTAGAGATACCTGTTATTGCAGATGGTGGTATTAGATTTTCAGGAGATGTTGCAAAAGCTTTAGCAGTTGGAGCCAGTTCTGTGATGTTAGGCTCTGCATTAGCAGGAACTTATGAGGCACCCGGTGAGATGATACTATTTAATGGACGGCAGTTTAAAGAGTATAGAGGTATGGGGAGTATTGGAGCTATGAGCAAAGGTAGTACCGATAGATATTTCCAAGAGGGGACTGCTACAGAAAAATTGGTACCTGAAGGGATTGAAGGAAGAGTTCCATATAGAGGTAAAATATCTTCAGTTGTCCATCAGATGATGGGCGGACTTAGAAGCTCTATGGGGTATTGTGGTTCAAAAGATATTCCAACCTTCTGGAAAAAAGCGGAGTTTGTAGAGATAACGACAGCTGGACTTAAAGAGAGTCATGTTCATGATGTAACTATTACAAAAGAGAGTCCAAATTATCACTCTTGATTAAGGAGCTTTTTTTTTCTTTATTGTTATTATTCGCAATTGCTTATAATAGCAAATTATATTAAAAAATAGGACAATTAAATGGGCTTTTTTGATAAATTTTCATCAACCGTAGAATTAACCCCTGCAGTAGCTTTGGCAGGAAGCATGATATATATAATGGCATCAGATGGTGAGTTAGCAGATGAAGAGATGCACTATTTAGTATCAACTTTACAATCTTTTGGTGACCCAGAAGAGTTGGTTAATAGTGCATATAAATATGCTAAAAAGAATGATTTGGAGACATTTCAGAAAAAGGCTAATGAGATTTTAAATCATGACCAAAAAATGACGGTTTTAGCAAATCTTATAGATTTACTTTTAGCTGATGGAAGAGCAGAAGAGGAAGAACAAGAGCTATTTTTCTCATTTGTTCACGCTTTTAAAGTCTCTGAAGATGAGATACAGCCATTTATAGATATTATATCTATTAAAAATGATTTTGCTATCTTCTTATAATTTTTTATAGAGGTGTTACTCTACTTGACAACGCCTCATCTCTATATTAAAAGGTGAAAAAATGCACTATTTAAAATCACTTAATGTTCAAGTTTTTATAGGAATATTGCTTGGAGTTGCTTTTGGTATATTATTGCCACAACTTGCTTTAGAGCAAAAACTAATAGGAGATATGTTTGTAGCTCTCTTAAAAATGTTAGTAGTCCCATTAGTTTTTGCCTCTATATATACAGCTTTGACCGGTTTAGGCTCTGTTGATAAATTAAAACAGATTGGATTAAAAACCATAGGATTGTATCTTATTACCACAGCTTTAGCTGTATTTTTAGCCATTTTGGTTATGAATATATTTCCAATTGGTGAGCCTATGAGTTCAGCAGGTTTGGAGTATGCGAAAGCTAGTGAGATTAAACCTTTCTCTTTTCATGATATGATTATGAGTTTTATTCCATCAAATGTGTTTAACTCTTTAGCAAGTGGATATATGATGCAGATTATTGTATTTGCTGTATTTTTAGCTTTGGCATCTTTTAATTTAGAAGAGAAACATCAAGCCATTTTATTTGACCTCTTTAGTGCTATTAATAGTGCTATGTTTTTTATTGCTAAATGGGTTATTAATTTAACACCTATTGGTGTATTTTCACTAATATCTTATATTATAGCTAAACAAGGAATTGATGTTATCTTTAGTCTATGGGAGTATGTTTTAGTTGTGTTGGGTGTTATTATTATCCATGCAGTTATTACCTTACCAATACTATTATCATTTTTCGCAAAAATAAATCCTTATAAATATCTAAATGCAGTAAAAGAGTCTCCAATTATGGCATTTTCAACTGCTTCAAGTGCAGCAACCTTGCCGGTAAGTTTACAGGTAGTACAAGAGAAAGGTGGAGTAAGCAAGGATAGTGCTGGATTTGTACTGCCTCTTGGTGCTACAGTATCAATGGACGGAACTGCAGCATATCTTACCATAGCAGTACTTTATATAGCAAATTTAGCAGGGTTATCAATGAGTTTAGGAGACCAATTGGTTTTAGGATTAACTGTTGTAGCACTTAGTGTTGGGGTCGCAGCTTTACCTAGTGCATCTTTGGTTATGATGGTTGTAATTTTAAATCAAGTGGGACTTCCTGTTGAGTATTTGGCTATTATTGTGGCAGTTGATAGAGTTTTGGATATGGCTAGAACATCTCTTAATGTTACTTCTGATTTGGTGGTCACTAAAATAGTAGATACTCTTACAAGAAATTAAATTATATCAATAGTTGGTAGTTTTGGTGCGGAGTTTAAGAGCTGTTTTGTATATTCGTGCTTTGGATTTTGCATAACCTCATCTACCAATCCATACTCTATGATTTTTCCATATCTCATAACAGCTGTACTATCTGCTATCATTGGGACTATTGATAAATCATGAGTAATAAATAGATAACTCAATCCATCTTCTATTTGTAATTTTTTTAAAAGTTTTATAACCTGTGAACGAACAGATACATCTAATGCAGATGTTGGTTCATCGCAAATAATCAGTTTTGGCTTTACAGCTAAGGCTCTAGCTATTCCTATTCTCTGTCTCTGCCCACCAGAAAACTCATGAGGATAGCGATGTATATGCTCTTTTTTCAGACCAACTTTTACTAAAAGCTCCTCAATAGTCCTATTTTGCATACTCTTATTACCACCTACATTTAGACTAACCATTCCCTCTCTTATAATCTCACCTACACTCATTCTAGGATTTAAGGCAGAATATGGGTCTTGAAATACTATCTGTATTTTTTTTCTAAATGGTAATAACTCTTTTTGTGAGAGTTTTGATATCTCCGTACCATTAAATATTATACTCCCATCTGTTATATCAAGAAGTCTTAAAATTGCATTACCAATAGTGCTTTTACCACTTCCAGATTCACCTACCAAAGCTAAAGTTTTACCATCTTCAATAGATAAAGATACTCCATCAACAGCTTTTGTATAATCTGTAATTCTTTGAAATATCCCCTTTTTGATTGGAAAATAGACCTTTAAATCTTTAATCTCTAAAATTTTTTTACTCTTTTTTATTGAACTCTTTTTATTATCAATTTGTACATTTTTTAATAACTGCCTTGTGTATTGATGTTTTGGATTGGAGAAGAACTCAGCTATTCTATTCTGCTCTACAATCTTACCGTCTTTCATAACAGCTACCCTATCTGCCATTGTGGCAACAACACCCATATCATGAGTAATAAATAGTATAGATACCCCTCTTCTTTTCTGTATTCTCTTCAATAGTGCTAGAACTTGTGCTTGAATTGTGACATCAAGTGCTGTTGTGGGTTCATCTGCAATAAGTAAATTTGGCTCACAAGCTAAAGCCATAGCAATTACCACTCTCTGTTTCTGACCACCTGATAGTTGATGAGGATACCAACTGTATCTCTCTTTAGCATTTATAATACCCACCTCATTAAATAGCGATACCACTCTCTTCTTTATATCTTCCTCTTTAAGTTTTAGATGAACTCTTAGAACTTCAGCCACCTGCTCCCCTATAGTTAATACAGGATTAAGAGCTGTCATAGGCTCTTGAAATATCATAGCAATAGATTTGCCACGAAGAGTCTGCATCTTATATTCAGCCAACTTCAATAGAGAGTTGCCTTGTAGCATTATATCACCTTGAGTTATTTTAATACTATTAGGAAGAAGTCTCATTATTGCTAGAGAGGTTAGGGATTTGCCACTTCCACTCTCTCCCACCAAAGCAAATATCTCACCCTTTTTTATCTCAAAAGTTACAGATTTCAATAGAGTTTTATCTTTTATTTTTAAAGTTAACCCATTTATTTCTAATATATTATTCATTGTTATTTTAGGCCCAGAGAGATGGTCTTTTAAGACGGTGATATGAGCCTTTCCTCCTTTCTAAAAGAATTTCTTAATATTTTAATTTAATTTGTATATAATTATCTTTATGAAAACTATTTATTGACTTAAAAGAATATAGTAAAACTTAGCAATAAGAAACTTTAAATTGTTACTCAACTTAACGCTTCACCTTTAAGGGTGGTGTAGTCAACATAGAATATTATAACATAGTTTATAATATAAATATTACACGGGAGATATTGTTTAGTTTTATTTAAGAATTTTAATGATTTTAAATAAATTTATTAAAAATTATAATATAGTAGAAGGTGAGAAATTTAATATGAAAAAAATTGTTCAATTTATAATATTGGCACTACTCTTTACAGGCTGTTTAGAGAGACAAAAGAGTTTAGAGAGCAATATTAGTAGTAGAAATATTATTGTAAAACATGCAAAAAAATATTTAGGACGACCATATAGATATGGAGCTACAGGACCTAATAGTTTTGACTGTTCAGGATTTACCTATGCTGTATTTAAAGAGGTTGGAATAAATATTCCTAGAACATCTTTAGCACAATCAAAAATAGCCGGTAAAAAGCTCTCTATATATGAATTAAAAGAGGGTGATTTACTCTCATTTGATACATCGCTAAAGGGGCATATAAACCACTCTGGTATATATATTGGCAACCATAAGTTTATTCATGCAAGTAGTGGCAAAGCACACTCGGTTACAGTTTCATCGTTAGATGGTTGGTATAGAGATAAATTTAGATGGGGAAAAAGATTATTAAAATAATTAGGCTTTTTTATCTGGGTCGGGTTTATAATAGTGATAACTCACTTTCAGTTGATAAAGAGTTATCAAATATAATAGTTTAGAAAAGTTACTATTTTATAGAATTTGTAGTTCGTGGACTAAAGTTCACACTCCTAAGAATTTTTAATAACTAAATAGCTGAAATTCCAATCGTCTTTAGCGGTTGGGTATTTCACTTCCCAATCCATAATCATCACCTAATATAATTTCACTTCCATTAAATTGAGTTCCCACATTAATAGGATTGTAAGCCAAAAGATTTACGCTATCTAAATCTAACATTGTTATAATATTAGATTTAGCAGATGCTAGATGAACTCCTGCAGTAATTGATATAGCACCCTCTAGCATACACCCCATCATACACTTAACCCCGTAAATTTCTGCAATATCAGCTATTTTTAAGGCTTCAGATATACCTCCACACTTTGCTAGTTTAATATTGATAAAATCACAAGCCTCCATCTCTAAAAACTCTATTGCCTCTTTAGTGTCAAATATTGACTCATCTGCAAGAAGTGGTGTTAAAGTTCGCTCCCTTATATACTTCATACCTCTAATATCATCTCTCTTTACAGGTTGCTCTATTAACTCTGGAAATATATTTTTTCTCTCCAATCTCTGTAGCATTTTTACTGTCTCTTTTGCACTCCATGCCTGATTTGCATCTATTCTTAAAGTTACATCTGGATAGGTTTTAGCTAGAATTTCTATTCTACTATAATCTTCTAATATAGACTCTCCTACCTTAATTTTTAAAATATCATATCCTAAATCTATAGCATCTTGGCAATCTTGTAACATAGTATCTATACTGTTTAAGCTAATTGTAATATCTGTTTTAAATTTGGTTTTACTTCCACCTAAAAATTTAAATAATGGGAGTTTTAAAGATTGTGAACGCAAATCATAAAGAGCCATCTCTAGTGCTGATTTAATAGTGTTGTTGTGAACCATACTATTTTTTATAATATATAAAAGAGTATTGAAATCTTCAATATCTTTGCCTATAAGTAGAGGCTTAATATGCTCAATAGCCCCCTGCATACTACTCAATGTTTCACCTGTAATAACGGCAGTTGACGCACCCTCTCCATAACCTATAAGGTTGCTGTCTGTATATATCAACAGAACCAAATCTTCTAAACTATCTACTCTTCTCAGAGCTGTCTTAAATGGTTTTTTAAGAGGAGCTTTTACTATCTGGGTTTTTATGTTTATAATTTTCAATTTTTAGCCTTTTTGCCCAATTAGGTAGTTTATGATGCTTCCAAGATTGCTTTGCCATCTTTTACTAAGATAATTTTATTTTCTATATCAATAGAGAGTATATATCTATTGATATTTGGAATAAGAAAAAATTTAGCCAACCCTTCTTCAATTAAAGAGTTATCTGTTTGAATAAAAAAGTAGTCAATATCAGCCAATCTCTGTACCTCTTTAACTACTCCCAAAATATTACCATCTTCAACTATATTACACCCCTCCAAATCGAACCAAAAATATTCGCCCTCTTTAAGTTTGCATCGCCCTCTCGTTTCTTCTAAAGAGGCATATAGTTTCACATTGGTTAATTTTTTGGCATCATCAATACTATTATAACCTTGAAAAGCTATAGTGCTATTTTTACTATTAATACGACTAATTTCAAGTCGCCCTATACTGCTATCAAAACTATAACCTACTTTGAACTGTTCTGGAAAATCTGTATAAAGATGGAGTTTCAGGTCTCCATGGAGTCCGTGAGTTTTACCCACTTGAGCTATAAAAAACTTTTTAGCTTTTTGCATATATTATCTATTTTTTAGCCTCGACATTAACACGATAATTGACTCCACCCTTAGCTTTGCAACCCGATATTACTGTTTTAATAGAGTTTATCATTCGTCCCTCTTTACCAATAAGCTTACCAACATCTTCACTATTTGCAATAATAGTAATCTCATCGTATTTCTCTTCAAGATTTTTAATTGATACAGATATATCTTCAGGGTGACTAACTAGAAGCTTAGCATATTCTGAGACGAAATCAGTTACCATAGATATTATTTACCTGTTATTTTTTTTACTCTATCACTCATTTGAGCACCAACAGAAACCCAATAGTTTAACCTCTCTTCATCAAACTTTACACCATTCTCTTTCACCATTGGATTATAGTGACCAATTGCTTCAATCCAACCACCATCTCTTCTTTTTCTACTATCTGTTACTACAATTCTATAAAAAGGTTTTTTCTTTCTACCCATTCTTGTAAGTCTAATTGCTGTCATTCTTTTCCTCTTCTCTAGTTTTATAAGTACTGATAACTACCTCTAATAACTAAGATACTCATCAACACTTTTGAAGGCGAATTTTATCATAAAGTTTATTATATTTCACATAACTTTAGACAAAATTCACTATTTTAATAATTCTTAGCATAAATTCCAAGAATTTGATGATTGGATAGTTTATAGCAAAACTCTATAAGTAATAAAACTTAAAACCCAAGCTGTAATAGTGGTAAAGAAAAATAGATAAACTAAATATTTATATCCACCCGCCTCTTTCGCAAAAACCATAGATGCTGCCAAACATGGAAGATAAATCATAACA
>CAZROY010000084.1:0-18159 GCA_964601885.1 uncultured Sulfurovum sp. | reverse complement strand
TTTTAGTCAATGCTTCTCTTAAGTTAAAAGAGTTTCAAATATTGGTTAAGCTATTGAAAAACTCTTTTTTGAGCTGTGGGAAGATAGGTGTCGTGGAGTAAGAACTTTTTTAAAACCAAAACCAAATAATTAGACTCTTTTTTACGGGACTAAAATCCCTACCCTTTGTTCCTGACTTAGGACATTAAAATGGAGTAAAGCCCTAAATATCGGGATTTACCATATAATTTAGGCACTACAAAAAAATATTTTTTTAAATATAAATTATAGTATAATTTCCTATTCAAAGACCGTAATCATAGGATTTACAGTAACTGTAGTGCCTTTTTAAAAAATGAAATCCCTATATTGTGGGGTTTAGTGAGGTTTGATGGGCTAAGTCGGGGGATTTCAGCTATTTAGTTATTAAAGTTCACTTCCCAATTCTCGTTTTTTATTACCACCAATATCTATTTTATAGGGGTCAATAAATGCCCTTCTTTTATAGGCTTCTACAGCATATCTCCCTATCATAGCAGCATTATCAGAGCAGTATTCAAGTGGAACAGTATGTAACTCTTTTCCAAACTCATTACATAATTTTCTATATGCCTTTCTAATATATAAATTGGCACTAGCACCACCTACAATAGCAAAATCTTTAATAGACTCATTTTTAAAAATTTTTTTACTCTTTTGAATAAGATGGGCTGTTATTGCTTTTTGGAATGATGCAGAGAGGTCACACTTATTTTTACGATTTATACCTTTAACCCCTTCTAAATCCCTTATGGTTAATCTAACAGCATTTTTAAGTCCAGATAGTGAAAAAGCTATAAGTTTAGAGTTTCTTAGAGGAATAGGAAGCTTAAAACGGTTCTCATCACCCTCTTTTGCCAATTTTTCTATAACTGCACCTCCTGGGTAACCCAAACCCATCATTTTAGCAGTTTTGTCAAATGTCTCTCCTACACTATCATCTATAGTTGTAGCTAAGATTTTCATCTTTTCAAAACTCTCAACCCTTATTATCTGTGTATGTCCGCCAGAAATAAGAAGTACCAATAGTGGTAAGCTTTCATCTTTTTCAATAAAAAGAGAATATATGTGTCCTTTTAGATGATTAACAGGAATAAGAGGTATATTCTGTGTTACTGCTATGGTTTTTGCCATAGCAATTCCCTCTAAGAGAGTAACTGAAAGTCCCGGTTGATTAGTAACTGCTACAGCTTTTAAGTTCTTTAAATATGGTTTGGCATCTTCTAATATATTGGGTAAATCTATGGCGTGAAGTCTGGAGGCTAATTCAGGAACAACCCCACCATAAGAGGAGTGTTCACTCTCTTGTGATATTTTTTTATAAAACAGCAGTTTATTGGTCTTTATACTTGTTATTGCTATTGAACTATCATCACAGCTACTCTCTATACTCAATATCATATTTAGCCCCTATTTAATCTATTGACAACCTATACACTCTTGGCTTCTATCTGCAATATTATCGGTTGTTTCTGGAGATTGACTTCTTAGATAATATGTTGATTTTAATCCATATTTCCAAGCATTCATATAAATCTCATTTAAGTACCGTCCACTCGCCTTATCTAATCTAATAAATATATTCAGTGATTGACCTTGGTCTATCCATTTTTGCCTAATTGCACCTGCTTTAATTAATAAGTTTTGGTCTAACTCATAACTAGGGGTATAATACTCCCATGTATCTGGTGAGAGGTTTGGAACAACTACAGGAATTAAACCTGATAGGTTCTCTTCAAACCATTTTCGCTTATATACAGGCTCAATGGCTTGTGTTGTTCCTGTTAAGATAGATATAGATGAGGTTGGAGCAATAGCCATTAAATATCCATTTCTCATTCCATCTCTCTTTACCTTTTCCCTCAACTTAGACCAATTATAATTATAACCAAAAACTTCATCTCTATCAACCAATTTAGATGCTTTTTTATTTGCCTTATCAATAGGTAAAACTCCCTTACTCCAATCTGAACCATCAAATTGAGGATATTTTCCCTTTTCAATGGCTAAATCGCTAGATGATTTAATAGCACAATATGATATAGACTCCATAAGTTCATCTATTCGATATAGATGTTCATCTGAACCCCACTTAATTTTACTCTCTGCTAACATTTGAGCTTCACCCATAACTCCAAGACCTATAGCACGACTCTTCTCATTTGTCTTTTTAACCTTTGCCAATGGATAGAAGTTTAAATCAATCACATTATCAAGCATTCTAATGGCAATAGGTACAACTCGCTCTATATCCTCTTTAGTATTGATTTTAGATAAATTAACAGATGCTAAATTACATACAGCAGTATCTCCATCACTCTCCTCCTTCTCTACAATCCATACTTGTTTGTTATTAATGGTGTCTAAGGCTGTAATCTTTTTAGCAGGTTTACTTACCCCATTATCAAGAGTTATTATCTCATTTTCATCAAATATATCTACACTTTTATCACTATAGACCAACTTTATCTTATAATGGTTTGAAGAGGTATTTTGGAATATTTCACAACACAAATTACTACTTCTAATAATTCCACTATGTCTGTTTGGATTTGTTCTGTTTGCACTATCTTTGAAGGTTAAAAATGGATTACCTGTCTCAAAATAACTTCTTAAAATATCTTTCCAGAGAGATTTAGCCGATACAACCTCTTTTGTTATATCATCTCTCATCTCTAACTCCAAATATTTTTGATTAAACTCATCATCATACAGATTTGTAAGTTCGCCTACCTCATAAGGGTCAAATAGTGTCCAAGTGGTATCTTTTTCTATTCTTTCCATAAAAATATCATTAAGCCATAATGCAGGAAATAGGTCATGGGTTCGTCTTCTCTCCTCTCCTGAATTTTTCTTTAAGTCAAGGAAATCTTTTATATCTATATGCCAAGGTTCAATATATACAGCTATTGCACCCTTTCTTGTTCCTAGTTGGTCAACAGCAATAGCCACATCATTAGCGATTTTTAAAAATGGAATAATTCCACCTGCAGCATGTTTATGTCCATCTATATAACTCCCCATACCTCTAACTTGTGACCAATCCCAACCAATTCCACCACCAAATTTAGAGAGTAGTGCCATCTCTTTATAGGCATCAAAAATCCCCTCTATATTATCGCTTGTACTTCCAATGTAACAGTTATGCACTGCTACATTATTGACTACAAAACTATGGTCATCTTCGACTTCAAGATTATAGACCACCTCATCTGTTTTTTGAGTCTGAATATTGTTAACTTTTGCAAAAAAATTACCCTCAAACCAAATTAAAGAGTTATCTTTTTTTAACTCTTTTACCTCTATTTTGTGTAAATTTTTACCTACCAATTCAATAAAATCTTTGTCATGAATATATTGTATTTCTAAAATATAGGGTTGAGTTGTTGCCAAAGGAGAAGCTTTTGAAACGCTAATTTTAGGAGTTAATCCCTCTCTGAGAGCTATATTATATAACTGTTGGATTAACTCTCTGTTAGAGAGAGAGAGTGCAATGCCATTATCAATAGTGAATTTATTACCTCTAAAAGCGCCTATTAAAATATGTTTTTGATTTTTTGCGTAAAGTAGTACATCTGTTAGATATTTTTTATCAAATCCACCACCTATAAGAGAATAAAGAAAATTAGCAAGAAGCTTATTATGAACAGATATAGAGGTTGAGTTATCTCTATTTTCAATAATAGTAATATTTACCTCAAATAGATTTTTAAGGATTTTAGCCGTATCATCTATATATTCTCTCTCTTTTGAACCAAAAGTGAAATGAATTGAAGATAAATCTCTCTTGATATATCCCTCTGTTATATAGTAACCTATAAGTCTCATAAAATCATCATTAAGTGGAATAATATTGTTAATAGATGACACTTGATTATTATAATAACTCTGTGCATAATCTTCATATCCACACTTTTCTCTTTTAATCACTACTCTATCATCAACTATATCAATACCTTTTAATTGAAGATAGTCACTAACTAAGATTTTATCTTGATTATGAGTATATGCAGGGTATGATATTTGAACAAAATCTCCTTTTTTTATATCCTTTGCCTCTATCCATTTAGAAGTTGCTGAAAACTCTTTATTTAAAAATTCACAATCAAGTGTTAAAATAGGGTGTTCTTGTGTGCATTTTATTGTCTCTTTTGGAAATCCTGCTATATCGAATTTATAAACTGTTTGATTATAATCTCTCTCTAAAACTTCATATACTCTTCTAAATCTATTTTTATGTGTTACTACAAAATCATCTATCTTTATCTCTTCTATATTTTTAAATCCATTATAAGTTAAAACTTTTTCCCCTTTTGGAAAACAGCTACTAAGCTGATGTCGTGGTGTTCTAGCATTACTAAGAGTAGGAGTGGCAACCATAACTTCAAATTTACTTAAAATATCATAAAACTTTTTTGCCCAATATTGGGGATTTTTCTCATTTTGAGCTAAAAACATAGCTACACCCATAAAGAGCTGTTGCGGTAACTCTATGGGATTTCCACTATTATCTTTTAATAAATATCTATCATATAGAGTTTTTATCCCTAAATATGTAAATTGTAAATCTCTTTCAGGTTTAATATGGTTATTTAAATCATCAAGGTCATATTTATCTTTGAGTCCAAGAATAATTTTCCCCTCTTTTTCTCCTCTTTTAAAATACTCTTTTAGATGTTTATAACCTGTAAACCTACTCACTTTATGATAAAGGTCATATAGAAATAGTCTAGCTGCTACAAATGTCCAATCTGGTCTATCTATATCTATCTTATCAACAGCGGTTTTTATCATAGTCTGTTGAATATCCTCAGAGCTTATCATATCTCTAAACTGTAGTTTTGCATCAACCTCTAGCTCACTTTGGCTAACATCTTTTAGACCAGCTACTGCATCGGCTGTATATTTTTGGATTTTCCTAATATCCAGCATCTCAACTCGACCATCTCTTTTTACAACTCTTATCATTGATACCCCTTATTATTTAATTAAAAACTCTTGAGAAAATTTTATCTATATTTTTAGTATAGTAATCAAAACTAAAGCACTCACGAATTTGCTCCTCATCTAAATACTCTCTCAACTCCTTATCTGCTAATAGATATTGAAGATATAAAGAGTCACCTTGACTATTAATAGTTGGTCTCCCTTGCTGTATCTCTTCCCAAACCTTCATAGCATTTCTTTGAACTATTCTATAAGCATCTTCCCGTTTAACTCCCGCTTTTGGTAGCTCTAATAGTACTCTTTGAGAAAATACCAATCCACCTGTTAAATTTAAATTTTTCATCATATTCTCTGGCATAACAGTTAAATTTGCAATAACACCATTTACTCTATGAAGCATAAAATCGGTTGTAATAAAACTATCTGGCAACCAAAATCTCTCTGTTGAACTGTGGCTAATATCTCTCTCATGCCAAAGAGCTACATTCTCCATTGCTGGAGTTGCATAAGCTCGTATTACTCTAGCAAGTCCTGTAATATTCTCCGTAAGAATAGGATTTCTCTTGTGTGGCATAGCAGAACTACCCTTTTGACCTTTTGCAAAAAACTCTTCACACTCATAAACCTCTGTTCTCTGCCAATGTCTAATCTGAACTGCAAACTTCTCTATAGATGAGGCAAGGAGTGCTAAAGCGGTTGCCAATCTTGCATATCTATCTCTTTGAATAACCTGATTTGATATAGGGGCTGGTTTTAATCCCAACTCTTCACATGCTATCTCTTCAAGCTCTAATGGTGCATGTGCAAAATTCCCCATAGCTCCACTAATTTGACCAACTCTAATAACCTCCATAGTCTGCTCTAAATTCTCTAAGTGTCTCTTCATCTCATCATACCAGACAGCCAACACCAATCCAAAAGTTATAGGCTCACCATGAATTCCATGACTTCTTCCAACCATCAGAGTCATTTTATGCTCAAATGCTCGTTTTTTAATAGACTCCATTACCATTTTAACATCTTCTATAATAATCTCTAAAGAGTCTCTTATCTGAAGGGCTATAGCAGTATCTACTGTATCGGAGCTTGTCATTCCATAATGAAACCATCGACTCTCTTCGCCCAAACTTTCGGCTACAGAGGTGGTAAAGGCTATTAAATCATGTCTAGTTATAGCCTCGATTTCATCTATTCTCTCAACTGAAAATGTTGCATTTTCAATAATCTTTTTAGCATCACTATCTGGAATAAGCCCTAACCTATTCCACCCCTTAACAACAGCCAACTCAACATCTAACCAAGCTTGATATTTTGCCTCCATTGTCCATCTATTAGCCATTTGGGGTCTTGAATATCTCTCTACCATATCTCTTCCTATATAGTTTTAGTATTAGAATAGTATCTAAATATACAATAAATTTAGATTTTATCTTTGATATTTAGTTTTAATTTATGATGCCCGATGTTTAAAATTAATTTTTTATATTTGGTACTGTTTGCTATTAATTTAATTGTATTTTTATCTATAAAGCTTATATCAAGAGTAGATGGATATTTTAAGCTACCTAAAATATCTATTTTAGAAAGGGGTGGAAAATAAAAAATAGCAGATTTCCCTTGAGTTATATTAAAACTATTACTATCTCTTGTCACCTTATAAAAAGGTGTTTTAAACTCTCGTGTTTTAAAACTCCATACCTTTTTTTCTATTTTACCATTAGCACGATAGATTGCCTCTACCCTATATTTATTAGCCCAAGCCAATCTTTTAAGAGGAAAAAGTGCAAACTCTGATTTTTTTAATCTCTTATTTGGGTCAGTTTTATAATTATAAATAAGAACATCTTTTACCTCTTTACCTTTATGAAAAAGTTTAAAACTAACCATTTCAACTCTTTTAAAGTATGATTCATTAAAACTTATACTTATAGGAAATCCACTAACACTATAGTCTGGTAAAGGGTCTGGTAACTCATCATAAAAAGCAGGTGGTACATCATTTTGACCATTAAATGGATATATTACCACTTTACTATTTCTATATCTGTTTTTTGCTAATATTTGATTTAAAAGGTTAGCTCCAATTTTTATATTTTTATTAGCGCAGATACCCTTTGCATATTCGCCAGATTGGATACTATTTTTCTCTTGACATACATCTTCTAAAGCGTGGCTACCCATATCATATACAAAAGCGGTTTCGGCTCTATTCTTTTTATTTTGCTCTATTCCAATACCAATCTCATCTATATGAAAATCCAAAAATCCAAATCTATGATAAATTGCAGCCATAAGTCCATCAATAGACTCTTTATGTGTAAAGTTATTATTTGATATATTTTCAATAACCATTGAGGTTTTATAACCGCTATATATACTTCTTTGAGAGCCATATTTTCCTGTATAACCAATTTTACTTTTATCCTCATAATGTCCAATTGTAGAATTATTAATGAGGTATTTAGCATGATTTTTGGCAGCCATTTTTAAATGTTTATTTAATTTTAATGGTATAAGACCGGCTTTAACTCTTAAATAATTTAAATATGAAAAGGTTGCATTCTCTTCAAACTCTATATTAATTAATGGGTCTTCTTTAATAATAATCGTTTGAGGAGTTGGAGTATCTGCCAATATGTAAAAATAGGCAGATAGCAGTGTTAATAACCCCATTATTAAAGTGTGAAGAGTCTTTTTCATTTGGAAACTCCTTAATTTTATTTTATATATTCAAATTATATCTAAAAAATACTAAAAAACAACAAAAAATATTATATAAAAACACTTTTATATAAATTAACATTTTACTTTAATTTTTTGGTTAAAATATAGTATAATATTTATCATCTAAAATAGTAGGATTTTCTTATGGAGAGAGAACACAACCCATTACTTATTCATCAATTAAAAAATGACCATAAAAAACTTTTTAATATATATAATAAATTATATAGTTCATTTATATCAAATAGTAACCATAAAGAGATAGAAGACATATTAAATCAGTTAAAAGTTATGCTTATAATGCATATAAATTTTGAAGATAGCCTATTATATTCATATTTAAATGATAAATATAGATATAGTGATGAAAAGATGACTTTTATTACCAATGCAAGTAAAGAGATGCAAAATATCTCTGAAGTCGCATTAAAATTTATTAATGAGTGTTCAAATCCTGAACTTTATATACAATATAGAGATAAATTTAAAAAGGAGTTGGAAATAATTGGAGATATTTTAGTAAAGAGAATAGAGTTTGAGGAGGACAGACTCTACCCTCTTTACGATTAAGAAAATCTCTATATATTGGGAACATTACCTGAATCATTGGCATATTCATAAACAAAATCATAAATGTGAGGTAAACTCTTCTCATCTACTGTATAACCGTGACATATTTTTTTTATCTCATCAGCTAATTTCCCAGCATCATAAATCTCCTCCCATTGGTCTTGTGAATGTTTTCCTGCAAATGCACTACCTGTCATTCCACATTTAGATTTTAGTTGTTTGACATATATCTTTTGACCTTGCATCACATCTGCAATTATTGCTGTAGTCACTATATTTAATCCCAATAGCGTTGCAATAGTTAGTTTATGTAGATTTTTCACTTTAATATCCTTTTTATTAGATTATCAATAGTATAAATCTAAATTGTGTAACTATCGTGAATAATAGTTATTAGTTATTATTTAATATAAATTTTATACTATTTTATAATTTTCCTAGAAAAATAATAATGCAAAATATTAAATATAGTTATAAGAATTATTTTAATTTAGAAATTAATACTCCTTCTATTAGCTTATCTAAATCTCCATCTAAAATAGCCTCTACATTTGAAAATGCTATTCCACTTCTGCTATCTTTAATTTGTTGATAAGGGGCTAATACATAGGAGCGAATTTGGTGTCCCCAACCTATATCACTCTTCTCAACTCCATCTAATTTTTTCTGTTTTTTCTTATTTTCATACTCATATAGTCTTGATTTTAACATCTTCATGGCAGTCGCTCTATTTTTATGTTGACTCCTATCATTTTGACACTGAACCACTATATTTGTCTCTAAATGGGTAATCCTAATAGCACTGTCTGTCTTATTAACATGTTGTCCTCCTGCTCCACTTGCCCTATATGTATCCACCCTTATATCTTTATCTTCGATTTCAATATCTATGTCATCTTCAACTTCTGGTGAGACCATAACAGATGCAAAAGAGGTGTGTCTTTTGGCGTTACTATCAAAAGGTGATATTCGTACTAAACGGTGAATGCCATTTTCAACCTTTAAATACCCATAGGCATTTTCACCTTTAATAATAAAAGTCACATCTTTAATACCTGCTTCATCTCCTACCTGATAATCAAGTTCCTCAACTTTAAACCCTTTTCTCTCTGCCCAACGAAGATACATTCTATATAGCATACTTGCCCAATCTTGTGACTCTGTTCCTCCTGCTCCCGGATGGATTGAGATAATAGCATTACTATTATCATGCTCTCCACCCAACATTATTGCTATTTCTAAATCTTTTATACTATCATTTAAACTTTGGGCATCTTCAAAAATCATCTCTAATGACTCTTCATCACCTTCACTCATTGCCATCTCAAAAAACTCAGTAGCATCTTTTACGGATAGATACGCCCTATTGTATCTATCTAAAACTCTCTGCTTTTGAGTCTTTTCTTGTGAAACTTTTGAGGCATTTTTACTATTAGTCCAAAAAGATGGCTCTTGTTGCATAGAGTTTATCTCTTGTAATCTTTTTTCTATCTCTTTTGGCTTAACAATATTTTTTATATTTTCAATCTTTGTATTGAGAATTTTTAGCAACTCTCTATATTCATAACTATCCATTTTTAAATCCTTAAGTATAATTTTATCAAAAAAACATATAAAAGTTTAATCTTTAATGATATAATGTTTTTAAAAAAGGAAAATGGTTAAATGAGAGTTAAAAAAGTAGTAGTTCTGTTAATATTACTATTTGTAATATCTGCATGTAATAGTAAAACAGAAAAAAAGAGTGATAATAATAGTAGTGGTGTAACAGAAAAGAGTGTAATAGCCGATAATAAAAAAATATCAAAAGAGAAGAGCAAGGAGATAACCTTTACACTAGAGACAATAGATGGAACAACTATCCATATAAAAGAGATAGAGAATGGTTTGGAATTTCAAGAGTTTAAAGGGCGACCAATCTATTTAATACTATTTGGATATAGATGTCCTCCTTGTCTAAAAGAGATACCGGAGTTAATAGAGTTAACAAAGGAGCATCAAGATTTAAAAATTATTGCTATGGAGGTACAGGGTTTAGATAGTGATGCACTACAAGAGTTTGTAACTGATAGAGGAATAAACTATCCGGTTATTTCAGGATATAACTATATGGATTTTATAAGTTATATTCAACTAAAAGCACAATGGGGAGGAGCAATTCCTCTACTTTTAGGACTGAATAAAAAAGGAGAAGTAGAAATAATGCAAATAGGTGGTGTCTCTAAAAGAGAGTTGGAGATGGGATATAAGGAGTTGATAAATTAACAACATGCCTAAAGGAGGAGAACTATGGTTTTAAATGGAGATGCCTACAATAGTAGATTTCACTTCTCCCATTCCAAAGATTAATCTCTCAACTATCTAATAGTTTTATCCTATTCTATAATCCCACATAGTGATTTTACATTTGGAATAAGTTTCTCTTTTATTGCCAAATAAATCTTTTGAAAACTCAAATACTCCTCTCCATCAGGATCACTAAATCCTATATGAACTCTTTTTACATTTTTTGAAAATATTGGACATCTCTCTTTTGTACTGTCACACACCGTTACAATCAAATCAAAATCTATATCTGTCACCATGCTACAATCTTTGGAATAGTATCTATCTTTCCATGCTAAATTCTCTTCCAAAACTCTTTTGGCATAAGGATTTACTCTATAACTAGGAGATGTTCCACAGCTATAAGCCTCTACTCCATCTAAATATTTATTAATTAATGCTTCAGCAATAATGCTTCTACAGCTATTTCCTCTACAGATAATTAAAACTTTTTTTTTCATCTATTTTTCCATTTTTTATATATAAAAGTATATCTAAGATTTGCAATCAATACACTTTAAACAATATCTGATAAAATTTCACTAATAAAAGAAGGTTTATATATGAGAGTTGTCACAGGTGTAGTTGGAAATGATATTCATGTAGTTGCCAATAGGCTTATTGAGATTTCTCTAAAAGAGAGAGGTTTTGAAGTGTTTAATTTAGGGGTCAACACATATCTTGAAGAGTTTATTGATGCCGTTATAGAGACAGATGCCAATCTACTTCTTATTTCATCTTTAAATGGTGAAGCAGAGGGTTGGAGTAGAGATTTACTTTTTTTAAAGCAGAGATTTGATTTAGATGGTGTACTTTTTGCTATTGGTGGTAATTTAAGTGTTGGTGAAGCATCACAAGAGGATATAGTTCCAAAATATAAAGCTTACGGATATGATTTAGTTTTTCATCAAATTGATTTAAATGAAGGGCTGGATAAGATAGAAGAGACTCTTAAATTAAGAGAGGAGAGGCAATAATGTTTCAACAAGAGAGATATATAATAACCAATACACCATATACAGAGAGTTTTGATTTTGATGAGATAGAAGAGTTTATTACTAAAGCAGATAAAAATCTTTTTATCTCTTATAAATTTAAACATTCAGATAAGATTTTAGTACAACCTCGTGGTGGATTTCCCACCTATGATAAGGTTTTTAAACTATATAAGGAGTTTGTAAATGCCGGTGTTGATGTCTTGCCTCTTACAATAGATAGTAATACTAGATTAAATGATTATGAGATGGCAAAAAAGATGTTAATCTTATCTGAAGAGAGCGATGAGAATATGTTAAATGGTTATCCTCTTATCACTCATGGATATAGAACAACAAGAAAAATGGTAACACACTATAATACTCCAATTAGTTTAAGACATGGAACACCTGATGCTAGATTGCTTATTGAAGTAGCGTTAGCTAGTGGAATATTTGAAATTGAAGGAGGTCCTATTACATATTTACTTCCATATTCAAAGAATTTTCCACTAGATAAGGCATTTTTATATTGGAAATATGTAGAGAGACTCTGTGCTAAGTATTCAAAACTTAATGAACCAATTAATAGAGAGTCTTTTGGACCACTTTCAGCAACTCTTCAACCACCCGCCATTGTAATTGTTATTCAACTTTTAGAGATGTTACTCTCATTAGAAGAGGGGGTTAAATCATTCTCTGTTAGCTTTTCACAAACAGGTTCCATCTCTCAAGATATAATAAGCTCTAATGTCATTAAAAGATTAGCAAGAAAATATGCAGATAAATTTGGACATAATGATGCTTCAATCCATCTAGTCTATCATCAATGGATGGGAGCATTTCCAAGAAATAAAGAGTTTTCAGATGCTCTTATCAATACATCTACAGTAATAGCCTCTATGGTTCGAGCTGATAAGATAATTACTAAAACTAGAGATGAAGCGTTTGGAATTCCAACACCTGAGGTGAATGCTAGTGCCGTTAGAAATACCCAATATACTCTCAACATCTTAAAAGGCATTCCTAATATTTCAGATGAAGAGGAAGAGGAGAATTTAACCACTATGGTAGAAGATATTTTAGAAGCTGTATTTAATGACCCAGCTGATACATTATGGAGACAGATATTTAATTCCATCAAAAAAGGAATTATAGATATTCCATTTTCACCACATATTATTAATGCAGGAGAAGCAATTACAGTAAGAGATAAAAACTATAATATTCGATTTTATAAAAGAGGTAATATCCCAATTAATAATAAATGTTTAGCTTATGAGAGGTCAAAAATAGATTTAGGTGGTAGAAGTCTAGTTGAAAATATAATCCACGATATTGGAATTATGTTATAATTTTAAGCAAGATATAATCTAGTGGAGAGATGAGATGATAAATGATAATAGCGTAAATAATAAAGAAGATAATAATAAAGAAACAAATAGCTTAATAATAAGAGAAGATGCTTTTAATGATTCATTTTTTAAAAGAGATAATGACTTTGATAACTATAGTTCTCATAACGAGTCTCATAAATCTCATAATGAGTATAACTATTTTCAAAATACCCATGAGCAAGAGTATGAATTTAGTTATAGCGAATATGAGAGAGAGAAGAAATTAGCCTATGGAGAGGAGGAAAATAGTAGTGGAAAACTCCTAATTGCTCTATTTTCAGCTGGAGCAATAGGAGTTGTAGGCTATTTAGGGTTTAATTACCTAAATAGTGATAAAAAGAGTGAACCACAAAATGTAAATATGTTAGAAAATAGAAATATTACTATGGAGAAAAAAGGAAGTGTGGAGGTTGAAAATGTTATAGAGGCTAATGAAAAAAATGTAATAGTAGAAATCTCTACTCCAACCCCACCCCCGACCACAACTCCAACCCCAAGCACAAAACCTACACCTACAGAACAAACAACATCTATTAATAGCAAACAGAAAGAGATAAGAGAGTCTGTTATTAAAACTTTAAAAGAGAAAAAAGCAAAACAGGTAACCCCTACCCCTGCTAAAATTATTGAAAGTGTAGAAAATAGTGTCCACAAAGATACTATTAAACCAAAAATTGAAAAGCCAATTATTAAAAAAGAGAGTAAAATCGTAACAGATAAGATAAAAAAAGAGAAACCTAAAAAACCAAAATATAGAGTAATTACTGTAAAAAAAGGGGATACTCTAGCCTCTATTTCAGAAAAATTTTATGGAAATCCTATGAAGTTTAAGAGAATTATAAGAGCAAATAGAGATTTAAAAAGAGGCTCTACCCATTTACATCCTGGACAGAAACTTATTATTCCACTGTTGGATACAAAAAATAGTAGAAGAATTGTTGTTGTACGAAAAGGTGACACTTTAGCCTCTATCGCAAAAAGATTTTATGGAAATTCTAGCAAATTTCAAAAAATTATAGATGCAAACTATAAGATAAAAGATGAACATACTCCACTACATATCGGACAGAAAATTTATGTGCCAAGATAAAAAAATATTGGAAAATAATGAATAGATTACACATAGATATAGGAAGTACATATTTTAAAATTAGTGCCAATGGGGTAACAGACCAATATTTTAGAGATTTTAATATAGATATATATGATGATGTTCAAAATAAGTGTGCTAACCTTCTAACCAAATACTCTAAAGAGAATATTTTTATATGTAGCTCTGCAAATGGTGGGCTAAGTACCCTTATTATTGGTATTACTTCTCTATTTAGTATTAAATATGCTACTAATATTGCTTTCAATTCCGGTATTAATATTATTGATACCCTCTTATACTCTAAAATCGATACAGCAATTCCACCTAAAGAGAGTATAGATGTGGTTATTATTGCTGGTGGAATTGATAATGTTAAACCAAAATTTGATAAAAGACTTCTTGAGTACTTAAAAGAGGTAAATTATCAAAATATTGTGTATGTTGGAAATAATATTGATAGACCATTTTTAGAGAAAAATATAACTAATTTAGTTGTATTGCCTAATATTATAAAGGATAAACTTCAAATTCGAGAAGAGGAGTTAAAGGAGTATCTTACCAATCTATATCAGAGTGATATTGTAGGCAAAGAGGATATTAAAAAACTATATAATATAACCTCAAATCAGATATACTCAACTCCATATATAGTAAATAACTCTCTGTCTGTATTAGGAGAACTATACAGTGATGTAACTGACCCTTTTTTACTAATAGATATAGGTGGTGCAACAACCGATATTCACTATAGTACAGATTTGATAGAGAATAAAAATATTTTAACAAATAGTGGTTATGATAGATTGGTGTTTAAAAAATTGGGAGTATATAAGTCAAGAGAGAGTTTAGTTTTTGGAGCTAAAAATAATGAATTTGTATATGAACTTTTAGACTATTTAGGGGTAAATGAGAATATTTTAGAGGAGTATAGTCCTAAGGCTACAGTTATCCTTATGCAACTTGCTATCTTTTTAGTTCTATACCAAGTCTCTAAAAATTATAATAATTATGTCACTCTTAAGCTAGATATTTTAAACTCCATAGTATTAACAGGTGGAATTTCAAAGGTATTACATGATAATGATATAGATAGAATAGTGAAATTTTTCTATAAAAAGATACTCCATTATAGTACAATTCCAAAAATTATAATAGATAGAGATTACAAGATTTGGACTTTAGGCATAAAGGAGATACATCATGTCAGGTAGTAATATAAGAGAGTTACTAGAGATAGCCCAAGAGAGTTTACCAAATAAAATAGCTTTAATTGAGAATGAGAAAAAATATAGTTACAAAGAGCTCTTTAAGAAGGTAAATCAGTTAGCAAACTATTTTAATCAACTAGATTTAAAAAAGGGTTCAAGGATTGGAATTTACTCAAATAAAAGTTCTGAGCAAGTAATTGCAGTATTAGCACTTCTCTCGACCAATTATGTAATAGTACCAATTACAAGATTTCTAAAACCTGAGCAGGTAAAGTATATTATTGATGATGCAAAAATTTCCGCCATTGTTACTGATAAAACAAAATTAGATAATATAAAAACTATTAAATTTAAAGGTAAAATAATAACTTTTGAGCTAATAGATGATGAATTGGTCTCATTTAAAGAGATATATAAATGTTTTAACTCAAAATACACCACAACAATACATGGTCACAATAGTGCTGTTATTACATATAGCTTTGGAAGTGATGGCTCTCAAAAAGGGGTTATTATTAGCCATAGAAACTTAATAGATGGAGCTAAGATTGTATCTAAATATTTGGAATTAAGGGAAGATGATATTATATCCGGACTCTTATCATTTAATTTAGATTATGGCTTAAATCAGATATTCTGCTCTTTATATAAAAAAGCAACTTTAGCAGTTCATAAGTTTATTCTACCAAATAGTTTTTTTGCCCATCTAATTAGAGATAGAGTAACAGTTTTAGCCTTAATGCCTGTCTATATTTCCAAAATGTTTGATGAGGATATACATAAATTACCCATGCCGAAACAGTTGGACGGGGTTCGTATCATTACATCTTCTGGAGGAAATATAACTGAAGAGATGATAACCAAAATTGATAGGTATTTTAAAAAGGCAAAATTTTACTCTATGCACGGATTAACCGAAGCTCTGAGAACTACATATCTTGAACCATCACAAATACATATACGACCTACATCAATAGGTAAAGCAATTCCAGATGTAGAGGTTTATATTATTAATGAACAAGGTTTTGAGTGTAAAGATAATGAAGTAGGAGAGCTTATTCATAGAGGAGCTTGTATCTATCAAGGATATTGGAATAGCCCTGAAGAGACTGCAAAAAGATTTAAGAATATATCTATTCTAAATAAAGTCATAGATTTAAGTAACCAAAACTCAAACGAGATAGTTGTCCAATCTGGTGATTTTGTATATAGAGATAAAGATGGATATATATATTTTGTAGATAGAAAAGATGATATGATAAAGACCAATGGGTATAGAGTTAGTCCAAAAGAGATAGAGAGAGTTGTGGAGAGAAACTTTAAAAATATAGATAGATGTGCTGTATTTGGTATTCCAAATGAAGATATAGAGGAGGAGATAGTCTTAATATATAGTGCAAAATCAAAAATCCCAAAAAATGAGATACTATTTGAGTTAAAAAAACATCTAGCCTCATATATGATACCAACTATTATAGAGTATAGAAAAGAGCTTCCATTAAAAGCTTCTCATGATGAGAAGGTTGATAAGAGAGCTTTAAAACTTTCTATTTTATAAAAAAATCTATATTTTTTTCACTTTGAAGATTACTTTTTATAGGTATCATTTTTACTATTTGACCTTTATGTAGAAAGTCAATATTTGGTGTAGTAACTATCATTCCATCAGCTCTATCTAATGGTGATACCATACCAGATTTTTGATTATTCAATGGTGCAAAACTATCTCCATTCCACTCTCCTAAAACTACACTATATTTTCCTTTTTTAATTTTATAATTATCTCTGATTTTAGTAGTAATTAATGGGTGATAAATACTATTAGTTCCCGATAATTTAAATATAATTGGTTTTACAAACATCTCAAAGTTTACCATACTAGCCAATGGATTACCCGGTAGGTTTACTACAAAAGAATTATTTAATTTACCCATAGTTGTAGGTTTACCCGGTTTAATATCAACCTTTGAGAATAAAACCTCCATACCCATCTCTTGAAAAGCTTGAATTGTAAAATCTTTATCTCCTACACTAACACCCCCTGATGTTAAAATAAGGTCAGCGTCCATAGCATCTTGAATAGATGATTTTAATCCATTAAGATTATCACCTGAAGTTGATAGATAACTAACATCACAACCCAACTCTAATGCTCTTGAGTAGAACATTGGTGCATTTGAGTTATAGAGTTGATGAGGTTCTATTCTCTCAAAGTGAGCTTTTAACTCTTCACCTGTGCTAAAGATAACCACCTTTGGCTTCCTAAAAACCTCTATATGTGTTATTCCTTGTGATGCTAAAAGAGCTACAGTATATCCTGTTATTCTCTTTCCTGCTTTTAAAAATATCTCTCCACTTTTTATATCTTCACCTTTCCATCTTATCATGGCATCTTTTTTAATATTGGGTGGTAAAACTATAGAACTCTCTGTTAAAGACTCAACATCTTCAATAGGTACAACAGCCTCACACCCTTTTGGGATTGGTGCTCCCGTCATAATTTTTATAGCCTCTTGCTCTTGTAAACTCACTTTTGAGGTATCTCCAGCATATATAATCTCTTTTATATTAACAGCTTTATTAGCATCAGATACTCTAACAGCATACCCATCCATTGCAGAGTTATCAAATCTTGGTAAATCCCAATAGGCTCTATACTCTTTAGCTATAACTAACCCTATACTCTCCTCAATCGGCACTATCTCCCTACTTTTTTTTCCTACTTCATTATATATAATATCTAATGCTTCATCTATTTTTACCATAAATTAACCTTTTTTGAAATTTCAATGATTATATCAAATTAGGGTTAATAACAGTTAATCAAAAACTTATCCAATCTTGGTTATAATAGTCTGAATGGTTGGAATTTTGAACTAATAAGTGATTTGGGAAGTGGTATT
>CAZROY010000083.1:0-12906 GCA_964601885.1 uncultured Sulfurovum sp. | reverse complement strand
GTGGCAATAATCGAAGATATAAGCACCTCAACTAAAATACGAGCTATTAAACCATCAATGGGTTTAACCTGCTTATAGGCATATAGCCCTTTGTTTCCAGCAAATGCCGACATAGACCTATCGAGTATGTGTCTAAAAAGATTAAAGGCTACAAATCCAATAGTGATAAATACGGAGTAATCTAGTGGTGATTTTGTACCAAACAGAAGCATTTTTACAAGAACAAATATAAATATCTGCATTAGAGGTTCAAAAATAACCCAGAAATAACCTATCTTCCCAGCAGAAAAGCGGACACTTACCTCTCTTAAAAAGAGAGCATAAATAACCGATTTCTGTATCTCCCACGAACTCCTACTTTTCAACTATAGTGACCTATACCCATTTGGATTATTAAATTGCCATCTCCAACTATCTTCACACATCTGTTTAATATCTCTTTTTGCCTCCCAACCTAAAATCTCTTTAGCATAAGTTGGGTCTGCATAGTTGACCGCAATATCTCCATCTCTTCTTGGGGCTATTTTATATGGGATTTCTCTATCTGATGCTCTCCTATAAGCCTCTACTACCTCCAATACAGAGTATCCTCTACCTGTCCCTAAATTAATTGTCATAACCTCACTAAAGGATTTAATCTTCTCAATAGCCTTTACATGACCATCAGCCAAATCCATTACATGAATGTAGTCTCTAACCCCTGTACCATCTTTAGTTGGATAGTCATCTCCAAATACATTTAAATGTTTTCTCTTTCCAATAGCTGTTTGGGCAATAAACGGCATAAGATTATTTGGAATATCACTTGGGTCTTCTCCTATATCGCCACTCTTATAAGCTCCTACAGGATTGAAATATCTAAGAAGTACTATTTTCCACTCATTATCAGAGATAAAAAGGTCTCGTAAAATCTCTTCAATCATATATTTACTTCTTCCATAAGGGTTGGTAATTCCTTGTCCTACAGGAAAACTCTCTTTTATAGGATTGGAGGCGGGTGTTCCATAAACTGTAGCAGAAGAGCTAAATACAATAGATTTACACCCATACTCTGCCATCACTTCACATAGAGTTATAGTTCCAGATAGATTATTATCATAATATTTTAAAGGTTTCTCTACCGATTCACCAACAGCTTTAAGTCCTGCAAAGTGGATAACAGCATCAATTTTATAATTTTTAAAAACTCTATTTAAATCATCAGAACTTCTAATATCCCCCTCTACTATAGGGATTGTTTTGTTTACAATTTTTTCAACTCTTTTGATACTCTCTATAGATGAGTTTGAGAAATTATCAAATACAACAACATCATAACCAGCCTCTATAAGTAATATACAAGTGTGAGAGCCGATATATCCAGCTCCACCTGTTACTAAAATATTCAAATTATCTCCTTAAAGTTTTCCATCTGCTCTATTTAGTACCGATTTAATATCAAAAACCACTTGGTCACTAACTTTTAAATCCAAATCTCTATAATCATTATGTGCTACTGCTAAAATAACAGCATCATAACTTAATATATCAACCTCTATATCTTTTTTTAACTCTATATTATACTCTTTTTTTACTTCATCTCTGTTAGCCCAATAATCACTCACATCTACATTACAGCCAAAATCCTCTAGTTCTCTTATAACATCTATTACACGAGAGTTTCTAATATCAGGGCAGTTCTCTTTAAAGGTGATACCTAAAACTAAAACATTTGCCCCATCTATCTTTTTTCCCTTTTTTATCATAAGTTTAATTACCTGATTGGCAACATAGATACCCATATTATCATTAAGTCGTCTTCCAGCAAGTATAATTTCAGGATTATATCCCACCTCTTGAGCTTTATGGGTTAAATAGTATGGGTCAACACCAATACAGTGTCCTCCAACTAATCCCGGTTTAAAATTTAAAAAATTCCATTTAGTTCCTGCCGCCTTTAAAACCTCATCTGTATCAATTCCAAGTTTTCCAAATATCATAGCTAGTTCATTTACAAAGGCTATATTTATATCTCTTTGAGAGTTCTCTATAACTTTAGCGGCTTCTGCTACTTTGATTGATGGGGCTAAGTGAGTTCCTGCTGTAATTACGCTACTGTATAAATTATCTATTTTTTTGCCAATTTCTGGAGTTGAACCTGATGTCACTTTAAGAATTTTTGTAACTGTATGCTCCTTATCACCCGGATTTATTCTCTCTGGAGAGTATCCACAGAAAAAATCTATATTAAATTTAAGTCCAGAAAACTTTTCTAATATAGGGACACAATCCTCCTCTGTAGCTCCGGGATAGACTGTACTCTCATATATTACTATATCATTTTGTTTTAAAACCTTTCCAACTGTCTCACTAGCTTTGATTAATGGGGTTAAATTTGGCTTTTTATGTTTATCTATTGGAGTTGGGACTGTTACTATATAGATATTACAATTTTTTATATCTTCTAGTTTAGCTGTAAACTCCATACCGTTGGAGATTGCTTCTTGTAACTGCTCTGAAGTAAGCTCTAGTGTTCTATCTATCCCTTGAGAGAGTTCATCTATTCTCCATTTTGCTATGTCAAAACCTATTACTTTATATTTGGAGGAGAAAGCGTGTGCTAAAGGTAAACCGACATACCCCAAACCTATAATGGCTATTATATTTTTCATAATACCTACTTTAAAATAAATTAATTGGTAATTATATCTTTATATTTCTAAATCATAAATTTGAACAACACCAATTAGTGTATCACTCTTAGATACTAAAAGAGAGTTAACTTTATATTTTGCCATCATGGTTTGAGCCTCCATTAGTTTTGCTTTTGGGTCAATAGTCTTTGGATTAATAGACATTAAATCTTTAGCCTTAAGTGTAAAAAATTTCTCTTCCATACTCTCCATAGCACGACGAATATCTCCATCTGTTATAATTCCAACAATTTTATTATTCTCTTGAACAATAACTAAACCCAATTTTTTCTCTGAAACGGTTGATATAATCTCTTTAATATCTGTATCTCTATTTACTATTGGGAGAGACTTGGAGTGCATAACATCTTCTATTTTTGTTAAAAGTCGTCGTCCTAAACTTCCACCGGGGTGAAATTGAGCAAAATCACTATCTTTAAAATCTCTAAGCCTCATAAGTGCTACAGCCATAGCATCACCCATTACTAGAGTGGCAGTGGTTGATGAGGTGGGGGCTAATTGAAGTGGACACGCCTCTTTTTTAATATGTATATTTAGGTGATAGGAGCAGTTTTTTGCCAAAGTTGAGTTTGGATTTCCACTCATTCCAATAATTATACTCTTTTGAAATTTTAAAAAAGGAATTAATTTTAAAATCTCGTCTGTTTCACCAGAATTGGAGATAAGAAGTACAATATCATCTTCTTCTATCATTCCTAAATCCCCATGATACGCCTCTGCGGGGTGTAAAAAAAAGCTAGGTGTTCCTGTACTTGCCATAGTTGCAGCTATTTTTTTACCTATAATACCGGATTTTCCCATACCAGATACTATTAGTTTGCCATTGCAGTTTAAAATCTTATCAATGGCATACTCAAAATCCTTAGTTAAATTGTTAGCCAAATCTGCTATCTCTTTTGCTTCTATTGCAAAAACCTCTTTTGCTATATCCAATGTGTTCATTTATTTAGTGTCCTAATGAAAATTAATATATAATTTATTTTGATTGTACTATTTTCAACTTAATACCTCTTTATCTCCTTTTTGATATTACTATATAGCTCTTTGAGCCAAGGGTGTCTATGATTTTTAATTTTAACCTCCATTTTTCTAAAATCAACAGGAGAGATTATCACTTTTATATTATCAATTCCAACTTTTTGAGCTAAAAAGTATAACTCCTCTATTTTACTATCCCCTATAGGAATGCAACCTATTGTTTGATTACTTCCATGTATCATAATATCTCCTCCTAAACTCTCTCTCTGTTCTCTTTTTGCCATTTTTCTATCAAATGAGTTGGGATAAGTTACTCGCATGGATAGATGAAATTTGCTATTAGGATTAAGGTATGAGATGCCATAAATTCCTTCTGGAATTTGTCTATCACCCTCTTTTAATTTTGGTCCTAATCTTCCAGAAAAGGCAGTAAATGGGTATGTTGAAATCTTTCTATATCTACCACTACTATCCTCTCCCCAAACCTCTAATCTCTTTTCATACTTTAATGCTATTAGTGTTAATTTGTTTGGGTAGATGATAAAATCACTCTTGGCTAAGGCAATTTTTAATCTCTCTTTAGATGTTAAATTTTCATCTTTATCTCTTATAATTGTTATATTTCTCTCTATAACTTTAGGCTCTGGACACTTATGAGACTTAATTGGTGTAACATCTTTTTTAATAATAAGCTTCTCATAATAGGGATACCACAAACTTTTACCAAAAATATAAAATATAATCCCTACTACAATAAACAGCACAAGAGAGAATAGAAATCCATATATAAACTCTCTCATCTACTTATCATAACCTTTTAAGAGATTTGCTATCTCCAAAGCTCCATCTTTTTTGATTAATCTCTGTAGTCCCTTACTTATAGGCGAAATATCCTTATTTTTAATAAGTTTAATAATTTTACTAGAGTTTATATTACTCTCTCGCATAATCCAAGCTAAACCTTGTTCCTCTAAAAATTTAGCATTATGGTATTGATGGTCACCTGATGCATAAGGGTATGGTATAAATAGGGTAGGACACCCTATCGCACTAAGCTCCCACAAGGTAGATGCTCCAGCCCTTGCAATGGCAAAATCGGCTTTAGCCATATAATCACTTAATCTATCTGTAAAACCAAAAACTTTAGCCTTTACATTTATATCTCTATAGAGCTGTTTAACCTCTATTATATTTCTCTCTCCTGCTTGGTGAATAATCTTTATCCCCATCTCATCTAATCGTTTAGCCATATTTATAGCCAATTGATTAATAGCAACAGCACCTTGTGAACCTCCCAAAAAAATAACAGTTTTTATCTTTTCTCGTACCCTTGCTTTATTAAAAAACTCTCTTTTTATGGGATATGCCTTAATTGTACTACTCTCTTCATAAGATGATATAAAATGTGTAGAGTATGGTTTAAGTAGTCTATTTAGAGAGCCAATATGAGCGTTCTGTTCATGTATAACTAAAGGAATACCTAAAAGTTTAGATGCAAAAGAGGTTGGAGCTGAAGAGAAGCCACCTACACAAAAGACAACCTTTATTCTATTTGTTTTAAGTATGCTTCGTGCTTTAAAGGTAGCTTTAATTAGCATATATATAGATTTTAATTTACCTAAAATTCCTTGATTTACAACCCCTTGTGTATCTAAAAAATATTTATGTTCAAAATCACTATCTTCTGCAAACCAAGCTCTATCTTGACCTTTTGTAGAGCCTATATATATAAGTTTAGAACTGGATAACTCCTCTTTTACAGCTTTTATAATGGCTAAATGCCCACCTGTACCTCCTCCGGTCATTGCTATACTCATCTCATTTTTCCTTTTTGCATATTATAATTTATTTTGATTGAAAGTGTTATTTAAATTGCACTATTCTCTTTTATCTCCTTTAATAAAAACTTTTTTATCTGTATAAATTCCATATTATTACCCATAATATTTAGAAGTTTAGATACATTGGCTGTTGATTTTTTTAACTCATTTCTTGATTTGCTTTGTGTCTTAATATAGATACCATTATCCTTTAAAAAGGATAATAGTTCAGATACAGACATCTCAATACCTCTTCCTATATTTAAAATAGGGATATTTACTCTATTCAATATAGTACTGTAAACCTTTATAACATCATAAATATGTATAAAATCTCTTGTTGCAGTTCCGTGATTGAAAATATTGAGAGTTTCATCTCTCCTATAAGCATGAACTATTTTTGATACAATTGAGAAGTGGTCATCTCCTCCATACATATTAAATATCCTAGTAATTGTGTAATCTATTCTATTTTCTATTGAGAAACTCTCGATTAACCGTTCATTTGCGATTTTCAAAGATGAGTGGAGACTTAGAGGTTGTAGAGGGTCAAGTTCACTACAAAACTCATTATTTCCATATACAGAGCTACTGCTAGTATATATAATCTTATTAATAGATAGAGCATTGTGTCTAATATAGTTTAATACATTAGCTGTTGTCATAATAGAACGATTAATATATTCAGCTGGATTACTTAAATCATTTAGTTTGGTAGAGACTTGAAAGTTATTAAATATAATATTAATAGACTTATCTATTAAATTGAGAGCATTCAAATCCTCTTCTACTTGTTGTGATGAAACTAGATAACTATTATCAATAGTTTTTTTTAATAATTTAGATAGATTGCTATTTTTACCAATTATGATATTTATCATTTGTAACTTCTCCATTAATATAGTATAATATATCTTAACATATTATCATGCTTTTATAAAAATTTTATTTAAAAGAGTAGATATTTTTATTTAAGATTAATTTTATATTTAATAAGTATGATTTGTTACAAACTTTTAATTGGAGCGGTAGATGTGTAGTATTTTAGGCTACTATAACACTAAACAATCTTTTCAAGATATTGAAAAATTAAATATGACAATGTTACATAGAGGACCAAATAACCAAACAGTTAAAAAGTATAGATTTAAGCATAGAGAACTATTTTTGGCACATAACCGTTTAGCAATACAAGATTTAGACTCAAAAGCAAATCAACCAATGGAGAGTCAAAGATTTATTATAGTCTTTAATGGAGAGATATATAACCATTTAGAGTTAAGAGATAGATGTAAAAACCAATTTTGGTTAACCCATAGCGATACAGAAACACTACTTGCTCTATTTGAAAATTTTAGTATAGAAGATACTTTATCTATGTTAATTGGTATGTTTGCTATTGGATTATTTGATAAAATTGAACATAAGTTATATCTAATAAGAGATAGGGTTGGAATAAAACCTCTATATTGGACACATCAAAATGGGGAGTTTGCTTTTGCTAGTGAGTTAAAGGGGTTTGCACCTCATCTCAAAAATCAGGTAAGTAATAGAGCATTAATAGAGTTTATGAGTTTTGGATATACTTCCGCCTCTAATAGTTATTATGAGAATATATATAAGTTAGAGGCGGGATACTATCTCATATTTGATGGTAATAAAATATATAAGAGTAGATATTGGCATCTACCCAAAGATAAGATAGATATAACTTATCAAGAGGCAATAAATGAGAGTGAAAGACTTATTAGAAGCTCTATT
Organism: uncultured Sulfurovum sp.; assembly: GCA_964601885.1. GTDB lineage: Bacteria > Campylobacterota > Campylobacteria > Campylobacterales > Sulfurovaceae > UBA1140. The sequence goes on along the minus strand of CAZROY010000083.1, from coordinate 5,654 downwards.
AAATATAGACTTTTATCGGATGTAGAGGTAGGAAGTTTTTTAAGTGGAGGAGTAGATAGCTCTTTAGTTAGCTCTCTTATGCAACAGAGTACAGATAGAACTATAAAAACTTTTACTATTGGATTTGAAGATAAAAGATATAATGAGGCTAAGTTTGCAAAAGAGGTAGCTAACCATATAGGGAGCAGACACTATGAATATATATTTACAGTTAAAGATGTTATGTCTTTAATAGATAGTATGGATAGATATTATGATGAACCTTTTGGAGATGCTTCAGCACTACCTACTATGCTACTATCTAAGTTTACAAAAGAGAAGGTAACTGTAGCACTTAGTGGAGATGGAGGTGATGAGCTATTTTTAGGATATGATAGATATTTCTTTACTCACAAATATTTTAATATATTAAAAAAAATACCTAAATTGTTAAGAGATTTATTATCATTTATCTGTAGTAAATCCAATATTGATAGATTGGAGAAGATGGCATACCCTATTAAGTATCTATCAGAGGAGAACCTATATTCTGTAATATCAACCTATATTAAACCTTGGAATATGAATAAAATATTTCATCAAGATTTTATAGAAGAGAGTTTTCAGAAAAGTAGCTATTTGGAGTTTCAGAAGATAGTAGATTTTAATCAGATTGATATATTTGATAACTATTCAAAAATAGACTTCTATAGATACCTACCAGATGATATTCTGACAAAAGTAGATAGGGCAAGTATGAGATACTCTTTAGAGGCTAGAGTTCCACTGCTTGACCATAGGTTAGTTGAGTTTGCATACTCTCTACCAACAGAGATAAAATTACAAAAAGGAGCAAAATCTATTTTAAAAGATATTGTATATAAACAGATACCAAGAGAGATTATAGATAGACCCAAAATGGGATTTGCTGTTCCTCTAAAAAGTTGGTTTAGAGGTGAGATGAAAGAGATGGTTGAAGATAAGATAGCATCTCTTGATAATAGATTTAATAAAGAGTACCTAAGATGGTTATTTAAAGAGCATCAAAAAGGTAAAAATTTTGAATATATATTTTGGAATTTGATGAGGTTATAGAGTTGAGAAAAAAAGTTACTATATTGGTTAATGATTTAGATAGTGGTGGAGCTGAAAGGGTAGTTTCTGTTCTACTTAATATGTTATATAATAGGTATGATATTACTCTTTGTATGATGCATGATATTATATTCTATGATATTCCATCAGATATTAAAATTAAGATAGTTGGCAACTCTAAATTGAGCGATAATGGTCTAATTAAACTGCTAAAATTACCCCTTGTTGCATGGAGATTTAAAAGATTAAACCAAGATGCAGATATATCTATCTCCTTTTTAAGTCGCTCAAACTATATTAATATTTTAGCTAAACTATTTGGTATGGGTGGAAAAATAGTTGTTAGTGAGAGGTCAATGCCGTCACTTCAATATGGCAATTCTCTACAAGGGGTTATAAATAGAGGATTAATTAAACTTCTATATAATCGAGCAGATATAGTATTTGCAAACTCCAAAGGGAATGCTAGAGATTTAGAGAATAGCTTTAATATAAAAGATGTCAAAGTTGTATATAATATTTTTAATATTGATAGGATAGTTAATCTCTCAAAAAGATATGCAATATTGGATAGTAGCAGATTTAATTTTATTACGATAGGTAGATTAGATGAAGGGAAAAATCATAAACTTCTAATTGAGGCTATAAAAGAGGTTAATGCAAACTTGTATATTATAGGTGATGGTATTTTAAAAGAGGAGTTAGAGGAGCATATAATTAATTTGGAGTTAGAAGATAGAGTATTTCTACTTGGAAAGCAGAAAAATCCATATAAATATATATCAAAGGCTAACTGTTTTCTATTTGCATCAAAACGGGAGGGGTTTCCCAATGTATTAGTTGAGGCTCTAGCTTGTAAATTACCAATTATCAGTACAGATTGTAAAAGTGGTCCACGAGAGATATTAGCTCCAGATAGTGATATTACTTGTCAATTAAAAGATAAAGTAGAGGTTGCAAACTATGGTATTTTAACCCCTATTAATTCTAAAGATAAGATGGTTGAGGCTATGGGTGTTATACAAAATAGTCAAAAGTTAAGAGAGAGTTATATCAAAAAGTCACTAAAAAGGGCTATGGAGTTTAATAAAGATAAGATAATAGATGAATTTATTAAGATAATTGAGTAATCGTTAATATTTTTTTAGTATAATCATTTTATGAATAGAGAAATATTTTTATGTGCTATTAATAATATATTAAGTGGTACATGTAAAGAGGATTGTAAATTTTGTACGCAGAGTGTTCATTACCATGCTAATATTAAAAGGTATTACTATAAATCTATAGATATAATTGTAAATGAAGCAAAAAGAGCAAAAGCTAGTGGTGCATTGGGATACTGTTTAGTAACGGCAGGTAAGGGATTAGATGATAAAAAGGTTGATTTTGTATCAAGAACAGCTAAAGCAATAAAAAAAGAGGTTAAAGGATTAAATCTAATTGCTTGTAATGGTATAGCAACTAAAGAGCAGTTGAGGTTTCTAAAAGAGAGTGGAGTAGATAGCTATAACCACAATTTAGAGACATCAAAAGCATACTATGAAAAGATATGCACAACTCACTCGTGGGAGGAGAGATATAATACATGTCTTAATGTAAAGGAGGTTGGACTTCTACTCTGTAGTGGCGGAATATGGGGTATGGGAGAGAGTATTGAAGATAGAGAATTTTTATTAGATGCTATTGTCTCATTAGAACCAAACTCTGTACCTCTAAACTTCTATATCCCAAATTCGGCACTACCAATTAAGAGTAGAGATATATCTAAAGATGATGCCTTAGAGATTATAAAAAAGGCTAGAAGCTTATTGGGTCAAAATAGGTTACTTATGGTAGCAGGAGGCAGAGAACTACTCTTTAGTGGATTTGAAAAAGAGATGTTTGAGGCAGGAGCAAACTCAATAGTTATAGGAGACTATTTAACAACAAAAGGTAATAAACCATTACAAGATATAGCAATGATAGAGAAGATAAACTACAAGGTAGCAACCTCTTGTAATGGATAGTATAGCAGTTCATATATTGGTCTTATCTATAGTTTTAGTATTCTCTCCATACCTATCTAGGTATATAAACCTACAGACTGCTCCTGTAGAGATTATTGTAGGTTCAATATTGGGTTATATGGGTTGGATAGGGTTTGAGAGTGAAGGGGGTCACTATTTTGAGTTAATTGCGGAGATAGGTTTTTTATATTTGATGTTTTTAGCAGGTTTAGAGATAAATGTCAAGAGCATAAAGAGGATACCACGAGAATATATTTTAAAAGCAGTATCTTTTTTAATCGTTCTATCTCTCCTTACCCCTATTATTGGTCATTTTCTATTTCAATTTAACTATATAATAACAGTGGCTCTACCTCTTATATCTGTAGGGCTTTTAGCAACTATTTCTAAAGAGTATGGAAAGGATAGTAGTTGGGTCAGTATGGCACTCTTGATTGGTGCAATAGGGGAGGTTTTAAGTATAACAGTATTAACTATCTTAGAGGTATCTATTGCAGTGGGTTTTAGTAAAACACTTATCTATAAAACAGCTATCCTATTTCTTTTTTTAATAGTTGTGGTGGTGTTATATTATATATTGAAGTTGATATTTTGGTGGTATCCGGAGTTAAAAAATAAAATGATGCCTCATATCGATATTAGTGACCAAGATTTTAGATTGGCTATAGGCGTCTTTCTTATCATGTTAGTAATTATGAAATCTCTCCATTTGGAGTTAGCTTTTGGTGCATTTATTGCAGGATTATTTATATCTACATTTTTTCACCATAAAAAGCAGTTAGAGAATAAAATATCAAGTTTTGGCTTTGGTTTTTTAATTCCCATCTTTTTTATACATGTTGGAGCCTCATTTAACTATAGTTACTTTATATCCTCTATTGCTATAGCAGTTAAGATAATGGTAGTAATGCTTATTATTAGACTATTAGCATCACTCACTTTAATTAAACTTTTAAAGAAAAAAGAGTTACTTTTAATATCTTTATCTCTATCAATGCCACTGACTCTTTTAGTCGCCACAGCAACAGTTGGATATAGAGCGGGAATTATGGTTGAGGCTGAGTATAATGCTCTTATTTTAGCTTCCATTTTAGAGGTAATATTATCTATGATAGCTATAAAATATATTGCAAAAAAATAAAATTAAATTACAATTTGTGCCAAAAATGATTATTGTTTCATTTGCTTGATATATTTATAGTGGATTTACAGCCAATTTAGTATATAAATAAAATTAAAAATTAGGAACAAACCATGAAATTTGAAAAACAGATTGAATTGAGTGTTAAAGCATTCTTTTTTAATGCTAAAACAGACTATTTACCATATTATAAGAATTTTTCTTTTAGTATTGAGGAGAACAATGATTTAATATTAAAAGATATTTTATTCATGATAAAAAAGAAGAACTTTATGTTCTCATATCCTGATAAAGATTTACTATTTAGAGTAAATGGATTAGTTGTAACCGGAGAAGAAAAATTAAATAGGGTTATTGAAAAGTTGGGTACAAACTTAACTTTTGACCCAGCATTAAAATATCGTTCCATAAATGGTTTAGTTATTGATAATCATGATTTTATACATAATTATCGCCGACTATTTGGTTGTGCTCATGCTAAAAAAGAGTGTTTAGAGTATTATATGAAACTCTATCCTCAACATTATGCCTCTGAAACTTTTGAATATAATAAAGAGTATATAGGAGATGCCATTTTAATATTGGCTAAAAAATTAATAGAACAGGATAGTAAATGTAAAGATAGAGTACTTAAAGCGATAAGTGATGAATTTAATGGTATTATTCAGTGTGAATATGAAAATAATGTATTTGATGGTAAAGATTATAGTGCTGATATAAAATGGTTAAAAGTAGAATTAACAAAGTATCATAAAATAAAAGAACACCCTCTATCTTTGTGTGATAAATTAAAAAGCTACTGTTTAAATAAAAAAAGAAAAGAGATAAAGATTGATACATTAAAAAATAAGAATATAGCATTATATATAGGATATAACAACAATAATAATAGAGAAGATTTACTACACGCTTACAAAACTATTACAAAAATAGGAAGATATATACCATTTAGTATGTCAAAAAAAACAGCTGGACAAACCCTTATTGATATAAATCCATTTATGGCATATAAAAAAGCTGGTAGAGTATTGTTAGATGCTTTTGATAATGGTGCTGAAGTTTTAGTTTTTGCAACAGATGATGATTATAACTTTTTTAAATCAATTATAGCAGATGTTGAGGTAGCAATAGGAAGAGAGATACCATTAGCTCTTATTTCTATACACGAGTTTGAACTATCTAATAGGTAAACTACCCAATCTCTAAAGAAGATTGGGCTTCCTTAGCTGAGTTTCCTATAAGAAGTGTTATAGCAAATAATTAATAAATATTTTAATGGTTAAAGGGCATTGGGATTTTTGCCAAGAGTTATTAAATCATCTGATTTGGTTGCTTTAATGCTATATCGCTTTAGTAGCTCATTATCAATTTCGAGTGCCTTTTGCTTATCTATAATAATTTTGGAGCCATCATCATCTTCTAAGACTATA
>CAZROY010000082.1:0-16521 GCA_964601885.1 uncultured Sulfurovum sp. | reverse complement strand
TTTTGATACGACCGTTTAAGTAATTCTTCAAAACATGAATCATAAGCTTCTATTTTAAGACATTTAACACCTAACTCTTCTTGGTTTGCCATTAATATATCATTTAATCTATTTTTTAACCCCTCTGGACTTCGCATATCACCACTAAAACTTATTTTAATAACAGGATATTTATCCTCCCAATCCCACTTATCATAAACATATAACCCCTCAAACAGTTTCTTGTTCCCCTCAAATAGCTCTTTGAGTGTACTTACAAAAAGTGATTTTCCAAATCGTCTTGGGCGTGATAGAAAGGCATAATTATAACTATTAATAAGCTCTAACGCATCCTTTGTTTTATCTATATATATATAATTCTCTTCTCTAATTTTACTAAATGTCTGTATTCCTATTGGTAATTTTTTCATTTTTTTGTTCTTTGGTTGTTTTTTGTTATTATAGCATAATCTATTTAGTAACAAAAAATAATCTTTTTTTCTTTTTCAAGTAACTCCTCTTCTATAAAACCAAAAGAGATACTTAACCATACCCATAGTATAATCCGCTATCATAAATCTAAGGATAGAGATGAGTGCTTTACAAGATAGACGATTAAGCATAAATGAGGCTGTAGAGCTTATAGAAAAAGCTGACCTTAAATTACTAGGGAGAATGGCGAAAGCTAAAAAACAAGAGTTACACCCCAAAGGGATTACTACATTTGTGGTTGATAGAAATATAAACTATACAAATATCTGTTGGGTTAATTGTAAATTTTGTGCCTTTTATACAGATGAAAAAAAAGAAGATGCTTATATTTTAACATTTAATGAGATAGATAAAAAAATAGATGAACTTCTATCTATTGGTGGAACACAGATACTGTTTCAAGGTGGGGTTCACCCAAAATTAAAAATAGAGTGGTATGAAGATTTAGTAGAGCATATCCATAATAAATATCCAACTGTTACAATTCACGGTTTTTCTGCAATTGAGATTGATTATATTGCAAAACGGTCTAATATATCTGTCTCAGAGGTATTATTACGACTAAAATCAAAAGGGTTAAGTTCAATACCCGGAGCTGGAGCAGAGATATTAAGTGATAGAGTACGAGATATAATTGCACCAAAAAAATTAAATAAAGATAGGTGGTTAGAGGTGCATGAAACTGCCCATAGATTAGGTATTAAATCGACAGCCACTATGATGTATGGAACGGTTGAGACGACTCGTGAAATTGTAGAGCATTGGGAGTTGATTAGAGAACTTCAAGATAAAACTGGCGGTTTTAGGGCATTTATTATGTGGTCATATCAGAGTGACCATACTCAACTTAAACGAGAACTACCGACACTTAGTAAAACTACTCCAAATCAATATTTAAGATATTTAGCAGTAGCACGACTATTTTTAGATAATTTTAAAAATATTCAAAGTTCGTGGGTGACACAAGGTAGTTATATTGGACAGATGGCTTTACATTTTGGAGCAAATGATTTAGGCTCAACTATGATGGAAGAGAATGTTGTATCATCAGCAGGAGTTACCAATAGCATGAACCAAGAAGAGATGATTTCTCTTATTCGTGATGTGGGTGAGATACCAGCTAAAAGAGATACAGCTTATAATATTTTAGAAATGTTTTAGGATAAGAGATTGAAAAAGATAATAATTTTAATAATAACAGTAATACAAGGAGTATTAATGGGTGCCACATTGGAGTCTATAGAGATTAAAAATAGTAAAATACCTTTTATATTTGAAGAGGATAGAAACCTACCTATTATATCTATGCAATTAATATTTAAAAATTCAGGCTCTTTAACAGATAGTAAAAATGGTTTAACAAAGTTAACAGCTAAACTTCTAAATGAGGGAACAAAAACAGATGGAAGTGTAGGATTTGCTACAAAATTGGAAAATAGAGCAATAAATCTATCAATACATGCGGGGTCTGAAACATTTGTTCTTGAATTAAACTCCCTTCAAGCTCAATTTGATTATGCGGTAGAGTTATTAAAGGAGCTACTTAATGACCCAAATTATACAGAAGCGACTCTAAACAAAGTCAAAACTCAAACCTTAGGTGAATTAAAAAGGAAAGAGAGCGATTTTGATTATATATCAATGTTAAAAATGAAAGAGATGCTATTTCCAAATACTCCTCTTGCAAAACCCTCTCTTGGAACAGTTAAAAGTGTAAAGAGTATAACCCTTGATGATATAAAAAGACATGTCTTAACACATTTAGGGTTAGAAAATGCTATTGTTGTAATGGGTGGAGATATAAATAGAACTAAAGCATTAAAGATAACTAAATCTATATTGGATACTCTACCACATGTTAAACCTCAAAAAATTCCAACAATGAAACCTATAGCAAAAGAGCAGATAAAAATTACAAAAGTAAATACTAAACAGGCATATATATATTTTGGGAGTCCTCTAAAAATATCTTTTGATAGTCAAAAACTATATCTCTCAAAAGTAGCATCTTTTATATTAGGAAGTTCAGGATTTGGTTCAAGACTCATGGAGGAAATAAGAGTTAAAAAAGGATTAGCATACTCTGCATATAGTAGATTTAATATAAATAAAAGCCATTCATACTTTTGGGGCTATTTACAAACAAAAGTGGCAACTCAAAATGAGGCAATTAACAGTGTTAAAGAGATTGTTGAAAAATTTATAAATAAAGGCGTAACTCAAGAAGAGTTAAAATCAGCTAAACAGTTTCTATTAGGCTCAGAACCACTTAGAAATGAAACACTATCTCAAAGATTAAATAGAGCATTTCAAGAGTATTATCACAACCGTCCATTAGGAGCAACTTTAAAGGATTTAGAGCGTATTAAAAATCTTAAATTAGACGAGTTAAATAACTTTATATTGGAGCATAACGAGATAAGTAAACTATCATTCTCCGCTGTTACTAAATAAATAGTTGAAATCTAATAGATGGTGGCGCCAGACGGAATCGAACCGCCGACACAAGGATTTTCAGTCCTTTGCTCTACCGACTGAGCTATGGAGCCAAAGTAAGTAGTAATTATTATTTGAAGTGGCTGAAATTATAGCCACTTAAACTTAAAATAAACTTAAATTACATCAAATAGCCCTAACAAATTTTCTAAACTCCTCACCTCTATGCTTATAAGAGTTAAATTGGTCAAAACTAGCCGCAGATGGAGATAGTAAAGCTATATCATCTTGACCTCTCTCTTTATCAATAGTCTTAACTGCATTTTCTAAAGTTTTACACTCAATATGTTCTATTTTATATCTATTGGCTAATTCCACTAATCTTTTACTATTCTTACCTATGGTATATAACTTTATATCACCTTTAGATAACTCTTGAAATAAAGGTGTTAAATCCACTCCTTTATCCTCTCCACCTATTATTAATCTTACGAATTGATGACTATACCCCTTTACAGCCTGAATAGTTGCATCTAAATTTGTAGCCTTAGAGTCATTAACCCACACTCTACCCATTCTATCATGTATCTCCTCTTGTCTATGTCCATCTAGTTTAAAACTATTTATCCTCTCATAATCTACCTCATCAAAAAGGGTTCTAGTTACAGCTAATGCTAAAATGGCATCTTCTAAAAATGCACCTTTAAATCTTATTTTTGAACTATCAATATTAAAATAGTTTTCCAAAAACTCTATTGAATTGTACTCAACTATAAAAGCCTCACTCTTAGGAATATTTAACCCTTTTGGAATAAGTGCCAACTCACCTTCTCTCATGCTCAATAGAGGTTTTAATTTATCTGCCTCATACTCTTTATATGTTCCATGCCAATCTAAATGGTCTGGTGTAATAGGTAAAAGAATATATATATTGGGTGAAGCGATATAGGTGTGATGGAGTGTAAATGAACTAGTCTCTAATATCCATAATGGAGCATTAAAATCTAATGTGGCTAATGGCTTACCAATATTACCTCCTGCTACTCCACCCTTCTCTTTTAATAAATGCTCTAACATCTGAGTTGTAGTTGTTTTCCCATTTGTCCCACTAATCCATATAGAAAATGGCATATCTTTTGCAAAAAAATCATACTCACTTATTAAATTATTGGCACTTTGTATCAATGGGTGTGTAGGTTTAAAACTTGGGGTTGTTATCTCTAATTGGCTTTTGGTGGGGTTAAATAGGTTTGAGGGTAAAACCCTATTATTATTCTCATCTATATACTCTTTTTTAATCTTATCATCAAAAAAAGTACACCCACCACCAAGTCTATTAGCAATTGCTTTTGTTGTTAATCCATATCCAAAAAAAGTTGGTTTTATCTCCATATCTATTTCCTATCGTATTTTTAAAGTAATAAGAGCCAATATATTTGAGATAAAAGCTATCATCCAAAATCGAATAATAATCTTATTCTCTGCCCACTTTTTCATCTCAAAATGATGATGAATTGGTGCCATTAAAAATATTCTTTTCTGTCTCATCTTATAACTTCCAATTTGAAGAATAACAGAAATGGTCTCAATTACAAATATTAAACCAATTAATACAAGAAGAACCTCGCTTTTACCAACAATTGCCATATATGCCAAAATTCCTCCTATAGATAAGGAACCTGTATCACCCATAAATAGTTCAGCAGGATAGCAGTTGTACCATAAAAATCCAAGTAATGCTCCAGCTAGAGAGGCAGCCAATATTGATACCTCTCCTACCCCTTGTATATCCGGTAGTAGTAAATATTTTGAAAATACAGCATGACCTGTTAAATATATAATAATTCCAAGTGTTGCTAAACTAAATATAGATGGAACTGTTGCCAAACCATCAAGTCCATCTGTAATATTAACAGCATTTGTCGTAGCCAAAAATACCAATATCCAAAATGGTATAGCAAAAAGACCAATATCTAAAATAGGCTCTTTTATAAAAGGTACATATATGGTCGTTGGAAAATTGGCTACGAAGATTATAAATAGACTAATGACCACCCCTACAAACGCTTGAAGTATCAATTTTCCCCTACTAGTTAAACCTTGAAGATTATCGCCTGTTAAAATTTTGCCCAAATCATCTTTAAGCCCAACAAGTGCAAATCCACTAAGAGTTATAACTCCTGCAATAAGATAAGGATTTGTCACATCTCCAGTGAATAGTACAGCTACTATTGTAGTAACAACAAATACAGCTCCACCCATAGTTGGAGTATTCTGTTTATTAGCATGATTAGGAACATACTTATTGATGGGTTGCTTTGCCTTTCGTGATATTGCCCAAACCATAAATTTAGGTAATAAAAACATTGTTAACAAAAACGCAATAAAAAATCCAAGACCGGCTCGGACAGAGATATATTGTAGAATATTGATGTGAAACAGTTGATAGAACGAATATAACATGTAATAAAAATCCTGATTTAAGTAAATAAGTGATATTTTACTTAAAATATTATAAAAGATAGGGTTAAATATATGAATATACAAAAAACTATTCTCATTATAACAGATGGAATAGGATATAAACCGGATAGTTTATGTAATGCTTTTAAAGATGCAATCAAACCAACATTTAATAAACTTCTTAAAAACAGACCGAAAGCTCTTATTTCAACTTACGGTTTAAGTGTAGGTTTACCAAACGGGCAAATGGGAAACTCTGAAGTAGGACACATGACTATAGGGGCAGGTAGAGTGTTATATCAAGATTTAGTCAAAATATCATTGGCAATAGAAGATGGGTCTATTAATCAAAATGAGGCACTAAATAGTACTCTTCAAAAGAGTAGTAGGGTACATATTATAGGTCTGCTTAGTAATGGTGGAGTACACTCACATATTGACCATATTATAGGTTTAGCAAAAATAGCAAAAGAGCGAAACAAGAGGGTATTTCTACATCTTATAACAGATGGTAGAGATGTATCACCGACATCTGCTAAAGAGTTTATAAAAGAGATAGAGAGTATCTGTGATAAGGATATAACTATTGCCACTATTGGTGGTAGATTTTATACTATGGATAGAGATAAACGATGGGATAGGATAGAGAAAGGATTTAATGCTATTGTCAAAGCTGTACCAATTACAGATATGGGTATTAAAGATTATGTTAATAACTCTTATCAAAATGAGATTTATGATGAATTTATAGAACCTACTGCTCTTAATGGATATACAGGAGTGGAAGAGGGTGACAGTGTTATTGTGGCAAATTTCCGCTCAGATAGAGTTAGGGAAATTACAACTGCATTAGGAAATAAAGAGTTTAATGAATTTAAAAGAGAGTATATCCCTCTAAATATAGTTACAATGACACAGTATGATGCCTCTTTTAATTATCCAATTATGTTTAAAAAAGAGATACCCAAAAACACATTAGCAGAGGTAATAAGTAGAGCTGGACTTACTCAACTTCACACTGCAGAGACAGAGAAGTATGCTCATGTAACATTCTTTTTAAATGGAGGAGTTGAAGAGCCATTTATTGGTGAAAGTAGAGTCTTAATCCCTAGCCCAAAAGTTAGAACTTATGATATGAAACCTGAAATGTCCGCACCTGAAGTTGGAGAGGCAGTAAGAGTTGGAATGGAGCAAGATTATGACTTTATTGTGGTCAATTTTGCAAACGGTGATATGGTTGGACATACAGGAAATTATGATGCCGCAAAAAAAGCAGTTAGTGCTGTAGATAGAGAGATAGGTAAAATATTGAAAAAAGCAAAAGAGAGAGATTACGATATTGTATTAACCTCTGACCATGGAAATTGTGAAGAGATGAGAGACCAAGATGGCAACATTCTTACAAATCACACAGTGGGTGATGTTTGGTGTTATATTATAAGTAATAAAGTAACCCAAATAAAAGAGAGGGGAGGGTTAAATAATGTAGCACCTACTGTATTAAAATTAATGGGATTAGAAATTCCTAAAGAGATGGATAGCCCTCTTATTTAGATATGTTATAATATAAAAAAATATATTTATTAAGAGGATTTCATTATGGAAAAGAAGATAAAAAGGTCGGTGGCTACACTTTTGGCACACATTATAAAAGTTGATAAGAGAGATATAAAAAAAGAGGCATCTCTATTCTGCTCTATTATGGGAGAAGATTTTGATTGTGATGAAACTGAAGCATTAAAATTTCTTAAAAAGAGCGTTAATGAGGATTATAATTTAGATGAACATATAGATATTATTGCAAATGCTTTAAAAGATGATAAGCTTAGTAAAATGCACATTTTACAACAATTAAATCATATAATTTATTCTGATACTATATCAAGTGAGGATTATAAGATATTTGAAAGAGTAAAAAAGAGACTTTTTCCAAATATTGATTAACTTTTATTATTTTTATATGTTTATTTTGATATTATATGATAATATAGTTCAAGGGAAGGAGTCAAGATGGATAAAATGCTAAAAGAGTCTGTTGCAACTCTATTTTGTCATGCTATTAAGCTAGATGATAAAGATTTGGTGGTTGAAAAGCCTATATTCTGTCGTTTTATGGGACAAAACTTTGATTGTGATAGTAAAGATGCACAAGAACTTTTAGATAAAGTTATGGAGAAAGATTGCGATAATATAGATACCCATATATCCATTATCTCAAATGGTCTCTATAATGAACCATACTCTAAAATGAATATTCTTAAACAGTTAAACCATATTATTTTTAGAAGTAAAATGAAAAATGAGGACTATGAGTTCTTTGATAAAGTAAAACGGTCTTTTTTTGCTAGATAGAAATCTAGCAGAATTCACCGTTTATTTTTGTTTAATGGATTAGAATTATAATTAATCTTAAAGGCGAGGATTTACAGAACGAGTACTAAAAACTAAATAAAATTTCTCAACCTCATCACTATATATAGAAATGGATTTCTGCTCTATAAGTTTTAAATTTGTTACCATTTGTAATCTATCTAAGGTGTGATAATATTGTGTTATGCTCTCTTGTGATTTTAAAAAGTAACTATCCACCTTTTCAAACAGCGTAAATTCTGAGTAGTATTCATTATTTTCAAAAAAACTATCTATTGTAACAAATCTACTACTATCATCTTTTATAAATGAACCAACAGCTATCTCTTTAAATCCATATAGGGAGTTTATATCACATATAAAATAGCCTCCATCTTCTAAACTCTCCTCAACACACCTCATAAATTCGATAAGAGATTTATCATCTAAATAGTTAACCATATCAAAAACAGCTGTAATGATTTCAAACTTTTTATTTAGATGGCAAATATCTATACACTTTGCATCTATACTCTTTTCTCTAGTGCTTTTTACCATAAGAGGGCTTAAATCAATTCCCATAAGTTTAATATTTGGAAATCTATCTCTAATCTGAGCTAAAAATGCACCTCGTCCACAACCAATATCTAAGAGGGAATTAAAATCTAAACTCTCCAATGTTTTGAAGTAATACTCATATAATGTAGGTGTTACCTCATTAACCCCTAATAAATCCTCTACTTTAGAGTATAAATCTAGTGCATTATACACGACTCTGTACCACACTATTTATCTTTTCATATATAGATAGTATCTCATCTTTTTTAGCATAATAGGAGTTTTTATTAGCTATTAAATGGGCAGAAGAGTCCATAATATCCTCTGCCACTTTTAAACCATTCTCTTTCATAGTGGCACCCGTCTCTACAATATCAACAATTGCATCTGCTAATCCAACAAGAGGGGCTAACTCTATAGAGCCATAGAGTTTAATAATCTCTACACCAACAGCTCTACTTGCAAAGTAGTTTTCTGTAATATTTACCATTTTAGTGGCTATTTTAATATTTGGTTTGCTCCAATCCAATTCATCTTCTTTTCTAATTCCAATAGATACTTTACATTTGCCTAAATTCATATCAAGAAGCTTTATAATATCCAACTCTTTCTCAGTAATAACATCAAGTCCCACCACTCCAATATCGGCGGAACCATACTCAACATAGGTTGGAACATCTTGATTTCTGACATTTAAAAAACGAAAATTGCCGACTTCCATAATAAGCTCACGACCTTCAAATTTAAACTCTCCACCAAAAATTTCTGAAAAAATTTCTAATGACTCCTCTGCAATTCTCCCTTTTGGAAGAGCAACTGTTAGCATATAGCACTCCTTAATAACTTTTTAATTGATATGTTTGTAAATCCTATAGAGGACACTCCACAAGCTTATATTCCGATAGTTCCTATCGTATTTCTATTATCTAATTGTCCTAATCCATAGTTTCTGATATTGATACTAGTATTTATATCTCTATCAATATATTTTTTACCACATTAAGGGCAATCAAACTTTCTAATATTGAGTAGTTTTTTACGGCTAAAGCCTTATAGCTTTCAGCCCAACCGCCAAAAACAATTGGGATTTCAGCTATTTAGTTATTAAAATTTTATAAGCTATAACATTATTAGCAAAATTTGGAACTAAAAGTAAATCCAACTCTTTTGAGTAGGAAATATCTGCTGTATTAAACTTATCCCCTAAAAGCTTTATGCTACCACCACTCTTATCTATAAAATAGACCCCGCCACTCCAAGTTGACACAATATAGCCTTTATCTTGATATTTTGTAACTCCATCAATCGCTATATCCAATTTATCTGATATAATCTTTACCTCTTTGGTATCTAAATTGAGAGATTTTAATTTTCCTACCTCTCCTTGCATAATAAGAGTATCTCCATCTATAAATAGACCATTCTGCTCTGCTTTAGATGATTTCTCTTTATCATAGATTAGTTTAAACTTTCCATTAGATAACTCTAATATCTTTTTGGTTTTAGAGTCTGAAACAAAACATATATTTCTCTTTTCACTACATGCTATATCATTTAATCTCTCTATCCCTTTTGGTGCTTGAAATCTATTTAAAATCTCTCCATTTTTTATATTTATCTCTACTACTTGGTTTAAATCCGATACAAATAGATGATTTTTATAGATAGCTAAACCCTTTGGAGCTTTTAATCCTACTGCCCATTTTAGTTTAACTATCTGACCTTGACTATTTAATTTAGAGATAAATCCACCATTATTAACCCATGGGTTTTGACTCTTAATACTATTCACATTTGATACATATATTGAGTTGTCACCTCTATTATAAATTACAGATTCTGGAATAGATAATCTCTCTTTACCACTTATCCACTCTTTTTTTAAATTTGAACTCTCATTATTTGAACAACCTAACATCAATATTAGTAGGGAACTTAATACAATTTTTTTCATCTATTACTCCATATATGTTAACAATAATCTATTAAATCTCTCTCTCCAGCTATTTGAAAGCCTTTTAATCTAAGTCTGCAACTATCACAAACACCACAAGCTATATCTTCACTCTGATAACAACTCCATGTATATTCTAGTGGTACATTTAAATCTAACGCCTTTTTTACTATCTGCTCCTTTTTTAGATGAATAAGAGGCGTTTTTAACTCTATCTCCGTTGTCTCCTTTGTTCCAAGATTAATAGCCTTTTGCATTGCTAAAATATAATCTTCTCTACAATCTGGATAGCCACTACTATCCTCCTCCACTACACCTATAAATATCGCCTTTGCACCATGCTTTTCCGCAATAGCTGAAGCGATAGATAAAAATATACCATTTCTAAACGGGACATAGGTTATTGGAACTCCAAGCCCTATTCCACCAATCGGTACATCTAAAGAGTTATCTATTAATGCAGACGCTCCAATATCCTTGAAAAAATCCAAATCTATCTCATATCTCTCTTTAACCTCTAAAAATTTAGCTATTTTTCTAAAAGCTTCTAACTCTTTCTGTTGAGTTCTCTGTCCATAATTAAAGTGGAGTGCTATTATATCATATTTAGCCTCTTTTGCAATTTGTGAACTTAAAGCACTATCCATTCCACCTGAGATTATACAGACTGCTTTTTTTCTCATGAGTTTAACCTTTTTTAAATGTATATTACCAATATTTAGATAAACTTTTAGCTATGTTAAATATTGAAAACTTAACTACACAAAATATTGATTTTAAACTTTTAGAGACAATATCTAATACTTTAACATCTAGGGATATTGATATTACTATATGTAATAATCAAACTATACAGCAGTATAATCTCAAATATCGGCAAGTAGATAGTGCTACTGATGTATTAAGTTTTCCTATTATTTCAGAGTTCAATAGTATGCCTCTTGGTTCAATTATTATCTCTATTGATAAAGTTTTAGAAAAATCTAAAGAGTTCAGACATAGTATAGATAGTGAGTTTGCACTTCTGTTTATTCATGGAGTACTTCACCTTTTGGGGTATGACCATGAGATAGATAGTGGAGAGATGAGAGCAAAAGAGATAGAATTGATAAAGAAATTTAATCTTCCAAAAAGTTTAATAGT
Organism: uncultured Sulfurovum sp.; assembly: GCA_964601885.1. Lineage (GTDB taxonomy): Bacteria > Campylobacterota > Campylobacteria > Campylobacterales > Sulfurovaceae > UBA1140. Next base: position 5,147 of record CAZROY010000082.1, on the reverse strand, counting down.
TAGAGTAGAGGAGGAGAGATAGTGGATTTTGTCATATTTACCTTAGCAATGGGTACTTTAATTTTAGGAGCAGATTTTATAGTAACTCAAAGTGAAAATTTAGCATTAAAATTTAATATACCACAGTTTATTATAGGTGCTATACTAATTGCATTTGGTACAAGTTTTCCAGAGATGGCTACTACTATTATAGCCAACTTCAATAATAAACCCGATATAGCAATATCAAATATTATCGGTAGTAATATTTTTAATATAACTTTAGTTTTATCTCTTATATTTATTTTTTCTAAACAAGTTCAAGTTAAAAGAGATTTTTTTGTCAAAGATGCTACTTGGGTCTTGTTATCTGTTATTTTGTTTACTCTTATGAGTTTAGATGGAAATCTAGGAAAATTGGACTCTTTTTTACTTATTGTAATACTATTTACATATATAATCTCTCTTGTTAAAGAGCCTTTTGGTCTAAATGTAAAACAACTTAATAAGTTGGAGATAGATAAAAATTTCAGTTGGGCAAAAACAGTAATACTATTAATTGTTGGCTTCTTCTTTGTTATAGGAGGAGCCCATTTTACTATAGAGAGTGCATCAGCTATTGCACACTCTTTTGGAATTAGTGAATGGAGTATTGGTATAATACTTATTAGTTTTGGTACATCTCTACCGGAGTTGGCTGTTTCTCTATCTGCTGTTATAAAAGGTAAAACAGATATGGCAATTGGAAATATCATAGGTTCAAATTTAGCAAATAGTACTATTGTAATAGGTAGTGCAGGATTAATCCAAAATATACCTATCTCTCTAGTTAGCAATATATTTGATATTTTAACTATGTTAGTAGCTACTATTATGTTAGTATGGATTACTGCTTACAGACTCTATAGTAAACCCATAGGTGCTACACTTTTAGTTCTATTAATTCTCTTTGTCTCTAATACTCTTAAAACAATTGGTTAGATATTTTATTTTTTCTTATCCGTATCTTTTTTAGATTTAGATTTATCCTCTTTTTTCTCGTCATCAAAATATCCATGTTTATACATCCATTTATAAATCTGTGCTGCTATTGGACCAGAGGTACTTCCTCCATGTCCTCCATGTTCTACTAATACAGTTACAACAAACTTTGGCTTATGATATGGTGCATATGTGGTGAGCCAAGCGTGAGAACGGCTATAATATTCCATTTGAGACTCTTTCATTCTTCTTTTTTCACTCTGAGGAATAGATACGACTTGTGAAGTACCTGTTTTCCCGGCTACCACTATTGGCAGATGAGACATTGCCAATCTTGCAGTACCTCTTGGAGAGTTACAAACATCATACATACCTTTACGAATTAAATCTAAATCATGCCAATTAACATCAACTTTTTTATATTCCGGTTTAACTATTTTCCCTGCAATCTTATGTGCTAAATGTGGAGTGGGTAACTTTTGAGTGGCTAAAAAAGCAGTATATCTAGCAACCTGCATAGGTGTTACTAAATCATACCCCTGACCAATAGAGGCTATAATTGTCTCCCCTAAATACCATGGTTGTTTATATGTTTTCATTTTCCACTCTTTATTTGGAATAACTCCTGCTCTCTCTCTTGGTAAATCTATCCCTGTTTTTACACCCAATCCAAACTCATGAAGATATTTGGACATATCATTAATACCAACTTGCAGACTCTTATTATAAAAATAGACATCACAACTCTCTCTAATTGCCTTTCTCAAATTCACCATTCCATGTCCCCATTTTGACCAACATCTAAATTTGTGTTTATTTTTACCTATTTTAATATAACCTTTACAATATTCAGCTCTATCCAATGCACCCTTTCCAGATTTTGAATAGGCTAATGCCATTCCCATTTTAATACTAGAACCGGGTGGATATAATCCTGATACAATTTTATTAGTAAATGGGTGGTTTAGGTCATCTATAAGATTTCTCCAATCCTTGTGAGATATACCTCCTACAAATAGATTTGGGTCATAAGATGGATAACTAACAGCTGCCAACACATCTCCATTTACATTCATAACAACTGCTACACCTGCTTGGTCAATAAATAGCTCATTTATCTTTTTTTGTAACTCTAAGTCAATATTTAATATTAAATTTTGGTCTTCAATTGGCTCTTTCTTCTCAATTTGTGCTACCTCTCTATTTGTAGCACTAACTTTAACTGTCCTATATCCTAATTTTCCCTGAAGTACATCATTATATTGTCTCTCCAATCCTGTTCTTCCTACAACTCCTACCTTATCAACAACATTATCTTTTGCATTATCTCTTCGATTTGATTTTCCAACATAACCAACTATATGGGTTGCCATACTCCCTGCTGGATAGTATCTCTCTGTTTCCGATTCTATTTTTATTAACTTATTTATTGTTAATTTAGGATAAGCTCCAATCATATCTTCATAAGAGATAAAATCTATTATTCTAATAAATCTATGGTTGTATGGTGAATTTTTTTTCTTATATACTTTTAGTAATTTGGTCGCATTATAATCTGGAAACTCCTTTACAATACTTGTAATAGTCTGATTTAGCTCTTTTGAATTTTTGCGTAAATGTGGTGCAATATTAATCGAAAAACCTATCTTATTGACAGCTAAAAGTTTCCCATTTCTATCCAATATCTCACCTCGTACAGGTTTTATAAAATATTTCCTCTCAATATTATTTTTTGCCAAATTCTCATAATAGTAGTTGGATTTAACACTAATTTGATAAATTCGACTTATTAACATAATCCAAAACAGTATAAAAAAGGTAATTACAATTCCATATCTCATAATAACAATCCTATTATTACATCAATAAAGATATAAAATGATAACATAGAATCTGCTATAACAGTTGTTGAATTTAAAATTAAATCATATATAAAGAGATTTATATAATAGAAAAAGTCTATCAATATAATTAATAAAACTCCTAAACATACTTTGCATCTTATCATCAATTTTGCTGTAGGGTATATAAATGTATTGATTAATAATATGGAAAATATAGATAACATAAATGGTAAACCAAGATTTAAATCTATATGGATTAAATATAACATAGTAGCTACCGTGTAGATTATATTTCTATTTATATTATTAATAATCGCTAAACCTGCAACTCCAAATAGCGGTGGAAGTAGCGGATAGATAGATACAAACATTGGATAAAAGACTACAAAAAATATTATAGCTGTCCACTCTATAAACTTTAAACCCTCTCTCTCTTGATAAATATTATTCATCTTTTTTACCTATTCTATAAACTAATGATACCTCATTACATATTGGAAAATGGATACATTTAATACAATCAGCCCAAATTTTATGTTCTGGAATACTCTCTTTAGGTATCTCAATAAAACCTAGTTTTCTAAAAAAATCTGGTAGGTATGTTAAGACCAACACCTCCTCTTGAACCCCTATTTCTCGTGCCTCATTAAGTGCAAATTTAACTATCTTTTTACCAATATTTTGACCTCTATATCTATCATCTACTATTAGACTTCGTATCTCTGCTAAACGGGGTGAATGAATGTGAAGTGCCGTATATCCAATTAATATATTACTATCTTTTGCCACAATATAGGAACGAATATTGGTTGCAACCTCATCAACAGCTCTTTGTAATATAATTCCATCTTTTACCTCTTTAATTACCAACTTTTGCATAGATGGAATATCTGAAATCTTCGCTTTTTCTAATTTGACCATTCTTCTATCCCAAATATATGCTTAAATATCTCTTGGTGTATCTTATCATAATTATCTTTTTTTAGATTACTTATCATAATAGAGTTAGGATAATCTCTCTTTAAGGCACTTTTTGCTTTTTGATTTAACTTATCTATTTTTGTAAAAATATTTAAATATAATTGGTCACCACGAATAAAATTTGATACATATTTCTCCACATCTTTATCTATTTGTGTATTTGTGTGTCTAGCATCTCTTAGATGTATAAAAATACGAATAGAGACACGATATTTAATAAACTCTACCAAATTTCTTTGCCAAATATTTTTTAAATCTTTTGAGACTTTAGCATATCCAAATCCGGGTAAATCGACAAAGCGAACAGTCCAATCTTTATTATCATACTTATACTTAATATTAAAAAAATTAATAAGTTGAGTTTTACCCGGTGTAGTTGAACTTTTTGCTAAATTTTTACGATTTGTCAACCCATTTATAGTTGAACTTTTTCCTACATTAGAACGACCTAAAAACACAACTTCACTAACTGTATCATCTATACTATCTTTTAGTGCCTGAGCAGATTTTATAAACTCCGCATTTACAACTCTTGGTATCACTATTTTCTATCCTCTATCTCAAATATAAAATGTACCGGCTTCTTTTTTTCACCTTTAATATTAGCAACTCCTGTTTTTAAATCTAATGATATTAAACCTGCCTCTATTTTTCTATTATTAGTTAAATCTCTCAATACCACACCCCCCTCAAAATAATATTTAGAACTGTTTGGTGAATAGATTATCTTCTCTGCTTTGCCTCTATAGTTAATACCATTTTCTATTAAATTAAACTTAACACTCCCCTCTGCCTCATACTTTGTAGCTTTTTTCTTTTTATCAAAGTGAACTATAATTTTAGATGCAGTAAACTCATTAACCCCCTGTTTTATCTTTGCATGTCCTTCAAAATAGGCAACCTTAGATATATCATTAGCATAGAAACGGTCAGCTTTAATATCAACTATATCTGCGAAAATAAAAGAAGATAGACACATAAAAATAAGTAGATATATTCTTTTCATAAATTAAACCTTATTTTTTTTGATATTATACCTATTTTAACACAAACTTTTGATAAGAATTTGGGTCCCCCTACTATTTTTTTAAAACCCAATGATAGAGAAAAGGTGAATAAACCACTCAACCGATGGACTAACTCGTCCTTAACGGTGAGGTTTTTTGCTGTATTGACTTTATTAATATAGAAACTATTTGATTATTAAAACCTCCTATATAGTTCCCTGCTCATACATAGCTCTCATTTTTTCTCTCTCTCGTTCTCGTTTTAACTTTTCTGCCTCTTTAGCTCTAAATTCAACTATAGAAAACTTAAGCCACATAAGAATTGGAGATGCCACAAAGATAGATGAGTATGTAC
>CAZROY010000081.1:0-23766 GCA_964601885.1 uncultured Sulfurovum sp. | reverse complement strand
CCACTCTCTAACCCCTTTTCAATTATTTTATAGGCATTTGAAGATGTGCAGACCATTCCGCCCATTTTACCAACTTTGGCTTTGACAGTTGCATCACTATTAATATATGTAATAGGCAGAATATTCTCTCTAGGAATACCTCTCTCTATTATATAGTTTACACTTTCCTCGAAATATGAACTATCTATCATTCTAGCCATTGCACAACGAGCAATTTTGGGCATAAGAACCCTTTTTTCTGGAGTAATAATTTTTACACTCTGTCCCATAAATCCAACTCCGCAAAATATAATCCAAGGGTTATTATCTATTTTGCATTGTTTAGCTAACTCTAAACTATCACCTATAATATCAGCCATTTCAAACACCTCATCTCTTTGGTAAAAGTGTCCAACAACTGTAACAGGTAATTTCTCTTTTAATCTTTTAATTTCTGATTTATAATCTATACTCAAACTATTCACCTATTTTTTTAACCTAAAAATACCATATTTTTATTTAAAATAAAGATATTTTAGCATTTTCTCTATGGTTGAGTATGGGGAAGGGAGATTAGAGAAGTATAATTATAAAGTATTTAATTCTATTGCTAAAATATCAAATCACAGAATATAAATATTTTGAATTTCAAAAGGAGGTTATGAGTATTAGGGTTTATAAATATATTCTGTTGACAGAATTATATCATATAAAAATAAAATTAACAAGATATTTATTTAAAAAAATTAATTTTTTTTTAATGAAACTACTATTTTTTCTCTTTTTTTCTCTTTTGTGTTATAATAATAAAAAATATTAGGAGTGGCAGATGAGAAAAGTTTTAGTATCTTTTACTATAGTAACAATATTTTGGGGGTGTGGAAGTACATCTGATAATGGGGTATCTATTGATATTTCAAATTATTATCCAAATAAAAATATGATAAAGAGTTTTTATAAAATCACAGATAGTGACGATAATGATTTATATGATGAACATATATCTATAGATAAAAATACCATTACGGTTAAAGTTGATGATGTGATAAAGAGAACAATTACTATAAATAGTAGCGATATAAGAGAGATAGATAGTGATGACAATTTAACAAAAGTCATAAAAAAAGTGGTTAAACTAGGAGCAATAGCATACACTTTACCAAAAAGTAGAGTAGTGAAAGATATAAAAGTAGAAAATACAATATTAGGACATGAGAGTATAGAATCTATTAAAACATGCAGATTAGAAGGTCATATAGATAAACTTAATAATTATGATATTAAATATAGTGGAGATATTCTTAAATTTAAATGTATAGAAGATAAAACTATAGTTACTAAAGTAAAAGAGAATTTGCCAGATTATATCAATTTAACCAATGGTCAAAAGAAATCAGACTATGATATATCATACTTCTATATGAAAAAAAATATAGGTCTTATTGCTAAGATTAATGACGATTGTATTGTTGACAATAAAGGAACAAAAAGAATAAATGACTTATCTGCACAATGTAAAGAGAAAAAATATACTCATATTTTCTTTTTAATGTAAAGAGAAAATATATACTCATATTTTCTTTTTAATAACTTTGTAAACTGCCCAATTCCTAAGGAGGAGTGGGCTTTTGAAATTACTGAATAGTTATTTTTTCAGTATATTTATCCTGAGTTTTTAATTTTAAAAGAGCAAAAAGCCTCTAAAGTTTCTATCTATAATTCCAAGTATCTGTTGTGATGTATCACTCAAAAGAAGTTTATAGTTTTCATATAGTAATTACATACAAATTATAATAGAATGTCAATATGGATTAATTTTCAGTAAAAAAGATAACTATTATAACCTCTCCATATCTTGGATAGTGGCAAGTAATGCACCCAATTTATTTTTTACCTCAAGATATTCAAGTTCGGGGATTGAGTCTGCTACAACTCCAGCTCCTGCTTGAAGAGTAATTGAGTTTTTGGTAATAAGTGAAGTTCGTATAGCAATGGAGCTATCCATTTCACCATTAAATGCAAAATATCCAATAGCACCAGAGTAAAATCCTCTCTTTAACTTTTCATACTCTGCAATTAGCTCCATTGCTCTAATTTTAGGAGCACCTGTCATTGTCCCTGCTGTAAAAGTTGCACGAAAAAGGTCGAAAGCATCTTTTTCGTTATCAATAATAGCCTCTACATCGCTAACCATGTGCATAACATGAGAATATCTCTCTACTCTCATCATATCTGTAACCTCAACTGTGCCTGTTTTGGCAACTCTTCCAACATCATTTCTACCTAAATCTACAAGCATAAGATGTTCTGCACACTCTTTTGGGTCATTTAACATCTCAGCTTCTAACTCTTTATCTCTTATATGGGTTTTACCTCTTTTTCTAGTTCCTGCTATTGGTCGCAATAAAATCTCATTATCACTTAATTTTACCATAACCTCAGGAGAAGAACCACATATAGAGAAATCTTTAAAATCTAGTAAAAATAGATAGGGAGAAGGGTTTTTTGAACGAAGAAGTCTATAGAAACTTAATGGGTCAATTTTACCCCTTTGTGTATATCTATTAGATAGTAAAATTTGAAAAATATCCCCACTTCTTATCATCTCTTTAGACTCTCGTACTAGATTTTTAAAGCTCTCTTCATCTATAAAGTACTCTCCATCTCCTTCTAAAATAGCTCTCTTTAATGGTTGAGGTTTAGATATTTCATTTAAAGCTATCTCTATCTGCTCTATAGTGTCGAAATATCTTTTATCATTTTGAATAATTGTAAGAGTTGCATTTTTATGTGAAAAGGCTAAAATGATAGATGGTCTAACCAAATCCAAATCGGGAGTATTAAGAGTATCTTTTAGACTCTCCATACTCTTTTTTAAAATCGGTTCAAAAACCTTTACCATATCATAACCAATAAATCCAATAAATCCATCTACAAATGCAAAACCTACCTTTTGAGCCAACTCTTTATATCTTTCTTGGTCTAAATTTTTATAGTACTCTTGTAAAAAGCTAAAAGGGTCAATTTTAATTTTTTCTATCTTACCATTTAAATCTGTGTAATATGATTGATTGTCTCTATATGTAATTCTCTCTTGTGTACCAATAGTAATAAAAGAGAAATTACCATCACTGTTATTTACCACGCTTTCAAAAAGCATGGTAATCTCATTTGGAAATAGTTGTGTAACTTTTCCATATATGGCAACAGGTGTTAATTGGTCAAAAAGTATCTGTTTAATCATTTAACTGCTTAATCTTAGTACTTAGTGATATATGCAGACTTTGATATTTCAGCTCTTACTTTTGGTAAATCATTCTGAGCATCTTTTTGACTTAAATATGGTCCAACCAATACTCTTGTTAACTCTCCTCCTCTTATATCAGAAGTTTTATAGTTGAGATGATTTGCCTTTACATGCTTAATTGCATTAGATGGGTCTTTAAATGTACCAACTTTAATATAATAACCTTTTGTTAATGTTGTACTTTTTTTAGTTGAAACAGTAGGTTGTTTAGTAGGAGTTGGTCTTTTCTTTTTAACATAAGTATCTCTATGATGAGTTGTATGTTTTACCTTTGGAGTGGTATGTTTTTTAACTCGTTTTGTACTCTCTTTAGGACGATGGTCTCTAAGCGGTACTTTTTTACTAGCTGAGTCATTTCTCTCTCTTAAAGCAGGTTTAATGGCACTTTCTGTTTTTGTACTATCTCCAGCTTTATCACCTCTATTAGCAAGTATCGCTGCTGTACCAACTGCTGCTGTTGTTCCTAATACGGCTGCTGCTGTAGAGGAGTCCCCACCATTTGTTGTATCTGTAATTAAACTACTACTTGTATTTGCCAAAGTTTCATTATTTTCGCTATCACTACCTAAAATAAGCTTCGTTATTACAATAGATATAACTAAAATAATAAAGAGAAGTGCTAAAAGGGTCAATATGTTTTTTAGCTGTGCTTTTTTTGAATTATCATTATCTTCAATGACAATGTCGTTTAAATTTTTACTTTCCATTCGATTTTTATCTCCATTTTTTTAAAACAAAGTATAACACAAAAAAGGTTATTTAATACCGTAAAATCACATTTTTTTTATAGGAAGTGTTATTTTATTATAATTTATAGGTAAATTCTTATCAAAAAGAATTTTATATCTTTGGGATTGGTTAACTTGTAGGGAAATATTGGTTATCGATAATCCCAAATAGGGATTTTATAAAGGTTGGGCTTTAAATTAATATATCGCTTTTTTATAAATGACAAAGTTAGATGCCAACTCTCTCATTTCATCTTTTATCTTAGTATGAAGAGATGAGTCGTTGATATTATCAAGAACATCGGCTATTTTATGTGCAATAATTTCTAGCTCTTTCTCTTTCATACCTCTACTTGTTAATGCTGCTGTACCAATTCTGATACCACTTGTAATAAATGGACTTCTTGTCTCACCCGGTACTGTATTTTTATTAACTGTAATTCCTGCATTCCCTAAAGCTTGACTAGCATCTTTTCCTGAAAACTCTCTATCTAAAAATGATACTAAAACTAAATGGTTATCTGTCCCATTGCTAACTAGATTGTATCCTCTATCAATTAAGATATTTGCTAACACCTTTGTATTAACTTTTACCTGTTTGGCATAATCTTTCCACTCTTTAGATAGATTATATTTAAATCCTACAGCCTTACCCGCAATTACATGTACAAGAGGACCACCTTGGAGTCCGGGAAAAATTGCAGAGTTAATCTTTTTGGCAATAGTATCATCATTGGTCATAATCATACCCCCTCTAGGACCTGCTAATGTTTTATGTGTAGTAGTTGTTACCACATCAGCATAAGGGAATGGACTTGGGTGTTCCCCTCCACAAACCAATCCTGCAATATGAGCAATATCAGCAAACAGAACTGCTCCAACCTCATCAGCTATCTCTTTAAACTTTTTAAAATCAATCTCTCTTGGGTAGGCAGATGCACCACAAACTATAATATTGGGTTGAACTATCTTTGCAATATCCATTACTCTATCATAATTAATATATCCATCTAACTCAACACCATAAGTAAAACTTTGATAGTTTTTACCTGAAAAGTTAGGTTTACTACCGTGGGTTAGATGTCCACCATGACTTAAATCCATACCTAATATCTTATCACCAGCTTTAAGAAGTGCTGCATATACTGCCCCATTTGCTTGACTTCCAGAGTGAGGTTGAACATTAGCATATTTACAATTAAAAAGCTTACAAGCTCTATCTATTGCTAACTGCTCTATAGTATCTACATGTTCACAACCACCATAATATCTTTTATATGGATACCCCTCAGCATATTTATTGGTAAGGACAGAACCCATTGCCTCCATGACTGCAGGAATTGTAAAATTTTCACTAGCAATCATCTCTAAATGTTCTGTTTGCCTTTTTAATTCTTGGTTTATTGCCTCAAAAACCTCTGGGTCAAATATCTCCATCTCATAGCTCATGAATATCTCCTTTTCGGAAAAATAGTTTGTAGTTATATCGAATTTAGTTTAAAAACATCTTGAATGTTTGATTGGTTTAATAACTCTTAGTAGAAATCTCAGAGGTAGATTATTATAAATCTGTTACCTCTCCAGTAGCTTGTGATGCTCGTTTTCTCATAGTTCTAAGTGTTGATGCCGCAACTTTTACTCTTTTTGTTGTTCCATCTTCTAAAGTAATTTTTACACTTCTAAGGTTTGGTAGTTGTCTTCTTTTTCTCTTATTATTTGCGTGAGATACACTATTACCAACAAGTGGACCTTTTCCCGTTATATTACATTTTCTTGCCATAATATTGCCCTTTGTATATTGAATTGATATTTGTAGAGGCTAGAGTAGCGTCTGCAAAAAGTTTTGCGATTATAGTCAAAAAATGCTTAAAAGGAGCAGAATATTAAAACCCTTGAAATATTTTCTAATACTAATAAATTTATTATTATAGTTTTGGATATAATATCGACATTTTATTAAATAGGATTTTTAATGTTGGTAGCTCCAAGTATTTTATCGGCTAATTTTGGTAATTTAACTGATGATATAAAAGCAATTTGTGATAGTGGGTGTGATTTAGTCCATGTTGATGTAATGGATGGACACTTTGTCCCCAATCTGACTATAGGACCTGTAGTCATTTCATCTATTGCAAAGGTTGCAACAAAACCGCTTGATATTCATCTAATGGTTCAAAATAACTCATTTTTTATCGACCTTTTTGCACCTTTAAAACCTGAGTATATCTCTTTTCATATTGAAGAGGAGAAACACCCCCATAGATTAATAGAGAAAATTCGCTCATTGGGGATAAAACCGGCTATTGTTCTTAATCCTCACACCCCACCCGAGAGTATAGAGTTTCTCTTAAATGATTTAGATATGGTACTGCTTATGAGCGTAAATCCCGGATTTGGTGGACAGAAGTTTATCCCATCTGTTATAGAAAAGATTAAACGGTTAAAGAGATTAATTCAGATACATAATGCAAAATGTCTTATAGAGATTGATGGCGGAGTAAATAATAAAAATATATCTGCTCTCAAAGAGGCTGGTACAGATATTGTTGTGGCAGGTTCTTATATATTTGGACATAATGATGGATATAAAAGTGCTATATCTTCTTTGAAATAGAGTATGGAGTTTATATGTTGAAGGTTAAAATTTGTGGTATAACCAATTATACTGATGCTATAGAGGCTATACAAGCTGGTGCTGACGCATTAGGATTTGTATTTTACAAAAAATCGCCAAGATATATCACCCCAAGTGATGCAAAAAAAATTATAGATAAATTACCGCCATTTATTGGTAGAGTAGGACTCTTTGTTAATGAAGGGATTGATACTATTAATACTATTAGTAGATACTGTAATCTTACAGTTAGTCAAATCCATTTTGAGGTTGATGAGGAAGCACTAGATGCTTTAGAGGGTAGAGCTTTACCTGTAATTAGAGCAAAAGAGCCTAAAGATATTTTACAATATTCAAATCGTTACCGTTTGGTTGATGTCTATTGTGATAGTTATGGTGGAAGTGGGAAAAGACTCAATCTAGATTGGTTTAAAGATATTGACTGTTCTAAAATCATTTTAGCCGGAGGATTAACACCAGATAATGTAGATGAGGTGAAAAAGTATAACTTTTATGGTGTTGATGTAAGTAGTGGAGTTGAAAAAATAAAAGGGAGGAAAGATTATGCGAAGGTATCAAGATTTATAAAAAATGCAAAAGGTTTATGAGGCTTTGACTACAGCTTTTAGAAGAAATAGTGGAGTATTATCTTCAAAATTATATAATCAAATTGTATCTAAACATACAACCTACTTTGAAAATAGTGATACTATCTTTCTACTCTTACAAGCATCAGGGTATCCTATAGTAGAGAGTGGAGATAAATATATATTAGAAACATATATGAAATCCTATAAAGAACAGAAATTTTGTGTTATTGATATAGAAACAAATGGAAGTAAACCAGATACTGCACAAGTTATTGAGATTGGTGCAGTTATGGTACAAAATAGTAAGATTATAGATAAATTTGAGAGTTTTGTTTTATGCTCTTTTATTCCAGAATATGTTACAAAAATAACAGGAATTAAACCACAAGATTTAATTGATGCTCCTAGTCGAGCAGAGGTTTTAAAAGAGCTTAGGATATTTATGGGAGATGCCATATTTGTGGCACATAATGCAAATTTTGATTATGGATTTTTAAACTACTCTTTTCAAGATTTTGGTTTAGGTACGATAGGAAATCCAAAGTTATGCTCTATAGATTTAGCAAAAAGAACCATAAAATCTAAAAAATATGGGTTAGCATATTTAAATAAATCATTAGAGTTAGGAGTTGATGTTCATCATAGAGCATATAGTGATGCTTTGACAACAGCAAAACTTTTAAATGTACTATTTGATAATTTACCAAATTACATCAAGACTACAGATGAGTTACTCCGTTTTGCTATCTCCAATAGAAAATAGAGAACTAAAATTAACAATAAAAAATAGATCGTTAAAAGTTTTAATTTAAAGTTGTTATAATAGTGGAAAAAGTAAAAAGGAAGAAGTATGAGATATAATGAGATGGTTATGTCAGCTATTGTATTGACTCTATTAAATACAGGGTGTGTTAAACCGACAGAAAAGATAAATAGTGGAAAACCCCCCGCAAATTCAAATGTGTATAATGAGCAACCAAGTTCTGTAGTTTATGACGATACTGCTCAACAACCAATAATATATGCTGACCCAACAACAGAGACATCAGATACTACATATAGTAGTGGTGGAGACTCTACTATTGTTACACCAACCGCTACAGATAGTTACCAACCAACTACTCCTATAACACCTAGAGCTACTGACCATTATCAACCAACAGCTGGAGGAGGTGGCTACTCTAGTACAAGTAGTGCAGGAGGGGCTTATGGTGCCTATGATGACCCATACTCTAGTGGTGGAGATGGATATACAGGGGGATATTCTCCTATTGATGACCCATACTCTAGTGGCACTCCATCTAATACATATTCAACAAATATACCTTATGGTTCCACACCCTCTACACCATCTTATGAAAGTAGTAGTGGAACTCACAAAGGTATTCAATTACAAGTAGCAGCACTTAAAGACTACTATGCAGCAGAAGAGTTTAGAAAAAGTTTAAGCTTAGACCCAAAATACAGTTCTTATGTTAAAAGAGGTGCTATCAATAAGGTAATTATTACTGGTATTCCAACTAGAGCAGAAGCTAAAGCATTAGCGGCTAGACAGTTTCCGGGTGCATTTATTGTGGGTGGCTATGAGACAGGTAGCTCATCTTATTCAAGTAGTTCAACACATAGAGAGATACCATCTTCTTATACTCACTCAATTGGAGATACAAATAGTGGTATAGGTGTGCAAGTTGGTGCATTTTCCTCTAAATCACGAGCTAGAGCTGTAGCACAGGAGAAAGCAGGAGGTGAATATACCGCTATTGTAAAAACCGTAAAAGTTAGAGGCAAAACAATTTATAAAGCAATTTTACTTGGATTTGCAAGTAGAGCCGATGCAAAGAGGGCAATAATGTCTGGAAGATTTGGGGACGCTTTTGTAGTAACAGGAATTCACCCTTAAAAGGATAGTAAGTTGTATAAATCAATTAGCTCTAATAAGATAAAAGTGGCACTTATACAACAAAAAGCCTATAGAACAAAAGATATAACAGTAAAAAAAACTATAGAGTATATTCAAAAGGCATCTAAAAATGGAGCTAAATTGGTTGTATTGCAAGAGCTTCATCAGAATGAATATTTTTGTCAAAGTGAAAATGTTAAATTTTTTAAATATGCTTCATCTTGGAAAGATGATATTCAATTTTGGTCAAATATAGCAAAAGAAAATGGAGTAGTATTAGTAACCTCTCTTTTTGAAGAGAGAGCCATTGGACTATATCACAATACAGCTGTAGTCTTTGATAGTAATGGAGAGATTGCTGGAAAATATAGAAAAATGCATATTCCAGATGACCCAGCCTATTATGAAAAATTCTATTTTACAGAAGGAGATTTAGGATTTGAACCAATCAATACCTCCATTGGTAAATTGGGTCTTTTGATATGTTGGGACCAATGGTTTCCAGAAAGTGCAAGAGTTATGAGTTTAAAAGGGGCTGAGATACTTATCTATCCTACTGCCATTGGTTGGTTTGACGAGGATAGTATAGAGGAGAAAGAGAGACAGTTGGATAGTTGGATAACCATTCAGCGTTCACATGCTATAGCTAATGGTTTATATGTTATATCTTGTAATCGTGTTGGTTTTGAAAAGGATAGTTCAGGTGTATTAAATGGAATAAGGTTTTGGGGAAACAGTTTTGTCTGCGACCCACAAGGTGAGTTGATAGCTCATGCAAATCATCAACAAGAGACTATACTCTATGCCCAAATAGATAAAAAGAGAATTAAAGAGGTTAGAGATATGTGGCCTTTTTTTAGAGATAGACGGATAGATAAATATAAAGATTTAACTCAACGATACTGTGACTAATCAATTTTTATATTAATTATTGTATAATCACGCATAAATTTTTAAAGGAACAATATGAGAAAATTAACACTATTATCTTTACTAGTCATGTCGCTATTAATTATCGGTTGCGGTCAAGATAAATCAACAGAGACAAAAACAGATGCTCAATCAACTAAAAAAAGTGAAACAGTAGTAGAAAAGGCTACAAAAGCTGTTGAAGCTGTAAAAGAGAGTGCATCATCTGCTGTAGCAAAAGGTGCAGAGGCGGCAAAAGAAGCGACAAAAAGTGTTGCTGAAAAGGCTACAAAAGCGGTAGAGGCAACAAAAGAGGCAGCAAAGAGTGCTGTAGAAAAGGGTGCAGAGATGGTTAAAAATGCAAAAACAGCTATAGCTTCTGCAAAAGCACCGGCGTCTTATGGGAAATGTGCAGGTTGTCATGGAAAAGATGGTAAAATGAAAGCTCTTGGCAAATCTGAAATTATTGCAGGTCAAAACAAAGATGATTTAATTAAGAAGATTAAGGAGTATAAGGCAGGAACTAGAAATGTAGCTGGTATGGGTGGACTTATGAAAAGTCAGGTGGCAACTTTAAGCGATGCTGATATTGAAGCAATTGCTACTTATTTATCTGGATTAAAAAAATAGGACATCTATAAACTTATTTAAAGTTTTATAATTTTTTAAATTCAATCAACTCCCCGTTTTTTAAACGGGGTATTATATCACTCTTGATTTTACGCATTATATATTGCTTTTTATTATATGAGATAGTTTTATTATCTATTACACTTTTGTATTTTTCTCTATAAAGCACAATTAAAAGATGAATTAGCTCTTTTTTAAACTGTTTTTCATTTAGGATTTTATAGTTATCATCTAGTATTAAACCAATAAGATTTGGATTTTCTTTATCATCTTCTATTATCATTTCAAGAAGTGGGGAGTACTCTTTAAAATCAGATGGCTGTACTATATCTAGTAGAGTTAAGAGAAGTTTTCTATTTTGCGATACCGTTTTTATAATATTTAAAACACCCAGATTATCTTGTTTAAGATTAAATTTTCTATTTGTTTTTTCTCTTGTATTCTCTATTAAACCAAATAACTTAGGTGAAATTTGTAATAAAGAAGCAGAATATGGTATATAAGCCTCTCTTAAAATTGGAGTTAATTTATCTAAAAAGTTATTTATTTTCTTAAACGCTATCTCTTTTTCTCTTGGTCTCTCTAAATTATACTCCTTTGCTATCATCTCTATAGAAAAAGGTATCAATTCTTGACCAGATTGTAGTAGATTTGCTACCTCATCTATACGATTATCAGCTATCATATCAGCAGGGTCTGCACCGTTAGGAAATAGGACTACAGAGCCATCAAATCCATGTTCACTTAACATTATAGAAGCTTTAAGTGCGGCTTTTACTCCAGCAGTATCTCCATCATAAGCTAAAACTATTTTGGGTTCACCTTTTTTTAATACTGGTAGATGTTGAGGAGTAAGAGCTGTTCCTAAAGTTGCCACCGCTGTATTAAATCCCGCTTGATGAAAAAGTATTACATCTAAATACCCCTCACAAATAATAACTTTTTTCTCTTTATATATATGAAGTTTCGCTTCAGAGTAACCATATAGTAGTTGAGATTTATTAAATAGTTTTGTTTGAGGTGAATTTATATATTTTGCAGGGTGGTTACTAATTGTTCTTCCACCAAATCCGACAACAGAGCCATTTGCTGAATAGATAGGAAATGTAATTCTCTCTGTTAATCTTGCATAGGGACTATTTTGATTGTCACCATTTGCCAATACTCCAGCCTCTATTGCTTTATCTAATGGTATGAAATTGTCAGATAGAAAATTTATTAATTCATAAGATTTCCCAATATACCCTATACCGAACTTTTCTACTGATTGGGCATTAATGCCTCTTTTTTTTAAATATGTTTTTGCTACAGGATTATTTTCTAAATTTTTAACATACCAGTCTTGAACCTGCTCTAATACTCTTTTTATTTGATTAAAATCACCATGACCTTCTGCATAAGTTAATGAGAAATTCATAATAGAGGCTATTTTTTCAAGGGCATCAGGATAGTTAAGTTGCTCATAATCCATTACAAATTTTATTGCATCACCACCAGCTCCACACCCAAAACAGTGAAATATCCCCTTGGCAGGACTTATAATAAAACTTGGTGTTTTTTCTCCATGAAATGGACAATTTGCCTTAAAATTAGCACCAGTCTTTTTTACTTCAATATAATTTGATATTATATCAATAATATTAATGCTACTCTTAAGTTGTTCTTCACTTGCTTTGTCTATCATAAAAGTATTATATCAAATTCCAATATATTTTTATGTCAGAATAGTAGTATAAATTTAAGAGCTTGTTTTCTTTAAAATTTCTTAAACTTTTTCTTTATATTTTTCATGTATAATTTCTTTTAATATTGATAATATTAAACAGAAGGAACAATTATGAAAAATATTATATTTATTTTAATTCTTATCAATAGTACTATTTTTGCAACAACAAATATTTTTATTATTAAGAGTAGTGATGGAACTATAAAACATAAAAAAATCAAACACTCAAAAAATCTGTTTTTTGATGATTTAATTAAAGAACAAAAGAAACTTTTGGCTACATTGAATAAGAGAAGATTTGATAATATAATTGATGATGCTAAAAAATATTTAGGTGGTAAATATGTTTGGGGTGGAACAGGGCCAAAAGGATTTGATTGTTCTGGATATATCAAGTATTTATATAAGCAAAAAGGTATAGAGCTTCCAAGAACGGCGTATCAGCAATCAAAGGTTGGCAAGTTAGTAAAAAGAGATGAGTTAAAAAAAGGAGATTTACTATTTTTTTTAACTGATAAAAAGAGACATATTCCCATAACACATGTTGGTATGTATATAGGTAATGATAAATTCATACATGCAGCATCTAAAAAAAAAGGAATAATTATCTCATCTCTTACTAAAAGCAAATATAATAGATATTTTGTAAAAGCAAAAAGAATTATAAAATAATATTAGCCACATTTGCGTGATATTATACTAGGTTTATGTTGACAGTTAATTAACCACCAAAAGTTAAACAGTTTACTTAGAAACCTTAATTTTGGTAATTAATAGCTTTTTCCCTATCTCTTTGATGGTTACTAAATGTCGGCTCACACCTTTTAACTCCTTCTTGCCATTTTTGATTACATAATTAAAGGTTATTTGAATGGTAATCTCTTTTAATTTTTTATTTAAGTGAATAGTTTTTAAGTTTATATTTTTATAATCCCTCTCTTTCCACTCTTTAAAATAGTTTGCTTTGTCCTTTATAACATCTTGTTTAGTTGCATTTTGTTTATGATAATATTGGGTAATAGGATAAGAAAATAGCTCTACAAAATCGGCTGGATTATTACTTTGCATCTCTCTATAATAGAGCTTTTTTACCAAAGAGTTTGCTCTATCTTCAAATGATACCTTTTTATCTAAACTCTTTTTTATATCCCTCTTGACTATGATTTTATCTACACCTTTAGCATAATCATTGATTCTACTATCATACATAGACTCTGCTATAACTGCTGGAATTTGACATTCACCTTTGGTTGTGACTAAAAGAGGTGTAAATATAACTCCCCTATTCTCCTTTATTATATATCTTTTACTACTTCTATTATATTTCTGTTTTTTAGGTAAATCTATAAAATCTAGTACTCTATCATCTCGTATATCTCTATATTTTTGATTAATATTGATATTTTTAAACTTCTCGTTTGGGGTTTCATTTTGAATTCTACTATTTAATATAGTTAAACATGCTGGTACTCTCTGATTTACTACAACATTTTGGACTTTTCCATAATTTGATATTGTCACTTTTGAGTAAATTTTATCACCCTGCTTTAAACTATTTAGATTTACCTTATGAGAATTCTCATCTATAAATTCCCGTTTTATACTCAATTTTTTACCCTTTGATAGACTATTTTTTAGCTTTTTAGGTAGATGTTTTACTAACTCTATAGTGTAACTCATAGCATTTGAGTTAGGAGTTATAACTATCTTGTTAGAGGTAAGCTTATCAATTACTAATGATATTGGTTTGGTATGGTTTTGCTCACTATTATTTATATTTAGGGTGACATCTAATTTACTATTTGTAGGTTTTCCAAGATATATGCTAACAGCCTTTAAAGCCATCGCTCTCTCTTGTGTTGAGTATAAACTATCAAAAGAGTGTTCAATAGTTGCTAAATCTTTTACATCTTTTTTAAAATATCTACTCTTAATAATAAACTGTATTAACATATCTCGTATATTAGATTCAAAGTTGCCACTATAGTTAGAGTATCTACTCTTTAGATATGATGTTAATTTATACCCTACACTATTATATAACTCTTCTGCTTCCCTATTTTTACCTTGTATTTTTAAAATAGCTGACATATAATATTTTGATAAGAAAAACTCTTTATAAAACCCTTTTTCAAACAGCATATTTGCACTACTCTCTCTTAAGAGACCATTTTCTGCCAAAATATACCCCGCATATACCCGATGAAAACTGGTATATTTTCCCAAATAGTCGTCATTTTTTGTAACAATAGCCCTTAATGCTTTTATTATCTTTTCTATTACAGTTTGGTCAATATATACATCTCCTCCCTTGTTTAATTCCAGTATCGTTTGTGATGCATATAAAGATGCGTAAGGATTAATTTCACCATCTTTTTCCCAATATGCAAATTCGCCATAATAATTTTGCATATTTCTTAATCTTTTAATACCTTGTCTAATAAAGTTTTCGCTCTCTCCTACCAAAACAGTATCTTTTAAAAAGGCTCTAGCATAATACATAGCTAAAATTTTAGATGTTATCTGCTCTGTACACCCATAAGGGTAACCTATAAGATATTTTAAATCATTTCCTAAAATACCAATAAGATTATCTGATAGTGTAATATAGACTTTAGCACCCATATACTCTTTTGGAATTATTAAACTCTCTTGTTTATTGCTAATCCCTTTAAATGTTTTGGTACTTATTGCATAAGGGCTATATATTGGAAGTTCAACCTCTCTACTTACCTCATCTTGTCCAAATTTTGCTATTAGTTTTATCTTACCTCTACCTTTCTCTTTGACATCTAATTTAGCATTGACCACAGTTGAACTATTAGGTGCAATAGTCAAATTGTTCTCCTCTAAATTTAACTCTATATTCTTTGAAAAGGTGCTACTCAATAGAACATCTTTAACTGTAGAGGTCGTATTAAATACTCTTATAGGAACTATTAAACTATCTCCCTTTAGAGCATATAGAGGATAAGAGGGTTTTATCATAATATCATCTTTCACTACAATATCTTTTGAAGCAACTCCAACACTATCCTCATTTACAGCAATAGCAACAATAGATGCTTTACCATTAAACTCTGGAATATCTATCCCGATGGTTGTACTATTACCCTTTGTATCAATCACTCCACTCCAAACCATAAAAGGCTTAACTCTTTTTGCCAAATCTGGTGCTAAATGTTTCTTTCTAGCCGATAATATATCTCCCGCACCAAAATCTATCTGTTTTCCTTCTGTTAAATATGCCATTAAATTATCATATATATCATAATATGCTATCTGCTTATCTGACTGTTTATTAAAGAACTCAAAGATTTTAGGAATATCTTGGTCTGTTAGTTGCAATATTCCCTTATCTACAACACTTACTAAAATTTTAGATGACTTATTTGTAACTATATTTAATTTGATTTTTCTTTTAGACTTAGTGACCTTTGGAGCCTCTATCTTTACATCTATTTTATGGTTACTATTATCCGGTTTTATATATCTATAACCTATGGCTCTAAATGGTATAAGTTTAGATGAGGTATCGGTTGCTCGATAGACTGTTGCGTGTAAATATGCACCCTTTTTTATATCAAATGTTATAGGAATGTCAACGGTGGCAACACCCTTTTCTATATTCACTAATCTATATCCCCTAACTTTACTATCTTCTATAGTTATAAGCAGTTGACCATTTAAGATAGGAGATTTAATATTAACTCCAATTGTGTCACCTTTTTTATATGGTTTATCTTCAAACTTAATCTCTACAGATTTTAAATCATCTTTTGGCGAGATATTACTATAATCATGCCACCAAATAGTAAAATTGCTACTTGCACTATGCCCTCCTAAACGGTCATGAACCTCTATAGTATAATCTCCATTTTGGTTAACTTTCCGTACAAAGGGTTGATTTGCTTTTATGGTAAAACTATCTACTACAATCTTCTCCTCTTCCCAATGGCTATTACCATTACTATAATTGTAGTGCCAATCTATCTTTTTAATAGTAACATATAACTCTCTATCTATCTCCTTTCCCATGATAGGGTCAATTAAGACCGTTTTACCTTTCAACTCTTGACCCTTACGAAGTTCTCTATTATCTAGTTTTAGCCCAACCATATTTTTATATGGAAAAATTTTTAATTTTTTATATTTAGACACAGGTTGATTATCATCCATAATGGTAACTCCAAGGGTCGCCTCAAGAATTGATGGGACAGCTCTTTTTATAGATATAGGAATGGCAATATTAAGTTTTCCTCTGCTATTTAATCTAATATCCTCGTTATAATTAAAATACTCATCAACTCTTTTATCCTTTATAGCATAATTTGTAAATGAGTAATCTTTATAGCTAGATAGTTTTAAATCTTTGGCAACTGAGACTATTTTTATTTTTCCATTAAGATATGAAGCTGGAGTTCCAAATAGATAATTTGAGCTAATATTAGCCTCTATAAGTTGACCTTTTAGATAGTTATCTTTTACCATTTTTATCTGATTTTCTATCTTAGGAGGCATAAATGCCTCTACTTTAATACTTTTTGAACCAATAAGAGTCTTATCTATATAGACTTCAATATCATAAAGACCTGTTCTATCTTCACTATCTAGCTGATAATTAAAATCTATCAATCCATAGTTATCTGTATGGTATATTTTTTCAATAAGACTTTTTCCATATCTTCTTTTTAATATAACTTTAATTGGAAGTTGCTTAGCCGATATAAACTCTCTATCTTTAATAGTAATGAGTGCATTTATTTTTGATGATGGTCGAACTATATTACTTTGGAAATAGATATTTGCACTAAATCTCTCTGAAGTTCTTGCGAGAGTAGTAATAGATGGTAATGAGATACTTTTTTCTAACACTAAAAAATTTCTATCAGTTTTAGTCTCTACTATCACACTAATAGGTTTTTTCGATAATAGCTTATCATCTTCAATATTTACCATTCCATACTTATCACTTTTTGCCGAGCCTAAAAGCTCATTATTCTCTCCATATAGATATACCATTGCTGAAATAAGAGGAGTAGAGCTATCTAAGTTCATTGTGTGAATAAAGGCCTGTGTTTTGGATATGTATGCCGATATTCCAATATTTGACAAAAATAGGACTCGACTCTTTTTTTTCTCTTCACCCCTATCTGTATATCTTATGGTAATTTTATATACTCCATAAGGGAGTTCCTCTCCCAAATCAGAGAAAAGAAATTTCTGTTTAACTTTTTTGTTTTTTATATTTTTTAATTTTATCTCCTTAGAGAACACCTCTTTTAAATATCTGTCCACAACAAATCTATCGGCATATTTAAAATTAATAAAATATCGTAAATTATCATCTAAAACTTTTTGAACTATAATAGTGGCTGTATCTATATTGATAGAGGAGAAGCCAAGTTCTCCATTTTTTGATATGTAAGGCTTTTTATTATCAAATATGATACTTTTACCTAAATCACCACTCTTTACAGTATATTTTTTATCCTCTTTTAGCTCTTTATAACTTCTTAGCCCCTTCTTAATAGTAAGTTTATATGTATGGTTTGGCTTAAATTCAGGAGTTATAATATCGTGAAAATAGTAGGCTCTATCTGAGAGGTTTAATCTCTTTCTCTGTTTATACCCTACAAAGTTATTCGTATTTACGGTAAAATTTTCAATTCCCTCAATCTCTATAAAATCTTTTAGATTATTATCGAAAGTATCATCGCTAAATACTCTAATTGCAAACTCTCCACTATCTAAAGCTACCATTTGGGGTTTATCAATAATCCTCATTGCATCTTTTTTATCATCAAGTGTAATATTTAATGTTGTTTTTGTATTAAATAACTTACTAAAATCCTCATCTAAAGATTTACCATTTACACTTTTTAGCCCTTTTTTAATAGTCAACTCTATTGGATTATTATATGTGGGTTCATTAATCTTTAAGAGTAAACTATTATGGCTCTTTTGAGTAATGGTATAGGTTAAATTTGTTGTTGTTAATTTATTTATCTTTTTTACTTCAATATACTTTTTTGCATCTTTAGAGTCAATATCACTATTAAAAGTAACTCTTAAAAGTTTCTCTCTTTTAAAGTAGTGAGAGTTTACTAATTTAAATGGTTGTGTCTTAAATTTAATAATATCTTTACCATATTTACATTGATAAAGTTCTCCAGCCTTTAGCCTACTTTTGGGTATAATTTTCACCTTATGGATACCCTCTATCTTATACACAGCATCTAATTTTGGATTACACTTCAACAGCTCTTTATAGGTATATAGTATATCTGTATTAAAAGTAGATTTGGTACTACTTAGAGTAAATGGCTCATCTAATGGCATAACTTTTAAAGGTGTAGGTGTAGGATTTGCATAAATTATAACAGAGATTAAAATAATCAGATATTTTTTCAACATGATAAAACCTTTTTAGTTGAATTTTAGCATATTTTACAATAAAATAGTAATTTTTTTGATAAATTGGTATAAAAAAAGAAGAAAAACCCCTTTATTAAAGGAGTGTAAGAGATATAAAGAAAACTATTTTCTTCTAAGTTCCTTAATTCTCGCTTTTTTACCTTTTAATCCTCTAAGATAGAATAGTTTGGCTCTTCTAACTCTCCCTCTCCTAACAACAGTAATGCTCTCAATACTATCTGAATATATTGGAAATACTCTCTCAATACCTATAGAGTTAGCTCCAATTTTTCTTATAGTCATAGTTTTGCCTGTCCCCTGACCACGAAGTGCTATACATACACCCTCAAAATTTTGTATTCTACTCTTTTCACCCTCTTTAATATGAACAGCCACTCTTACTGTATCACCTGCTCTAAACTCTGGAACAGATTTATTCTCTAGTTGTGTCTGTTCAAAATTTTCAATATATTTATTTCTCATTCAAACTACCTTTTTTATATTTCTCTAACGCAATTTAAGTATATTATGCATATCTGGTCTAAAAAATTTTGTCTTGCATCTGGCCATAGCATTTTTTAAGTCTGAGATTTTAGCGTGATTTCCCTTTAAAAACTCTGATGGAACAGCAATTTGGTTATATATTATTGGTTTTGTGAAAGATGGTGCTTCCAAAGTGGACTCTTCAAAGCTTTCAATCTCTAAAGAGTTACTATTACCTAAAACAAAATCCACATTTCTAGCAATGGCATCACACATAACCATAGAGGGCAATTCACCACCTGTTAAGATAAAATCGCCTATAGAAAAGACCTCATCAACTTTACTCTCAATGACTCTCTCATCAACTCCTTCATATCTACCTGATATAAATACAATATGCTCTTTTTTGGATAATCGTTTTGCATCATTTTGCTTAAAAGGTTTACCAACAGGAGAAGAGAGTACTATATGGGCTTTATCTTCTATACTGTCTATAGCAGAAAATAGAGGCTGAGGTGTCATAAGCATTCCTGCCCCACCTCCTACCATAGGTCTATCTACTCGATTGTGTTTATCTTCTGTATAGTCTCTTGGATTTATATAATCTATCTCTATATATCCACTATCTATCGCCCGTTTTAATATACTATCACTAAAATATCCCTCTATAATATTTGGAAAGAGCGTCATAAATGTAAATTTCACTGTTTATCCGTCCATAAAAACTTTTCAAAACCTACCAAAAGATAAGTTTTAACTTATTATATCATACATTGCATTTGTCACTGCTCTATTTTTAATTATAGTAAATTCACAAAGTTTTAGTGACTCTTGATTTCTTATCTATCATCTGTTATAATACTTTTATCTACAGTAGAGACTATCGAAAGTTTAATCATTTTTTTTGATATACTCTTATGTAATAAATTATAAAGGAAATATTATGATAAAGTTATTCATTTTAACTTTTGTCTCTCTTACACTTTTAATATCAAATGATAAATTACCAGAGAGTGTATTAAAAATAATACCTAAAGATTATACCGTTTTAAATTTTACCAAAGGTGACCTTAATCGTGATAAGTTTGATGATGCAATTTTAATTTTAAAACACAATAATGAAGAACACAATGAGTATAAACGACCACTTTATATTCTACTTGGTGATGAAAATGGAACATATAAGGTCGTAGCTAAAAATAATAGTGTTGTATTGGGTAGAGAAGATGGTGGAATATATGGCGACCCTTTTGAAGGAGTGACAATTAAACGAGGATATTTCTCTATTGAACATTATGGTGGAAGCAGTTGGAGATGGAGTCGTATTATAACTTTTAAATATAATAAAAATCAAAAAGATTGGTTTCTGTATAAAGATGGAGAAAAAACATATCATATATCTAATCCGCAAAAAACCACAACCGAAATCCAAACTGTTAAGGATTTTGGTATAGTCTCTTTTAAAAATTATAATGTGTTTAAAGACACAGAGTAAAGGTTATTTAATGTTTACAGGTTTAATAAGAGAGATAGCAGTAGTAAAGAATTATCGAAATAATATATTAACTATTCAATCCAAACATAAAGCAAATATAGGTGACTCCATAGCTATAAATGGTGTCTGCCTTACTGTTATAAAAGTAAATAGTGATGGATTTGATTTGGAACTATCTGATGAAACTCGTTCTATTATAGATAAATCTAAAATATCAGGGAAAGTTCACATTGAACCTGCTATGCAACTTAATGATAGATTTGAAGGACATATAGTTCAAGGACATATTGATTGTGTAGGAGAGGTAGAGAAGATAATACGACGAGAAAATGCAACCGATTTTATTATTAAAGTTGAACCGGAATATATTAGATATATTATCCCTAAAGGTTCTATTACAATAGATGGAGTCTCATTAACTGTAAATGATGTATATAGTAGCTCCTTTCGACTAACAATCATTCCGCATACTTTACAAGAGACTCTTATTGGAGAGTATAAAATTGGCAGTAAAGTAAATATTGAAACGGATTTATTTGCTAGATATATTGAGCATATACTTCAATATAAAAACAATAATATCAGTTGGAGTGAGATTGATAGAATTCAAATGAGTTATTGACATAATATGTCAGCAATATTCTATAAACTATTTTTTGTATATCAATTTATGAGAGTGCTTTGTAAATCATATCCGTTATCTCATCAATATAGATATTTAAATTTTTCTCTAACACTTTTTCTCCATTCAAAAAAGTCATGGCACCCAAAATTCCACTAATCAATGAGAAAGTTACATAGAAATTTCTCTCTTTAAACTCTCCATGTTCAATTCCATTAGCAATAAGCTTTTCTATTTCATCAATAAAATCTTTTGCTAAAGCAAAACCACAATCTTCTTCATCACAAAAAAGTTCTCTATTTGAAAGATAAACTCTAAAAAAATAATCTATCATCTCAGGATGTTTTTGGATAAGAATAAAATAAACTTTGACAAAATTAGCAATTTTCTCTTTTTCCGATATTTTTTTATTATTTATATAGTGTAATTCAGTTGCTAGTTTTTTAGTTACAAATTTTATAGAAGATTTTGCTAAATCTTTTTTTGATGGAAAATAATTATACATACTTCCTACACTTATTTCAATTTTTTTTGCAATATCAACTATAGTTGTGTTATAAAAACCTTGTTTTGAAAAAAGCTCTAATGCAGATAGAATTATCTTATTTTTTTTTTGTGTTTTTCTCTTCATATTGAAATGAGTTTTAACCTATTGTTTTGTTTAAAACCTATCGTTCAAATTCTATCAGAAAAACAATTAATGGTTGGTGATATAAAATGAATATTCATTCAATACTGAATGAATATTCATTTTATTTAATTTTCTTTAAATTTTTTTTAGTTATAATACCTTCAGAGAAACGAATTATTTATGTAAATACCCTGCATCGGCATCAAAGTTTGTTCGTTTCTCTAAAGAGTTGATTCCTTCTCAATCTCTAAAAATTAAGGCAAGTAACGGCTATAGATTCCACCAATTAGCACCGACTAAACTACCAAATTCCTAAAGAAGATTGGGTAGTTTAGCTATTTAGTTGTCAAAAATTTAAATTCCTAAATACGACTAATTTTTTGTTATATTCCCAACTATCTGTTATTAACCCATTTCTAAGCTCATGAGATACATATCTTCCCCATCTATCACTTTAATATTTGAACTTTTGCATTTTTGACAAAAATAACGAATTTCATCTCCCTCATACATATATCCACAATTTATACATTCTAATTTAAGTTTCTGCTCATTAATAATAAATTCCGCATCATAACATATAGTTTTTTCTTTAAATGTATCAAATGCTGTTTGCAATAAATGGATTTCAATCCCACTCATAATTCCTATTTTACAAACTACTTTTGTTACTTTAGTCGCTTTATTCTCTTTAGCTATGTCTTCACACTGATTTATTAATGCTTGTACTATGCTATATTCATGCATATAAATACCTATTCAGTTTTTAGATATTATACAATTTTAATCTTTTGGGTGTTTTAAGAGGACATCTTTTATAGACAAAATCTGCTCTCAATGTATGAAAAATACTATTTTTATTCCACAATTCATAATACATTATAGAGAGTTCTCTCTCTTTTAACTCCTCTATCCACTTTTTATTCTCTTCTAAATACTCCTGCTTATCCCAAATAAATTCATCATCAAATCTATCTCTTGCAAATTGATGTAACTTTTCATAATAACCATTGTGAGAAAAAACCTCATCAACCATTTTAATCTTTTTAGCATACTCTACAGAAATAGGCAAACATTCATCTAGTAACTTTTGTGCTTTCTCCTCTCCTACTCTTTTTGGTAAACTATAAGTGTGATACTCACTCCCTGTTAGTCCAAGACTCTTATAGTGAGGATTTAATACAATCCCCTCTTTGGCTATTACAAAATCACAAGCCAACCCCAAAAAGACCCCACCAGCCCCTGCATTTCTAGCAAATGAGGCAATAGTAACTATCTCATCAGCAAAGATAATAGATTTGATAAGGTCATTTATAGCATTAATGTTTGCCCAACCATCTTCACCCTGCTTTTGGCTATCTTCAAGTATATTTAGATGAATTCCATTAGAGAAAAAATCCATTCCTCCAACTAAAACCAATACTTCACACTGCCCTTTTAGATACTCTACTGCATACTTTAGCCTTATACATTGGGCTGTACTCATCGCCCCATTATGGAAATTGAAGCAGAGATAAGCGACATTGTCTCTAAACTCCACGCTTGTCTCATAAAAAGTATTGTAGCTTTTATCAAAAAGTAGAGGTAATCTATCCTCTTTTATCCCTTTGATTTTATCTTTTAGCACATAAGTAGCAGGTAGTTTAAATCTATCTACCTCTTTTAGATGAGTTATCCAAACAGCCCCATCAACTGTACCTAAACAGATAGCACCATCTCTCTTTGCTAGTATCTC
>CAZROY010000080.1:0-3009 GCA_964601885.1 uncultured Sulfurovum sp. | reverse complement strand
ATTTAGGGCTAATATTTGAGTTACATTTGTATGGTGGGCTGTCTGCTTCTTAATTGAAGCTATTGTCTCTTGAAGTTTTGGTGAAAACCCTTCTATATTTCCAACTGTTTCAAATCTAGCACCAAATTTATGATAGGTTGGAAGTTCCTGCTTTAACCACCTATCAAGCAGTCTCATAAGAAAATCCACCTCATATTTGGGTCGCTTCCAATTTTCTGTACTAAAAGCATACAGAGTTACTGTCTCTATCGTTTTATGTTCCGCACAATATTGAGTTATATCTCTAATAGTATCAGCTCCCTTCTCATGACCTTTAGTTCTAATAAGACCTCGTTTTTTTGCCCATCTCCCATTGCCGTCCATAATAATTGCTAGGTGTTTTAATAGATTATTGCTCATTTTCTATCTTCTTACTTTCATCTAAAATTTTAAAAGATAGAGAAAGCTTGTCACTGTAACCCAAATCTATACTATTATTATCTGTTATAAAAGTTATATTGTTATTATCTGTTCCGAAACTCTCACTACCTCTTAACAGATTATAACATACTGCATCTATAGATTTCCTTTTAAGGATACTTTTAGCATTATTAAAACCATTTTTGTTATCCATTTCAGCTTTAAAAGCTATTGTGGTCAAACCTCTTTTATCGATAGTAGATAAAATATCTAGGTTCTGTTTAAGTTCAAGAGTCCAATTATCACCAATATCAGACTTCTTTATCTTTCCAATCTGTGGAAACTTTGGTGTAAAATCTGCAACAGCAGCACTCATAAATAGATAGGGTCGCTTTTGAATAAGATGAATTGGCTCACTACTACTCATGGTGGCATGGCTTATTTTACCTTTTTTGGCAACTCTTATTGAATCTATTATATACTCCAACATCTCATCTGTATCTTCTACATCTATTGTATATATCTCTTTTGGAATGTTTAAATGTTCTTTTGTAGATATTAAACAGACATCAGCACCACGAAGATATAGGGCTGTAGCTAAAGCATTTGCCATCTTTCCTGAAGAGAAGTTTGAAATATATCTTACATCATCAATCTTCTCTCTAGTGCCACCCCCTGTTACTATAACTCTTCTATCTTTCCAGAAATCATCAATAAGCATCTTTTGGGCTGTCTGATAAAATATCTCAATAGGTTCAGCCAATGCTCCATCTCCTTCATCTCCACAAGCTAACAGTTTAGATTGAGAAGAGATGATTTTAACACTATTTACAGCTAACATCTTTAGAGAACCTGTTGTATAGTGATTATCTATCATATTTGTATTCGCAGAAGGTGCAACAAGTAGAGGCTTATTAAATGCCAATGCACTCTGAAGTAGAATATTATCTGCTATACCTTTGCTTAATTTATTAATTGTATTTGCAGTAGCAGGAGCAATAACAAAAACATCAGCCCACTTTCCAATATCTATATGGTTTAAATCCGATACCCAACTTTCACTCTCTTCTCTTAAAACTCTCTCTCTAGTTAATGCCTCAAATGTAAGAGCAGATATAAACCTTTGACTACTTGGAGTCATAATAACCCTAACAGATGCACCACTCTTTATAAAAGCCCTTGCTACCTCACACGCTTTATATGCTGATATGCTACCTGTTACACCCAATAACACATTTCTACCACTTAAATTGATATTCATCTGTTACTCTTTCCAAAAAAATTTATAGAAGTAGTCAGACATAATTTTTAAAGGGGTTCTTGATATTGCAAGAGAGCCTTTTTTTACATCTTTGGTTAAGGTTGTTCCTGCCCCTATAATCACATCATCTTCAATAGAGATAGGAGCTATTAGTTGACAATCACTCCCTACAAATACATTTTTTCCTATTATAGTTTTATATTTTGCTTTACCATCATAGTTACAAGTTATAACCCCAGCTCCTATATTGGTACCTTTGTCAATAGTAGAGTCTCCAAGATAGGATAGATGTCCAGCTTTTACTCCATTTAGAGTCGATTTTTTTACCTCCACAAAATTTCCAATATGGGTATCTTTAATATAAGAGTTGGGTCTAACTCTTCCCATTGGTCCAATAGATGAGTTTTCAATAGTTGAACTCTCAATGACAGAGTTTGTTTTTATATAGGAGTCTTTTATATGAGTTTTACCTAAAATTGATACCCCATTTTCTATAATGGACTCACCCTCAAATGATGCCCTACTATCTATATATATGGTGTCTGGCAGACGCATAAGAGTACCATTTTTCATTAACTTCTCTTTTATTCTTTTTTGCATAATCTCTTCAGCAATAGCCAAATCCAATTTAGAGTTAACACCCTTAAACTCCTCTTCTAATACATATATAGGTTTTACAACTCTATTCTCTTCAACCGCCATTTTAATAATATCTGTTAAATAGTACTCTTTTTGGGCATTATTATTATTAATTTTTGGAATGTATCTATCTAATAGTTTACTCTCAACTACATAGACTCCTCCATTTACAATATTTATCTCTTTTTGAGTAGTCGAACAATCTTTCTCTTCTACTATCTCTTTTATATCTCCATTTTTAATAACCACCCTTCCATATCCTGTAGGATTTTGAACTCTAATTACAGATAGATTTATATCTCCATCTCCATTTATTAAAGTGGTAAGTGATTTTTTAGTAATTAGAGGCATATCTCCATTTAAAATAATACTCTTTGTATATTTGTACTCTATACCTCTTAATGCACCACCTGTTCCTGCAAAATTTTCTACATCTTGAATATGAAATTTTATTCCGCTATACTCCCTCTCTATCTCCTCTTGAACCCTCTTGGCTTGATGATAAAGAACTACTGTTATATCATCAGATATTGCAACTCCCGCATCTATTACATGAAAAAGCATAGCCTTTCCTGAAACTGTATGAAGTACTTTTGGGGTATCTGATTTCATTCTAGTACCTTGACCAGCAGCCAAGATTATAACACTTATAGACATATTTAAACCTTTATAGAATATTAAATAAATTTTCAAGGAGAATTATATCCAAT
>CAZROY010000079.1:0-9658 GCA_964601885.1 uncultured Sulfurovum sp. | reverse complement strand
TTATTGCAAACTCCCGCAATAGAGTCAACAGAACCATTTACCACCTCTCTCTCCCCTTTACTGTTACAATATTGTAACAAAATCTGTTCATTTTGCTCTAACTCTCTATATCCAACCTCATCAATATAATAATTACCATCTGCATGTGCGATTGGTATATCCAATATTTCCCCTTTTTGACACTTATGTAAAAACCTATTTGTATTATTTACAACTTTAATAGTTTGAAACCTAGAGATAAAGTGCAAATTGATATTTCTTTTTAATGCTCCCGGTAATAGACCCGCCTCTGTTAATATCTGAAAACCATTACAAATACCTAAAACTTTTCCGCCTCTATTTGCATACTCAGTAACACTTTTCATAATGGGTGAGAATTTCGCAATAGCTCCTGAACGAAGATAATCACCATAAGAGAAACCACCCGCAATTACAACTAAATCTGTCTTTTTTGGAAGCGAGTTCTCTTTATGCCAAACAATATGGGTTTTACAACCCAATCTATCAAAGGCATACTTAGTATCCAAATCACAGTTGGTACCCGGAAATTGCAATATGGCTATCTGTTTCATTACACCAACTCTATTGTGTAATCTTCAATTACAGTATTGGCTAAAATCTCTTGTGCCATCTTCTCCACCTCTTTGAGTGCCTCTTCTCTATTGGTAGATGATAACCTTAAGAGTATCTGTTTACCCATTCTTACATCTTCGACACCCTCAAAACCTATAGCATCTAAAGCGTGATGAATTGCTTTTCCTTGTGGGTCTAAAACACCCTCTTTTAAAAAAATATTTACAATGGCTTTCATTACTCTTCTTTCCCTTTTAATACTCGATTTAAAACCTCTTGATATGCAACCTTTAAGCCACCTAAACCTTGTCTAAATCTATCTTTATCCATTTTCTCTCCTGAATTACTATCCCAAAGTCTAAAATTATCTGGACTTAGCTCATCAATTAAGATAATGTTTCCATTATTGTCTCTACCAAATTCAAGTTTAAAATCGACTAGAGTTAAATCTCTTTTGGCATAAAACTCTTTTAGAATACTATTTATCCGTCTTGCCATATATCTAATATAGTCAAGTTCAAATCTATCTTTTACTAACTCTAAGATTAAACAGTGTTGGTCATTTAGTTTTGGGTCACCTAGTTTATCATTTTTATAATCAAACTCAACTAGAGTAAATGGTAATTTTTTGCCATCTTCTATCCCTAAATTTCTACTAAGACTACCTGTTGCTATATTTCTAACAATAACCTCAATCAAGATTACATCACACCTTTTATGAAGCATATTTTTATCATCTAGCATTTCAATAAAATGGGTTGGAATTCCTTTTCGATTTAAAAGTTTGAATAGAACCGTCGAAATTTTATTATTTAATGCCCCTTTTCCCTCTTCACTTGACTTCATAGCACCATTTTCGGCAGTTAAATCATCTTTAAACTCTGAAATTAGTAAGGAGCTATCCTCTGTAAGCCAAATTTTTTTAGCTTTTCCCTCATAGAGTAGTTTGGTTTTATTCATTTAGCAATCCTTATTTTTTATTATTTATTATCAATGCTCTTAAAATATCAACAGCACTTTTAAGTTGTAAATCTTTATAGATTTGCTCTTCAGTAATAATCTTTTTATTCTTTTTCTCTTTTTTATCTCTCTTAATACCATCTACTTTTTGAAGTTCAATCTCAAGGTGTTTTTGTAAGTCTCTCTCTTTTATAGTTATTCCCTCTTCAGCTCTCTTAATCTCACCATAAGAGACCTCTATATCAGGAGTAACCCCTACTGCTTGGATTGTTCTGCCACTTGGTAGATAATATCTAGCAATAGTTAAACGCAAAGACTCACCATTTCCTACAGGCATAACCACCTGTACTGAGCCTTTACCAAAAGTTTTATTTCCAACAATAATTGCTCTTCTATGGTCTTGAAGTGAACCAGATACAATCTCACTAGCACTAGCACTTCCATCATTTACAAGTACAACCAATGGGGTTTTTGTATCACTTCCCTTTTTTCGTGCATTATATATTATATTTTCGCTACGAACTTTACCCTTTTGACTTACAATAATTCCATGGTCAACAAACATATCAACAACGCCAATAGCTTGATTTAACAGTCCACCGGGATTATTTCTAAGGTCAATTATAATACCTTTTGTTTTAGGGTAAGCTTTTATAGCTTTTTTCATACTTGATACAACTTTTTGGTCAAATGATGTAATACGAAGATAGAGAATATCGTCACCAATAGTCTTTGCATAAACAGACTGTATCTCTATAATGTCTCTAATAATATTAAAAATCAAAGGCTTCATTTCACCTTTTCTAATAACAGTAAGTTTAATTGGAGTACCGGGTTTACCTCTCATTAAAGATACTGCCTTATCAATTGTCATTCCTATAGTCGCTTGGTCATCAATCTTTAAAATAATATCTTTGGCTTTCATTCCAGCTTTATCTGCAGGTGTCCCTTCTATTGGTGCAATGACAGTTAATGCTCCGTCTTTCATGCCAACACTAATTCCAAGTCCACCAAACTCACCATTAGTTTGTACTTGAAGCTCTTTAGACTCTTTTGCGTCCATAAATGATGAGTGTGCGTCAAGATTACTAAGAAGACCTTTAAGAGCTTTATCTATTATGTCACTTGTATTTAATTCATCAACATATTGGTCTTCTATTAATGAGACTATTTTAGTAAACTTCAGATATGCCTCAAGTTTAGAGTTTTCATTATTTAATTTCATATCATAAAAATTATCAGCTTTGGCACTGCTAACCATTAGTAAAGAGGCTGTTACAGTAGAAAGAAAACCAAATAGTATAGCTTTTTTATTTTTTTTTATCATTATATCTGTATAATCCTGTCATTATTTTAAGTTGTATTTTATTCAAATATTACTAAAAGTTCTCTAATATATGATAATATTTTATCATTTTATTATAAAAAGAAATATAACCTTGACAATAAGTGACTAAAGATGTATAATGTTGAAAATTAAAGAATATTGCAAAAAAGGAATTAAATAATGAGTATATTAGAGAAGTTAACACATCAAATGAGTGCATCAATAGAAGCGGGAGTATCATTAGCACTGCATAATAAAAATCAAGAGGTTGACCCACTCCATATTTTGTGGTCACTCTTGACCAATACAAATTCATTACTTCATCAATCATTTAATAAAATGGGTGTTGATAAGAGTGCAATTGAATTGGAGGTGAAAAGTGCGACTAGCAGATTACCAAAAGTATCAACTGTAACAAAAGAGACAATTCGACTATCTCAAAAAACAGTTGCCTCCCTACAACAAGCAGAGGGTGTTATGACAGCAAATGGTGACCACTATTTATCTGTTGACGCTTGGATTATTGCAAATATCAATGCACCTTTTATGAAAAATACTATAGGTAAGTATATTGACCTCATGGAACTTAAAAAAACATTGGAGTCTATTAGAGGAGGTAAAACAATAGATACTCAGAGTGCAGATGAAGCATTGGAGGCGTTAGAGCAGTATGGTATTGACCTCAATAAAAAGGCAATTGATGGAGAGCTTGACCCTGTTATTGGAAGAGATGAGGAGGTTCAGCGAATGATGCAAATTCTTATTCGTAAAACCAAAAATAATCCAATTTTAATAGGAGAACCCGGAACTGGTAAAACAGCTATTGTAGAGGGATTGGCTCAAAGAATTGTAAATAGGGAAGTTCCATTAAGTCTCCAAAATATGCGTGTAATTAGTCTTGATATGAGTAGATTAATAGCAGGTGCTAAATATAGAGGTGAGTTTGAAGATAGATTAAAAGCTGTAGTAGATGAGGTTAAGAGTGCATCAAATATAATTCTATTTATTGATGAAATTCACACTATTGTTGGAGCAGGTGCAAGTGAGGGTAGTATGGACGCTGCTAATATTTTAAAACCGGCACTTGCTAGAGGTGAACTCCATACTATTGGAGCTACTACTCTTAAAGAGTATAGAAAATATTTTGAAAAAGATACAGCTCTTCAGAGAAGATTTCAACCTGTAAAAGTTGATGAGCCGAGTATCAATGAGGCTTTACAGATTTTAAGAGGAATTAAAGAGAGATTGGAGTCTCATCACAATGTAACCATTTTAGACTCAGCACTAGTTGCCTCTGCAAAACTTAGTGATAGATATATTACGGATAGATTTTTACCAGATAAGGCGATTGATTTAATTGATGAAGCGGCAGCCGAACTTAAAATGGAGATAGAGAGTGAACCAACAGAATTAGCAAAAACAAAACGGGAACTGGCAACTCTTCAAGTTGAAAAAGAGGCTCTTTTAATGGAAAAAGGGGACAAAAATGCTTCCAGATTAAAAGAGATTGAAAAGGAGTTAGCAGATTTAAAAGAGAAACAAATATCTCTTCAGAGTCAGTTTGATAATGAAAAGAGTGTATTTAATGACATAGCCAATATTAAATCAACCATTGAAGAGTTAAAAATTAAGGCTAGTTCTGCTCAAAGAGAAGGGGATTTCTCAAAAGTAGCAGAAATTCAACATGGTAAAATTCCAGCACAAGAGGCTAAATTAAGAAGGTTAGAGGCTAAATGGAACCAGATGCAAAAAGATGGTACTCTTCTTAAAAACTCTGTTGATGAAGAGATGATAGCTAGTATTGTAAGCCGTTGGACAGGAATTCCTGTCAATAAAATGCTTCAGAGCGAAAAGGAGAAAATTTTAAATGTAGAAAAAATCCTAAATGAAGAGGTGGTAGGTCAAGATAAGGCATTAAAAGCTGTAGCCCGTGCAATTAAGCGAAATAAAGCAGGACTTAGTGATGTTAATCGTCCAATAGGCAGTTTTATGTTTTTAGGTCCTACAGGTGTAGGTAAAACTCAAGTGGCAAAAACTTTAGCTAAATTCCTATTTGATAGTGAAAAGGCTTTAATTAGAATTGATATGAGTGAATATATGGAAAAACACTCTGCATCAAGATTGGTAGGAGCACCTCCGGGATATGTTGGATATGATGAGGGTGGACAGTTAACTGAGGCTGTTAGAAGAAATCCATACTCTGTTGTACTATTTGATGAGATTGAAAAGGCTCACCCTGATGTATTTAATACACTATTGCAGGTATTAGATGATGGGCGACTCACAGACAATAAGGGTGTAACAATTGATTTTAAAAATACTATTATTATTATGACATCTAATATTGCAAGTGATAAAATCATGGAGTTTGTTGACCCAATAGATAGAGAAAAAGCAGTAAATGGTGAACTAAAAAAATATTTTAAACCAGAATTTTTAAATAGATTAGATGATATAGTCATATTTAATCCATTAGACCTAGAGGCGATTACTAAAATTGTTGATATTCTATTTAAAGATATAGAGGAGAAACTTCTTCAGAAAAATATTAAGGTTACTCTTACTCAAAAGGCAAAAGCATATATAGCAGAAGCTGGATTTGACCCTGTATATGGAGCTAGACCTCTAAAAAGAGCTTTATATGATGTTGTAGAAGATAGACTAGCGGAGTTAATATTGGAGGATAGAGTTGTAGAAAATTCTTATATTACCTTTGATATAAGAGATGGTCAAGTGGTTGTAGATATTAATTAATATGAACTCTTTACAATATAAAAAATTATGGTTTAGAACAATTAGATAATAGAAATACGATAGGAACTATCAGAATATAAGCTTGTGGAGTGTAACCTTTCAGGGTTAATCTTTTTTGGTTAGCTAGATACGGCATTATGAAGCAAGAGACCCAATCCTTTTTAGGGGTTGGGTGATTTTTACGATTAGATAGAATGTCGAAATTATAAATACAAAGGGTTAATATGTCTGTTAAATGTGCATTTTTATTTGCAGGACAAGGTTCACAAGCTGTTGGTATGGGAAAAGATTTTTTTGAAAATAGTGATATAGCCAAAGAGATGTTTGGGAGTGCAAACGAGAGGATAGGAGTCGATTTTCAAAAGCTTCTATTTGAAAAAAATGATAATTTAAATCAAACAGAATTTACACAACCTGCTATTTTGTTGGTGGCTACAGTTGCTCATAAACTCTTTATTAATGCTACTAATATTAAGCCAACTCTAACTATGGGACACTCCTTAGGAGAGTTTTCTGCATTGGTCGCAACTGGAGCATTAGATGCTATCGATGGAGTTGAACTTGTAAATCTGAGAGGAAAACTTATGGCAGATGCTTGTTCTAAACAAGAGGTTGGAATGTTGGTATCTTTAGGTCTAAAAGATGAGGTTGTAGAGACAATTTGTCAAAAGCAGAGAGATAAGGGAGATAAAGTTTGGGCAGTCAACTATAATGCTGATGGTCAAATTGTTATTGCTGGTATCAAAAAAGATTTAGAAAAGTTGGTACCTATCTTAAAAGATGCAAAAGCAAGAAGAGCAATGTTACTAAATATGTCTGTAGCTTCTCACTGTCCACTTCTTCAAAGTGCCACTCAACCATTAGTAGCAAAATTAGAAGAGATGATAAAAGATAAATTTATCGCACCTGTTATATCTAATGTAACAGCTCAGAAGTATAGTAGTAAAAAAGAGGCATTAGAACTCTTACCAAAGCAGTTAGTATCTCCTGTAAAATATAAGCAGTCAATTGCCAATATAGATAATGAAATTGATTGTTATATTGAGTTTGGAGAAGGAAATGTACTAAAAGGGTTAAATAGAAAAGCCTCTAAAAAGCCCCATTTTAATATAAATAATATGGCTTCACTTCAATCTACTATCGAAGCATTAAAAGAGTTATAAGGATATATATTGAATAAAATAGCTATTATGGGTGCAATGGCTGAAGAGATAGAGCCTCTTTTAGCTAAAGTAGAGCGTATAAAGAGGGTGAAGTATGCTAAAAATATATATTATGAAGCAAGATATAAAGGTAAAGATGTAGTCATAGCCTACTCAAAAATAGGTAAGGTTTTTGCATCTTTAACTGCTACTATATTAATAGAGCAGTTTAAATGTAATAGAGTACTATTTTCCGGAGTGGCAGGGGCTATTAATAGTGAATTTCAAATTGGGGATTTAATTATAGCCTCCTCTTTGTGTCAACATGATTTAGATATTACAGCTTTTGGACACCCTCATGGATATGTTCCAGAGGGTACTATCCATATTGATACAGATAGAAACTTAAGAGAAATTGCTAAAGTAGTAGCCAAAGAGAGAGGATTGACTCTAAAAGAGGGAATTATAGCAACTGGCGACCAATTTGTAGCCTCTAGTCATATAAAAGAGTTTATCTCTTCTACATTTAAAGCTGATGCTCTAGAGATGGAGGGAGGAAGTGTAGCTGTTATTTGTGACGCTTTAGATATTCCATTTTTTATATTGAGAGCTATTAGTGATTTGGCAGATGGTAGTGCAGATATAGATTTTGATAAGTTTTTAGAGAGTTCTGCAAAAATATCAGCAGATTTTATTTTGGATATGGTTGAGAGAGTTGAGTAGAATAACTATTAGCAAAAAACTTCGACAAGTTACAGGTAAGACAAATGCTAAATTTAAGCTTATTGGTGAAGGTGATAAGATTTTAGTAGGACTTAGTGGAGGAAAAGACTCTCTTACACTAATTCATATATTAAAATACATGCAAAAACATGCTCCTTTTAATTTTGAGTTTGAAGCATGTACAATTAAATATGGAATGGATAATGAGAACTATAAATATTTAGAAGAACACTGTATAGAGCATAATATCAAACACACAATATATAATACTAACATATTTCAAATCTCACAAGAGACTATTCGAGAAAACTCATCATTTTGCTCCTATTTTTCGAGAATGAGGAGAGGGGCATTATACACTTATGCCAATAAGCATGGATTTAATAAAGTTGCACTTGGTCACCATTTTGACGATAGTGTAGAGAGCTTTTTTATGAATATGTTTTATAATGGAACTATGAGAGCTATGTCACCTATATATAAAACCACTAAAGGGTTTCATCTAATTAGACCTCTTATAGAGACAAGAGAGAGACAACTAAGAGCTTTTGTAGAAGAGAATAGATTAAAGACCATTGGAGATGAGGCATGTCCCGCTATGTTAAAAGATGTAAAACTACCTTATGCTAGAGCCAAGATGAAAATGTGGTTAAAGGAGTTAGAGAGAGATAATCCCAATATGTTTAAAATGATACAAGCCTCATTTAAACATATCCATGACGATACTTTTTTAGAGCCTCATCGTTGGAATAGAGATGATATTTAGATTATCGTTTAGATTTAAGATAAATTGGCATAACTTTTGGTATTAATTTTTTTATGGTAGCTATACGATTTTTAGGTGCTGGGTGAGATGATAAATATTCTGGTGGGGTCTCTCCACTTTTTGAAAATTTATTCCAAAATGTTAATGATGCATTTGGATTGTATCCCGCTTTTGCCATAAGAACCAAACCTATATGGTCAGCTTCATACTCTTGTGTTCTTGAGTGTGGTAACATAACTCCTAACTCTGTTCCAATCCCAAAAGCACTCATAACCATTGCTGTACTTTGTGGGTCTCCTTTGCCTACCATTACAGATTGTAAAATCTCTCCCCCTGTTTGAGCCAATATTCCACTACTCATTCTCTCAGCTCCATGTCTAGCCAATGCGTGACCTATCTCATGTCCTAAAACTGATGCTAACTCTGCATCATTTGCAATATATTTAAAGAGTCCACTATATACAAAAACCTTTCCACCGGGAAGACAGAAAGCGTTTGCCTCTTTATTATTATCTATTACAAAAAACTCCCATTGATAATCTTTTTTACCTGTAATATTTGCAATTCTCCTCCCAACCCGCTTTACCATCGCATTTTTTATAGGGTCCCTACTTATCTTTTGAGTTGATAGTATCTTTTTTTTACTCTGTAAACCAAGTTGCATCTCTTGTGCTTGGTCAACCATAATAAATTGACTTCTGCCTGTGACTGGTGCTTTAGTACAACTTATAAATAAAAATGCTAAAATAACACTTAAAGTTATTTTGTGTATAGTTTTCATTGTGACTCCTAATTTAATGATAAACTATTATATCTGAGATAAGTGAACTACCAAATTGCTAAAGATGACTAGGCTCCCTTTACTAAGTCTGTCCGTAGGGAAATCTTGATTATTGATAATTCCTGCTTAAAAGTATTATAACAGATGCTAAACAAGAAGTCAAGTTAAAGTTTGGTTATTAAAATTAAAATATAGGTTGATATAATGAGTATAGGTGATATAGTATATATAATGGTTGCTATTTTATTTAGTATTATGACTTTTGTTATTATTCGTGGTAATTTTCAGAGAAAATTTGATAGTGATGGAAATAGATTAGATTTAAAAAAGAAGGATAGAGAGGAGTAACTCTTCTATCTCACCTTTAAATCTATCTGTAGCAAATTTCTTTGCACTTTTTGAGACTTTTTGGGGGTCAAACTCCATAGTTTCAAATCTATCTATAGCCTCCATAATGTCAGAGACTCTCTGCTCTTGAAAGTGAATACCATTAATATTATCTATTATTGTCTCAGCAGTTCCACCCCTATTTAGTGCAATAACAGGTGTACCACAAGCTACTGCCTCTATTGGAACTATTCCAAAATCCTCTATGGCTGAATATATAAAGGCTTTAGCTTTTTGCATATATT
>CAZROY010000078.1:0-12442 GCA_964601885.1 uncultured Sulfurovum sp. | reverse complement strand
GTATCTTTAAAAATTGTTTCAAACTCATCTTTAAAATATATATCATAATAGGCTTCTAATATTGCAATAAATAGGGATTTTCCAAACCGTCTTGGGCGTAAAAAAATTAAATATTTACTACTATAATTTTCTAAAATTTCTATATATTTGGTTTTATCTATAAAAAAATAGTCTTCTTCTTTTAAGAGTTTAAAATTACTCAAACCGTAAGGTATCTTTTTCATTTTAATAACCTTTTTTTGAGTAATTATATCACAGCTATTGGATAACTGATAACTGAAATAATGGTACCCATTAATAATAATAACTTATATAAACTACTCTGTCATAAATGGTGTAGCTTCCTAGATTGACTCTATTTTGTAAGATTTAAATCTTGGACTCGACTACGAATAGCTTTCATAAATTTTTCACCGGGGTCTTTTTTTTCTGTTCTATATCCATTATCTAACTCTAACCACTCATCACTTCCCTCTAACTCTCTATATTCATAGTGACCTATTAGTTTTGTAATTGATGGATATTTTTCTTTTAAGTATCTAATTAACTTAACATTTGACTCCAATTGGGCTTTAGTTAAATCCTCTCTTTTATTTCCTTTTCCACCAACATTTTCAACACCAATAGAGCTATAGTTTAAACCTATTACATGTCTTGCCATATAGTTCTCTGGCATAAGTCTATATATTTTTCCATCTCGTGCTATTAAAAAGTGAGCAGATACATTTAAAGCACTAGCTTTTGCTATATCTTTTCTATCTGAAAATAGTCTTTGAGGTTTTAATCTATTAAAAGATTTCTTAAAGCTCATATCAGCAGTCCAATGAAGTACTATAATAGTTGGAGTTATCTCTATATTGTTAACCTCAAATCCGTAATGTTTTTTAATATACTCCTTTGTTAAATCTACTCTCTCTTGACCAAAATCTATGGGTTTATCTATAATTTCAATAGGCTCTTTGGCTAAAGCCATACTCATTATGGTTGTTCCAATTAGTAATATTAATCTTTTATTCATCTCTTTACTCTATTTTTTTTAAAACTATACTATTTTTTTGTGGATTATTAGCTATTTTTTCTATTTTAGAAGTTGACTAACCCTTTAAATGTATTAATTAACATACTTTTCCTATTTATATCAGGCAACTCTTTACCTATTTTAGTCGTTGTAATAACAGAGCGACCTAAAATTCTCTTTGTTCCATTTTTAAGTCTCACCCCCCAATAGTTGTGCATAATAATTGGTTCTCCATTCTTTTGACCCAAATATATGGTAACATGACCCGGTACAACAAGTAGAGAGCGACATGGTCTGCCATAAGCTAATATAGCACTCTCTTTCTCTTTTTCACTCATGCCCTTTAAAGATATATACTCTCCACTTTGTGCTTGTTGTTTTGAATTTCGAGGAAGATATATTCCAAATGGTGCAAAAAAATCTCTTGTTAATGTAGAACAGTCTCTAGTTTTAAGCTTTCCACCCCACCCATAAGGCTCTCCTATCAACTGTTTGCCTATAAATGAGATATTAAATTTATTAAATTTAATAGGTTTTTTAGCAATAATATTAACCTCTTGAGGCTCTACTTTCTTCAAATATGCATACCCCTTTTCATCTTTAAGAGCTACAAAATACTCATTACTCTCTACATTCATAGGGAAAATCGTTCCTAATTTAATTAATGAAATCTCCTCACCATCATCTATAAGTTTTAAATTATCAGTTGTAGCTATAGCATATCTTGGTGTTTGAAATTTATTTTGAAACTCCAAGCTAACAAACGCTATATTTTCAACCTTTACCCAGCCAAATGCAAAAGCTGTTTTTATATATGCCCACTTTTTATCTTTAGAAAAATGGGAGACT
Organism: uncultured Sulfurovum sp.; assembly: GCA_964601885.1. GTDB lineage: Bacteria > Campylobacterota > Campylobacteria > Campylobacterales > Sulfurovaceae > UBA1140. The sequence goes on along the minus strand of CAZROY010000078.1, from coordinate 10,575 downwards.
CTTATTGGTGTATTTACATATACGGAGCTATTTTGATTATAATCAAATGGAAACCCCTCTCCTGTTTTACTGATACTGTAAAAGAACTCTTCATCTGTAGGATAGAGTTTTAAGTCACTATGTTTTACGATAATAGCTGGTCTATTTATACTCTCATACTCGCTAAAATTTGAATTTTTAATCTCGTCTTGAAACCACTTTTTGGGTATTCTCTCTCCATATCTCCTATACATTTTTCTCTTTGCAAACATAAATTGCCATGTTTTTTCACCCTCATTTAAACCCATATTAGGCATATTCCAAGGTTCAAAAAATTTTTCATTATATTTTGCATCATAATCCAACTGCTCTTGAGCAGACATATATTCAGCTTGGTCGGCAAATTGTGTGGGGTCTTGTGGTATTTCTATAGTATCTTGTACATCATTTGATGGCATATAATCTATATCACTTTTTTCTCTCTCTCCTATTGTGAGAATAGTATTTGCATATATTGAAGCAGATATTGCTGTTATTGTAGTAAATGCAAATATCAATTTTTTCATTCTATTTCCTTTTTATAATTAATTATTTACTTATCTTAATTATAATCAAAATATTAAGATTTGTATATAAAAAATATCACTTTAGAAAAAAAAATTAAGATAGTTAAACACTCTCTGTTTTGCTACTAAACTCAATGTTTCAAAATGTTATTATTTTTACTAAATGGTAATTTTATGTTTTTGTGCTATTATTATAATAAATTTTAAGGAGATATTATGATTAAAAAAATATTAATGATAGGAGCTATAATTGGCTTGTTCTTGGGTTGTCTAGCTGTTGACCCACAAGGTAGGGGATACTCTATTGCTGTACCTATGAATATTATAAACTCAACTTTAGCAGAGAAATTTCCTGTTGACCGAAAATTAAGTTATGGAGTAGTAAGTGGAAATTTAAATATCTCTAATCCAAATATATTAGGAAAAAGTGGTAATGATAAATTGGGAGTTGGAACTTCATTTAAATTTACAAATATGTTAATTCCAAATGGAATATCGGGAAAAATTAATTTAACCTCAGGCGTGAGATATGATGCTACTACCCGAAATTTATATTTAAAAAATCCAATGGTGGACAAGATAGAGTTTCAAAATCAATCCCTTATGAAAAATTTACCAAATGGTATTCAAAAGGTTATAGGAGATATTATTGCACAAACTATTGCCAAAAAACCTATATATAATTTACAAAATAAAGGTTTAGTATCTGGATTTGTACGAGGTATTGATGTTCGTAATGGACAAATTTTTATAACATTTGGACTATAATTAATGAATAATAAGCCCAAATACACAATCTTTCATAATACCAAATATGCATGGGAGGGGTTAATTCACACTATTAAACATGAGACATCTTTTAAAATAGAGTTGGTTTTTGCTACTCTATTTTTTCCCCTTATCTATTTTATACCATTTCCACTTATCTATAAATTGGTTCTTATTATAACTTTTATAATGATTTTAATTGTAGAGCTTATTAACTCATCTATTGAGAATGTAGTAGATTTAGTAACAACAAAAAAACACCCTTTGGCAAAATCTGCTAAAGATATTGGAGCTACTGCTGTATTATTTACCGTTTTACTTCATATTTTATGTTGGATTATTATATTAATAAACACCTAACTTCCCAAAAAGAGGAGTTAATTTATATAACTTGGTGCTAAATCATAATATCAATATTATCATTATCATGAATTTAAATAGATAAAAACATAAAATAATGATATATATTATTTTATATTAATATTTGTTATGCTATACTTCTATAATATAAATGAAGTATGAGGGATATTATTATGAAAATAATTGAAATAACAGGCACCGCAGGTGTTGGTAAAAGTTATGTTTTAAATATATTAACTAGAGATAAATATGTTGTATCTGATATGGAACTGATACAAAAGTATCACATATATGAGATATATCTTTTTTATCTATTTTTTAAAAGTAAAAACTCTTTTAAGCTCTTAAAAGTGATATTGGAGATTACAAAAGAGCTAAATATGTCTCTTTTCGATAAGATAAATTTCATTAGAAATACAATCAAAAAAATAGGTAAAAATCACTATCTATCAAATATAAATTTTATAGATAATCGGATAGTATTAGTTGATGAAGGTATCTCTCATATCTATCAAAATGTAATAACTACTAAAACACAAAATAATCTAAAAATTCTTATTCTACTTAACAAGTTTATCTCTCTTATTGATAAACTTCCTGATGAGGTAATAGTTGTAGATGCTTATACTCCTACAATCATTAAAAGGTTAAAGAGTCGTGGACATAAAAGATTGAAAGATGTTAAAGAGATAGAGCCGTTCGTTAAAAACTCAAAAAGAAATCTATCTGTTATACCTAAGATTTTTTCAAATGTTCAGATGATTATTAATGAAGATGGAGTCAATTTAGAGAATTTAAAATTGGTAAAAAGGGAAAATAATGTATAAATTATCACAAGAGTTAATAGAAAAGCTAAATATGGAAGGGATTAAATATTGCCATTGGAAGAGTAATCTTCTTTTGAATGATGCTTTAGATGGGTATGATGATTTAGACCTATTGGTTAGCAGAGATGATATATATAAATTTGAAAAGGCAATAGGTGAACTTGGATTTAAAGAGGCATCAAATAGCCATATATCCTTTAATGGCATTAAACATTTTTATGGATATGATAATGAAACAGGAGAACTACTCCATCTACATATCTACTATCAGATAAAAACAGGTGCTAGTTGGACAAAGTCGATACATTTTGATTTTGAAGAGTATATTTTGGATAATTTAACACTTCATGAAAGTGGTATGCCAATTCCTAAAAAGCATATTGAGCTTGTTATATTTATATTTAGAGTAATGCTTAAATACTCCAAAATCAATGAGTTTATTCTAGTCAATAGAGAGTATGAGAGGACACTAAACGAGATTATATATCTACAAAATGGAGCAAATAGAGATAAGATTAGAGATTTTTTACATGATTACTTTCCAAATATTAGTGAAGTTGAGTTTTATAATTACATTCATACTATTCAAGAAGGTTCAAATTTAAAAAAATATTTAGCTGGAAAAAAAGTTAAAAGAAAACTTAAAAGATATAGATATTTAGGTTTTTGGGAAGAGAACTATATTAATATCTCTCAGTTTATATATCGCTCTATCAATAGATTATTTTTTAAAAATAAAAAAAGATTAAACTCGACAGGTACTATAATAGTTATTGCTGGATTAGATGCTACAGGTAAAACAACCATTACAAATGATTTAAAAAAATGGCTTGGAAAACATTTTAATATATCTTTAGTCCACTTTGGAAAACCAAAATCAACATTTATAACATATCCTTTTAATCTTTTAATTAAAATCTTAAGAAGAGAGGTATCCAATGGAAGTGAGTTAAAATCTAGTATAGGAAAAAAAGGAAATAAATCGTTTGCATATATAGTTCGCCAAATAGTATTGGCTTATGATAGATATAAATTAATTAAAAGGTGTTGGAGGGCTAGTTCAATCGGCAATATTGTAATTTTAGACCGTTACAAATCTGAAAATTATGGAGTTATGGATAGTCACCGCTTAAATCCCATTGATTATAGTGGTCTTAAGTTGAAACTTGTGGAGATTGAAAATAGTCTGTATGCAAAAATGCCAAAACCCTATATTCTATTCTATTTAACAGTACCTATAGAGGTTGCCATTCAGAGAAATAGAGATAGAATAAAGGAGGGTAAAGAGAGTGAAGCATTTATTAGAATTAGACATAAACAGAACAAAGATTTAACATATAATGCTCACCATCAATACACTATAGATACAAATCAATCCTATGAGAATGAACTAAAAGAGATAAAATCTAAAATATGGAAGCTGTTATGAAAAATTTAATACTTTTGGGTGGAGAAGATGTAAGCAGTAGAATAGAAATATCGAAGAGATTTATGGAATTGGGATATAAGATAAATATTATTGGAACAGAAGAGGAAGAGAAATTTATTAAAAGTGGCATTAATTATCAAAAATATAATTTTAGTAGAGAGTTTACCATTTTTAATGATTTAAAATCAATTATAAATTTAAGAAATATATTAAAAGAGCAACCTAAAAATACTATAGTTCACGCATTTGATACAAAACCGACTCTATTTTTACCATTCGCCTCTTTAGGTTTAGATAATATAAAAGTGAGTAGAACAATAACGGGTATGGGTCGTATATTTACAGAAGAGAGCTTAAAAAATAGAGCATTAAAAAAGGTATATAACACCCTTCAAAAGGGTATTAAATCTAAAGTCGATTTTACGATTTTTCAAAATAGTGATGATGCAAAATATTTTATTGAAAATAGGTTGACACAAGAGGATAAATCAACCATTGTCAAAAGTAGTGGCATAGATTTAAAAAATTTTAAATTTCAAGTTAATAGAGATAAAGTAGAGAGTTTAAAAGATGAGTTATCTCTAAATCAAGATAGAAAAACATTTATTCTAGTAAGTAGAATGGTAAAACAGAAAGGTATATTAACATATCTAAAATCTGCAAAACTCTGCTATCAAGAGGGGTATAAATATAACTTTCTACTTGTTGGACAACTTGATACTGATAAATCTATAACTTTAGAGGAGATAGAAAAATATAGTCCTTATGTAAAATATTTAGGAAGAAGGGAAGATGTGAGAGAGTTATTGGCACTATCTGATATTTTTGTACTCCCTACATACTATAGAGAGGGGGTCCCAAGAGTGCTATTGGAGGCTTCTGCTATGGGTTTGGGGCTTATTACAACCAATATGCCCGGATGTAGAGATGTAGTAATAGATGATTATAATGGTAAGTTAGTTCCAATAAATAGAGAGAGAGATTTGGCTAGTAATATGATATATATGGCTGAAGATGTTCAAAAACTTAATATTTATAAAAAAAATAGTCAAAAAAAGGTGCAAGAGTTTGACCTTAGTGTAGTAGTCAAAGGTTATGATAAGATATATAAAAGGATACAAAATGTGGAAAGTACAACTGTTTAAACTAAATTTCAACCATGAGGAGACTAAAGCTGTTAATGATATTGTAAATAGTGGTTGGATTACCATGGGGCAGAAGAGTAGAGAGTTTGAGAGTGAATTTGAAAATCTATTAGGAGGTGACATTCATGCAGTAGCACTATCTAGTGGTACCGCATCTTTACACACTGCACTCTTATGTTTAGATATAAAAGCGGGTGATGAGGTTATTATTCCAGCTCTTACATTTGTGGCAGATATAAATGTAGTCTCTATGGTTGGGGCAACTCCAATTTTAGCAGATTGTGGTAGCTATGAAAATTGGAATGTAACGGCAGAGAGTATAGAGGCTCAAATTACAAATAAGACTAAGGCGGTAATTATAGTTCATTTTGCAGGTTATCCATGCGAAATGGAGAAGATAGCCTCTTTATGTAGAAAAAGAGGTATATATTTAATAGAAGATTGTGCCCATGCTCCAGATGCTAGATATAATAATAGAGCATGTGGAACATTTGGTGATTTTGGCTGTTTTAGCTTTTTTACAAATAAAAATTTATCTATTGGAGAGGGTGGAATGGTTGTTTCTAAAAATAGCAAGTTGGCACAGAGAGCAAAATATATTAGAAGTCACGGAATGACAGCTCTCACTTTAGATAGACACAGAGGTAGAGCCATATCTTATGATGTTAAGCAGATTGGATTAAATTATCGTATTGATGAAATTCGCTCTGCTATTGGATTGGTTCAACTAAAAAAGTTAAAAGATGGTAATAGGGATAGGGAACTACTTGTCAAAAGATATATAAAGAGATTATCAGAGATAGAGGAAATCTCTATTCCATTTACAAATATTGAGAGAAGTAAACCTGTATATCATATATTTCCTATACTACTATCTCCTAAAATAGATAGAGTTTGGTTGATTAATAGATTAAGAGAGATGGGAATTCAATCATCAATTCACTATCCTATGTTTAAGGATTTTAAAGCGTTTAAAGATATAGGTTTAAACTCCGCTCCTATTGCTGAGGATATTTCATCAAGAGAGTTAACCCTACCTTTATATCCTACAATGAGTTTTGACGAGGTGGATTTGGTTTGTGATAGTTTATATAAAATATTAGAATTGGAGATGGTATAATGGAGATATTGGATTTAATAGGTAGGGAGCAAGAACTCTTTGATAGTGATATTGTTAAATTTAGTGATGAACTGTCCAATATAGTTAAAAAATCATCATTTTTAGTACTTGGTGGTGCTGGAACAATAGGTCAAGCTGTAACAAAAGAGATTTTTAAAAGAGGACCAAAGAGGCTTCATGTAGTAGATATTAGTGAAAATAATCTAGTTGAACTAGTAAGAGATATTAGAAGTTCATTAGGCTATATAGATGGAGAATTTAAAACTTTTGCTATAGATATTGGAAGTTTGGCATATAATAGTTTCATAAATAGTGATGGAAAATATGATTATCTCTTAAATCTATCAGCATTAAAACATGTAAGAAGTGAAAAAGACCCATTTACTCTTATCCGTATGGTTGAGGTTAATATTGAAAATACAATAAAAACTATTCATCAATCTAAAAAAAATGGAGTTAAAAAGTATTTTTGTGTATCAACAGATAAAGCCACAAATCCTGTAAATATGATGGGTGCATCAAAAAGAATTATGGAGATGTTTTTAATGAAAGAGAGTTTAGATATGCCTATCTCTACAGCTAGATTTGCAAATGTTGCATTTAGTGATGGTAGTTTACTTTATGGCTTTAATCAGAGAATAGCAAAAAATCAACCGCTCTCAGCCCCACAAGATATAAAAAGATACTTTGTTACCCCAAAGGAGTCTGGAGAACTATGTTTAATGAGTTCACTATTAGGGGAAAATAGGGACATATTTTTTCCAAAACTCAATGAGAAACTCCACTTAATAAGTTTTGCAGATATTGCCATTAGATACCTGAAGAAAATGGGGTACGAGCCTTATATATGTCAGAGTGAAGATGAAGCAAGAGAGTTAGTTAAAATTTTACCAAAGAGTCAAAGGTGGCCGTGTTACTTTTTTAATAGTGATACAACAGGTGAAAAAGATTTCGAGGAGTTTTATACCGATAGAGAGAGTTTAGATATGCAAAGATTTCAAACTATAGGCGTTATTAAAAACGAACCTATATTTGATAGTAACAGATTGGACTATTTTATAAAAAAAATAGAGCAGATAAAGAATAGTGACTTATGGTCACGAGATGAGATAGTTTCACTATTTCTCAAGACAGTTCCTGAGTTTGCACATAAAGAGACCGGAAAATTTTTAGATAATAGGATGTAATTATGCTACAGAGATTTTTTGACATACTATTTTCAGCTTTAGCACTTTTAGTTCTTTCGCCACTTTTACTTATTGTAATGGTTATACTAAAATTTACAGGAGAGGGCGAAATTTTTTATATTCAACCTAGAGTAGGTGAAGATGGTAAGATTTTTAATCTATTAAAGTTTGCTACAATGTTAAAAGATAGTCCAAATATGGGAACAGCTACCGTAACAATTAAAAATGACCCAAGGGTACTACCATTTGGAAAATTTCTAAGAAAAACTAAAATAAATGAACTGCCTCAGCTTGTCAATATTTTAAAGGGTGATATGAGTCTAATTGGACCTAGACCACAAACTAAGAGATGTTTTTTAGCATTCCCTAAGAGTGTGCAAGAGAGTATTGTGAAGGTAAAACCGGGTCTATCAGGTATTGGCTCTATTGTATTTAGAGATGAGGAGACAATGTTAGACAATCCAGCAATAGATAGATTACTATTTTATGATGATATTATAGCACCATATAAGGGTGAATTGGAGAAGTGGTATATAAAACATAGAGATATTTTTACCTATTTTGCACTTATATTCTCAACAATTTGGGTTGTTTTAAAACCGCAGAGTAAAATTCATAAGAAGATATTTGCAGATTTACCAGAAGTATCAAATAGCCAATTAAAGAGATATATATAAGATGGAACTAATAGAAATAGCAGTTATAAATATTTTTGCCAAACTACTTAAATTCCTATTTGAGATAGGAACATCTTTTTTTGTGACAAAAGATACCTATGGGGAGTTTGCACTAATATTAAGTTATATTTTAATTTTTACTAAAATATCCTCCTTTGGAATACAAAATATTATGGTAAGAGATGTGCCAAAATACTCAAATCAATACTATATCTCTTATCTCTTTTTTAACTCATCAGCTGTGGTATTTTTAGTATCTATACTGCTATTTATAACACTATATCAATATAACTTCTCATATATCAAAGAGTATCCAAATATCTTTATACTATTTTGGTTAATCTCGTTGACTATTTTATATTCGACATATCTTAGAAGTATTCAAAAGATAAAACTTTGGATATATTTTCAAGATATTCAACTATATTTAGTCTATTTCTCTATTTTGGGAGTTCTATATTTTTTAGAGAATAGTAAGATAGGTATAGATTTTATATTAAATATATATACCATATCGGTTATAATAACTTTTATCTCTCTACTGTTATTTATTAGATTTAGGTATAGATTATATTTAATCTCAAAACTATCTTTTTCTAAAATGGAATATATTATAACAAACTCTCTACCGGTACTATTTACTGGACTTACATATCTTATAATATCCCGTATAGATATTATTATGTTAGATAGATATGTTAGTTTGGAGTTGGTAGGAGAGTATAATATTATAGCAAGAGTTACACTTCAAGTTCTATTTTTTAATCAGGTTATAGTATCATACTATTATCCTAGATTGGCAAAGATGTTCTCTAAAAAGAGTAGTATAGAGGAGATTTCCAAATATAATAGAAAATTTGTTCTATTATCATTTATATCGGTCACAGCTGTTAGTATCTGCTTATATATTGCCGTTAAATATTTTTCTCTTTTTAAGATATTGAATATTCAAAATCAAGAGATATTTTTTAATGTATTTCTAATTTTAACCACAGCACAAGTAGTATATTCCGCAATATGTTTCTACGGAAACATCTTAATATATATACATAAACAGAAGATGGAGTATCTTAACAATCTTATAGTTTTAACTCTTGCTATAGTTTTAAACATATTACTTATTCCATCGTATGGAGTTGTTGGTGCATCTATTGCCACATCTATAGCTCTTTTAGTGGGTAACTTTTTGCAGATGATACAGGTTAAATATTTTACAGGGAGTTTTTTTATATAATGTTTAATTTTCTATATTTTGCCTTTATAATGCTTTTTCCATTTTATCTATTTAGTAGTGGTCAGCCTCAAATATCACATATTATTTTGGTTGTTATATTTGGAGCGATTTTTTTATCTGCTTTCTCCAAATTTATAGGTGTGGTTAAAGAAAATATTTTATTTATGATATTTTTAATATATCTACTATATGTAAATACCTCATGGCTTATTGTAACAGGGAGTATATCTTTTGTCGTATATACTCTATTTTACATATTTAATATACTTCTATTTTATTCAACATATTTACTATATAAGGAAAATTACATTACAAGTGAAAATATAAGAAATGCCATATTTTACTCTTTAATAGTCCAATTTATATGTATGTTAGTCAGTGGATTAAACTTTAATGCGAGAAATATGCTATTTTTTAATAATCCAAATCAGTTAGGATATTTTGCAATATCCATTATTAATATTTATTTTATTTTAGGGGTTAATCAAACCAAACCAAGAGACAATATAGAGATTTTTAAAAATATTACGGTCTATTTAATAGCCTTTCTTCTCCTTCTTTTCTCCTCTTCAAAATCTGCTTTAGTCTCTTATGGACTATTTTTAATCTTTATACTCTATATCGAAATGGTGAAAAAATTTAATATCAAAAAACTTTTTGTAGCAGTTGCAATAGGAGTTATATTAACTGGAGCATTGGGTGTTAAGATAAAAAAGGTAGAGCAGATGGTTCAAAATACGGAGCTGTTTAATCGAACAGTTAATGCAGGAACAGAAGATGATGACTCTTTAGCAGGAAGAGGTTATGACCGTATTGTTCAATATATTCAATACACTCTTCTTGGAGCAGGAGAGGGAAAATTTACAAGATTTTCTCTGTCAAAACATCATGGAGAGTTACACTCCACTATTGCAAATATACTCTTCTCTTATGGACTAATAGGACTCTCTCTTTTTATAGCCCTCTTTTTAAATCCAAAATTTTATATTACTACAGTTCTATTTTATATGTCTCCTATTTTACTTTATGGATTGGCTCATAATGGTATTAGGAGTCCACTATTTTGGATAGCATTTGCACTTTCTTTAATCTATTCTAAAAAAACTCAAACGGCATTTCGAGGGTCTAATACAGTTTGAACCCTATCTGAAAATAGATTAGCAGATAAAACTAAAAGAAACATAAAAATAAATGATGAAAAGAGAGACCACCAAACCATAGGCTCTCTTGCCATTTCAAGTCTTGCTTGATTTATCATATTTCCCCAACTATACATAGTAGGG
>CAZROY010000077.1:0-30811 GCA_964601885.1 uncultured Sulfurovum sp. | reverse complement strand
GTTCAACATTTATGATATAACCAATGCTATCTAAATCATCATTTGCAGCTTTTAACCACTCTATGGCATTTTTTTTGTTCCTATCCATAAATAGTTTGACCTTTAGTTAATATCTCTCTTGAAAATATAGAATCAAAATCTACAAATTTTTCATACATTTTTTTTGTATGGGCTATTAAATCAATATCATATTGCTGTTTTATATCTCTTAATGCTCTTGAAAATTTTAATTTGACTTCTATCTTTTCTTTCCAACTTTGTGGCATAAAGTCATCACTACTCACGATATATAAATCTATATCACTATCTTTATGAGGAGTTCCATAAGCATAAGAGCCAAAAAGAATAATCTTGTTTGGATTGAGTGGTTTTAATCTTTTTATGATTTCAGATTTAATCTCTTCTATATCTAACATGATTACTCCTTTTTTATTTATTGAATGATAATAAAAAATAGATATAAACAAGATTAAAATCCTTAATTTTATAAAAAAGATGAGAGATGAGGAAAAATAATAAAACTAAAGACAATTGGGAGTTCAGCTATTTAATTATTAAATTAAAACCTATAATTCACACTTATTCCGTAAGATGGATAGCTTATCATATTTACTCCCTTACTATAGTCCAAAGATATATTTAAGTTATCCTCTCCCATTAACTCACCCGATAATCCCAATGATATATTGGTTCCTATATCATGATTATTATTAATTGATAATCCCAAAAGTCCAAATGGTCGCCAATCTCTGTGTATCTCTTGATTTCTTACTGCCCCTATAGAAATTTGAGAACCAAGTTCCATATAATCTTTAGGTAAAATATCCTTTTTTACATCTCTAAAACGACTTATTAATAAATATGTGCTGAAGTGCATATCTGGGTACCCCCCCCTTAATAGATAGTTGCCACTTACTCTTAATTCTTGAACTCCTCCCATATTCTCTTTTTGTTGGGTTTTATATTGAGCATTTTTATAAGATAGAGAGAGACCTACTCTTTTTGTAAGCTTTTTGGAGGCTGTTACTTTTATACTATTTTGAATTCCTATCATCTGCAATTGGGTTGTTTGTTTAGTTTTATTTTGATATTTTGCCTCTATATTCACCTCCATTTCACTATTTTTATAACTTAAATCTAGCAATGAACTTATAAAATCCCTTTTGGTGAAATGTTTTGCTATTTCAAATTTCCAAAGAAAGTTTTTATAACTATTATTAATAGATACCCCTATTTTATTATCTAATAGCTCTTTAGCCTCTTTTTTAATATATCTATATTGATTAAATGAGAAATTAGACTCTATCCCTCTATATAGATGCCATCTATAGTTTACCTTCTCCTCTATTAACTCTATACTCTTAGATAGTTTTTTATATTTTGTTTTAATCTCACCTTTTGGGAAATCCCTATTTACCATTCCTTCATATATTTTATATAAATCGCTATCTTTTTTATTATCTTCCATTCCTTTAAAGGCTAATGAGTATGCACCTGCCATATCACCTATATCTTTTGTAGCTCTTACTTTATCTTTAAATGCTAATATATCACTATAATCTTGTAATAACTCCTGTTTTGCTTGATTATTACCTCTACTCATAGCTAGATATAGATTTAACCAAGGAATATTCATATTATATTTGGAGGCTAGAAACTTTACCTCATCTTCACTCTGAATATATGTTTTCCAGCCAAGCTTCATCTCCATAAAATCTTTTTGCTTAAATAAAGATTTAAACTTTTTAAAATATAAATTTTTTCTCTCATAGGGTGTGACATACATTACAACAACTCTTAAATATATTCTAGCAAAAGCTTTATCTTTTAATAGTTTTGGAGATTTTTTTATCATTCTATTTAACTTTTTAAATAGCTTTAACCTTATTTTATTAGCACCATTAATCCTATCTTGGAGTTCTAAAATATCACTATATAGAATTTGGTACTCCAGATTACTACTTTTTAAGAGAGGTTTTATCCATTTTAATGCCAAATCTGTTTTTTGAAACATTAATGATGCAACTACAGCGGGAAAACCTACTTGTTTTTGGAGTTTTGGATTTTTCCTTAAAACTCTTAACTCTTTTTTGAGAAGTTTATTAAATCTATTATCTATTAAAAACCAAATATATGCCTGATGAACTCTCGCACTTTTAGGTTGCAACCTAAATGCTATTTTAAACTCTTTTAAAGCTCTTTTTGTTTGAGAGGTTAGGAGATAATAGTTTGCCAAAAGTATATGATAATCTATAGTTGTTTCTAAACCTTTTTTATCCTTTGGAGTTAAATTATCTATAAATGATTTAAATTCACTTAATTGATTTCTATCCATATAGCTATATAAAAGTGGCATAATATAACTTGTATCTTTTGTTCTATTCCACACCTTTTTATATAAATAGGATAATTTTTCACCTCTATTTAATTCTGCTTCCAGTGTTATAAGTTTACTATAGTGAGCATTTTCCAATTCATTTAATCTATCCAGTTTCCATAAAATTTTATAAAGATATTTATAATCTTTATTTATCCATGCTAAATCTATAAGCTCTTTATATATGTTTGAGTTATCTTTTAAATGTAGCTTTTTTAATAGAGATTTTAACTTTTTATCATGTTTTTGAACCCTCTCTAACTCCTGCATAAATCTATAGGCTTGATTAAATCTCTTAAGTGCCATAAGTTTTTTTATTGAGCTTTTTTGCAAAGTTTTATCTATGCCATATTTTGATTTATATTTATTATATAATTTTAATCCTTTTTTATAGTGGTTATTTTTATATGAAAAATTAATCGCCTCTTTTAGTATATTTTTTTTATTATGTTTTTTTAATAGAGAGGTAAAATATCTCTCTGCTTCTACTGTTTTTGCTGTATATTCATAATATTTGACCACATTTTCTATCTGAGAGTAATCACCTTTTTCTAACTTATCTTTATATATCTCTCCTAATATATTATACCCATTATGTATAGTTGTCCTCTCTAAGAGATATTTTCTATACTTTTCATCTTTAAATACCCGATACCCTATTATATTTAATTTAACTGCATCTTTCATCTTTCCTTGCCATATAGATAACTCAATAGCTTTATCCAACCATTTTGACTCTTTAAATCTATCTTTGGCAAATAGAGCTAAATCTAGTGCCACTTTTAACTCCTGATTATATATTAAAGATTTTATTGCTAACTCTATATTTCTTCTATTTAATCTATCTGGATATTTTTCAAATACCTCTATTGCAAAATCACTAGCTCCTTGAATATTATTTACCTTTAAGAGATTATCTAAAATAAAATTTATATCATAGGATTTTAGCTCTCTACTATTTTTGTATAAATTTATAAGTTTATCTATAGCTTCGGTATTATTTTCATCAGATACAGCTGTAGCATAGAGTGCAATATTAAAATAATTTTCTATCTCTTTCTGCTCTTGTGCATTCAAAAAGAGTTTAGTTGAAAGCTCTATAGCATTTTTATATTTCTTCTCTTGTAACATAACAGATAGGGCGTTATCTTTAAAATCTTTTCCTATGTTTTGATAAGTTGTAAGTTTTAATAGGTATTGATTTGCCTCTTTTTGGTATCCTAAAGATGATGCTAAATAGAAAAGCTCTTTTTCCAAATTGTAATCTATAAGCTCAGGTTTTTGTTCTATTAAACCTTTAAGAGAGATATATTTCAACTCTCTAAAATCCATTTGAGAAGACTCTGTAAGAAAAAACATATAATCTCTATCCTCTTTAGTAAACTCAAAATATCGATATAATTTCTCTTTTAACTCCTTTAACAATTTTTTATTTTTTTTCTGAAAATATATCTCTTTTCTTAAGATATAATCTATTTTATACACCTCTTTTAAAACTTTGCTATCTTTGGTTTGAGATAGTATCTTTTTAATTAGTTTAAATGCCTTTTGCTTTTTATTGGCAGAGTTATAATTGTTTAGAAGTAACATCTCCAATTTAATATTATCAGGATAATAGAGTAACATACTCTCCAAATAGTTAATAGATAGATTTGTATTTTTCCCTTTCTCTTCTATAATTTCATTAATATTTTCTTTTGGAAAGAGCAGATATAACATAAAACTAAAGACGGCAATAATTCCAATTATCTCTTTAACCGATAAAATTGAGGTGCTACTATCACTATTATTTACACTTAAACTCAATAGTAACCCCTTTTTTATCTTTAGATGTTATAGATAAAATTTCTCTCTTTTTGTTGATTTCTACTCCATCTATCCCTTTTATACTACACACTTTTGGCATATAGAAATTTGCCTCTATTGGAATATTTGATTTTAATTTAAATCTATTACCCTCTACTCTCTCAACCCAACCATTTGAGTCTATTAGATATGGGGTATTTATTCTATTTGTAAAAACAATAGTGTGCCTCTCTCTCCTATCTAGTATAATATAGGTTCTCTCCCCCTCATAATTAAATCCTGCCACCCCTATTGAGTTTTCTATATCAACCTTAACCCTCTTATCAACTCTAACTGTTCGCAAATCTCCGTTATTTCTAATCTCATACCTATTTTGGGATATTTTAGCCATAGAGGTGTGATAAAAATCTTTTACTTTTTTTATATATTGTGAAGCGTACAGTTTTGATGTTTTCTGTTTTACTGCCCAACTATAGACCTCATCTAAAGCCTTTAATGATGCAATTCTTGAGCCTGAATAGAGATGATAGTAGATATTTATTGCCTTTACTCTTCTAGGTTTTTCTGTAAGTTGAAAAGTCTCTATAACATGGCGAAATCCCCAAAAAGGACCTGTCCACTCATTTGTAAATATATTCTCATTCTGTTGAGCTGTATAGATTTGCCAATACTCATCTCTCTGAAGTCCAAAAGGTGCAATATGGCTAAGCCAAGGCGAACTCTTATCTATAGTTGTATCTCCTCCATTCATAGCCAATATTCCAGCTCTTTCAATATAGCTTAAAACAGATTTAGGGGGGAGGCAGTCTCCACTCCAAAAGAGAACCCTCTTATCCCTTTTATATTTGGGTGCAAAAGATTGTGCAAATTTTATACTTCCAATAGTCTCCTGTCTTAAAGAAAAGTGGTAATTTGGAATGGCTAAGTGGTAATTTTTTCCAGCTTTGGGAGTTGAGTTTTTAGGCTGAATGGCTTTAGTCCAGAAAAAAGGGTGTGAGAAGCTATGACTCGCAGGTTCTATCCAAGGAATTGAATATAACTTTTTTGCTATCTTTTTCATTTTAGGGCTTAATTTTGGAAACATTCCAATGGAATCAACCTCACCTTGAATAATAGATACAGATTGGGGGATTTTATACTTTTTATATATCTGTTCAATAAGAGTTTCTGGAGATAATCTATCCATATCTGTCCGTACTCTCTCAACAAATCCATCTCCATCAATATGAACAAATAACTCTCTTCTACCCGCCTCTGTTGTTGGGTCAGGCACAAGAGGGTTATTTAATCTCAATGTATCTTTTAAAAACTTAAATGGATTAACTGTCCAGAAACTCTCATCTCCAATACTAAGCAAGAAGGAGTCTCCAATGGCATATCCACCCCAAGGGGTAATAGCTATTGGAGTATAAGTTTGTCCATTCTTATATTTCACCTCCACTATAGGTCGTAAATTATCTCCATTTATTAACTCCTCTTCATGCTCAATAGAGGCTTTTATCTCATAGGGTTTATAGGGTTTATAATATACCACCCTACCCTTTTTTAAAATACTATTTCTATTCTTATTGATTTTTAATCCAAACTCTCTTAATCTCTCTTGAGTTGGATTAAATACAAAATTCTTTAAAAAAAGTATCTTTATTCCACTTTTTTTTACCATTTTAGCCCACTCATAGACTCTTTCATCATTTTTGGTTTTTCCATCGCTCCATATTAAAACAGCACTATATCTATCTTCTACTCTTTTAGGAAGCTCTTTTGTTGATATATCATATAAAATAGGAATGTATCCAAAATGCTCTAAAGGCATAGAGGTTATTAGATGAACATCTGAATAGACCTCATTTTTATCTTTAAATACAGAACGATTAAATAAAATTAATATATTCCTTCTAATTCTTTTAATATCACATTCACCCTGATTTTGAAGTAGTCCATCTGTTACATAAGGAATAACACCTAACTCCCTTACCTTTTTAGCAATATCCAATCTCTCTTTAGTTGTCCCACCACTATACTCAATAGATATAACCTTTAGTCCCAACTTTTTTGCTTTTTTAAAATTGTTCAGTAACCACTCTCTATCTCTTTTAGGGACAGAAGTGTATTCTTTTTTATTATGGTCATATCTAGCTATTAAACTCTCCGCTACAATAGCATCTATATCAAGATGTATCTGCTCTAATAATTCAAATCCACGATTTATAATAATTTTAGATTTGGGATACTTTCTATGGAGTTGATGTATGAAATTTATAATATTTCGCTGTTGCTCTTTAAATAGCTTTTTATCTTTTGCCATTACATGATATGCGTCCATTGTATCTAAGAAGAAGTTTCTATACCCCTTTTTATACAGCATATTTATCCTATCTAGTAAAAAATCTTGATACTCTTTTTTTCTAAAATCTGCAATAAGTGAGTTCCAAGTCTTATTTTTTGATATGACCCAAGATTTTTTATATCTCTTTTGGCTCTTCCTCCACGGTTCAATCTCACCTAAACTTACATAAGCCACCATCTTTTTAGGATAACGAATGGCATATATATTATCAATCATATCAGCATCTACTACTACTTTATCATAGAAATTTATAAATGTATCATCTATATTATTACTATATATAAAAGCATATCTATTATCTGCCACTAAGTTTGAAAACAGTACCACCAAAACAACAAATATTCTATTGCAACATAAAGGTTTGATAATCTAACTCCAGTAAAATATTATTTAATGTATTTATACTTGCTACAAATAGTATAAGTAGAGCTATACTAAAACCGTAACCGTAAAAGTATGGTCCTAATTGAATACTTATCCATGTAAGCAAAGCATTTAAGATAACAAATAAGAGTGTATATAGTAGAGCCTCTTTTTGTCTATCAAGATAGTAGAGATATGCCAAAATAGACATAAATCCCAACTGCAATTGAACTCCAATAACATCAACATAAAAAAGGGGCAGATAGAGCTTCGGCAACATAAAAAGTTGAAATAGCTCCTCAGCACTTAAAAAAAGTAGAATGTTAAACATTCCTTGCACAAATAGTACCTCTTGGATACTTCTTTTTACACCATCTATCATATCCTGTTTATAACTCTTTATCTGCTCTAGTGTTCCATGTTTATTAATAGCTCTATAGAAATTTGCATAGGACTCTGCAAAATCTGCTTCTAATCTAAAAAAGAAGATTGCCATTCCCGGAATAATTGATAGATATGCTAGAAAAATTGGAAAATCATAAACCATAGAGGCGTGTAATCTATCTATAACAGCATATCCCACTATTGGACTAAACCAAAATATAACCTTATCTATCCATATAGATATATTATAGAGTACTCCAGACCAACCAAGTTTCCAATAAAATTTTCCATAGTTCTGTTTAAACATATCAAATCTAATAAATCTTTTATTATTTTTATTTGATGATGGATAGTGATATATAATTCCTAAAAATAGTAGAATAAAGAGAATGCTATTTCCTATTATAAATGAGATAAGCAGACCTATAATATGATACTCTCTTAATAGAATTGAGCATATATATATGGCGATATATCCTAAAAGATAAAATAGAATTACAAGTTTATATAGTTTTAAACTAGCCGCCAAGATATTGGCAACCCATACTGAACTTAGAACTACAAATAGGGTTATGTAAAGTAGTATAAAAAAGTTACTTTGTGAATTAAATAGTAAAATAGCTACAATTGTCGCCAAAATTGAGCCAATACCAATTGTTACAATAATAGTTCCTAGAAAATTTGGTAAAACTAGATAATATCGTTTCTCATATATTCTATCTGCTACAAATCGTGTAAATGGAAGTTGTAAAAAACCTGTAAGAATAGAGCTTAAAGCAAGAGCCGAAACATAAGTGACAGATGCTTGTAACATAGTATCATCTGGGTCTTTTGTATGGAATATATATATATTTGTAAGTCCAATTCCTAGAATAATAATCATAGATATAACCCAAGGTCCACTACTTAAAATGGCTGAGTATCCAAAAGTTTTAAATATAGATGTTAGAGACTTCTCCTCTAAAATCT
This sequence comes from uncultured Sulfurovum sp., assembly GCA_964601885.1. Classification (GTDB taxonomy): domain Bacteria; phylum Campylobacterota; class Campylobacteria; order Campylobacterales; family Sulfurovaceae; genus UBA1140. The sequence continues at coordinate 22,565 of CAZROY010000077.1, read as the reverse complement.
TTCTTAATTGAAAACCTATACCTGCCATATTACACCTCTACCTTCTGTAATATATCCTCATATACTCTCTTATAGTTATTTAAAAATATCTCTTGTGTATAGAACATATTAACCCTTTTAATAGCTGTCTCTTGAGCCTTTAACCATTTTTTCTCATCTGTAAGTAACTCTATATATCCATCTGCCAACTGTTTAACATTTGCTATTTCACAAACCACACCAGCCCTACCTAAAGCCTTATCTCTTGGGTCTTCTCCTCCATATATAAGCTCTTTACATGAACCGACATCTGTACTAACACACGGAACACCTGCTGCAAACCCTTCTAAAATAACTAGAGGCATACCTTCGCTAATAGAGGTTAAGGTCAATATTCCACTTTTTGGGAGAATATCAACAATATTTTGAAAACCTAGAAATTTAATATTGCTTTTTACATCTAAAATATTAATTAGGTCTCTACACTCTTGTGCATACTCCTTCTCCTCATCATCAGGTCCTACTACCCAAGCCTCAACATCTGGTATAATATTGGCTGTTACTCTAATAGCTCTAATAAAAGTCTTTATATCTTTAATTGAGACGACTCTTCCAATAAGTGTAATAACCTTTGGAACTCCTTTAGAACGGTTTTTAAGAGTAGCACCTAATTTTTTAATATCCACTCCATTTGGAATAACTTTACATAAACTTGCATCTGCTCCATAAGCTATCTGTGTCTCCTTTGCCACTCCAAAAAGTGAAAGAATTGGATTTGCTCTACTATAACTCATTTTTCCAATACCCTCAAAAAATCTAACCCACATACCTTGTATATAGTTATCTTCTGCCGACTCTCTAAAGAGTTCAACCTTTTTATATAGGGTCATTGAGCTAGAGATGAGGTCTATTTTTCTCTCTTTTGTATATATTCCATGCTCTGTTAAGATAAATGGTTTGCCTGTATCATGAGATATGAGAGTAGATAAAAAACCTGCATATCCTGTTGATGGAGAGTGAATTATTTTGCCTCTATTTGCTATAAATTTGGCAAGTTTTGCCATTTTCCAAACGGGGATTAAGATACTTCTAACTGTCCAAAAGTAGTCTAAAAATGGAATTTCACTACAGTTTTCACTATTTTTATTGGTTATAAAATACCACGATTCTCTACTATATAAAAATGTCTCTTCATTTACCTTTTTTAAGTAGAAATCTAAATCCATTATCTCTTTTGGAAAAGGTGTTGTACTATCTCCATATCTAAACCAATTATATAGCTCTTTTATCGCCTCAAAATCCTCCTCAACTCCATCTTTTGCCCTAATTGGTGGCTTATTACTCTCCTCAAACATAAATGTCTCCACCATAAAAACTAAATTATCAGTAAGTTCATATAGTGGTTTAGATGAGTACTCCTCTCTCTTACTACCTATAAATACAATTCCAAATTTATATTGTGGCATTCCTTTAATAATTTGAGCTATCCAAGACGAGACTCCACCTCTAACATAGGGAAAAGTTCCTTCACATGGAATAATAATATCCGGTTCACCCTTATCAAAAACTATCTTCATTTCTTGCTCCACATAGTAATAAGAGGTTTTAGTCTTAAATCTATATTAAACTGCTCAGGCAAAATATAGTTACTAACCTCATTATATCTTTTAAGTCCATATTTAATTTCTGCTAGAAATGTACTCATTGCCTCTTTAGAAACTCCTAGCTCTATTGCCTTTAAAAAAGCCTTTTCGGCTGAAAGATACTCTTTATTAAAAATGTGAATTTTCCCCAAAAGTATAAATGCGTTTGGATTAGATTTGATACCTTTTAAAATATCTTCTATCTTTTTTGTATAAAACCCAGACAACTGCTCATCTGCTACTCCGTGAAATATAAATTGCCAATATGTGTTTGCCAAATCAAAATTATATCTCTCCAATCTATCCCCATCTGCATTTTTAATCTTCTCATGAAGTTCTGTAATTCTATCATTTAACTTTTTTTCAAATGTGGATACTAGAGCAAATGCATATAGTCTAGTTTCATCTGAACTATCAGATAAAAACCTTTTAATTTTTCCAATATTCCCTTGTGCATTACTATCATATAGAATTTTTAAAGATTTTATCTTATTATCACTTGATACATTCTCTCTATTATGACCCTCCATGCTTAAAACTCCCTCTTGAAACTTACTATATACTATTGGAAAATTGGCTATCTCATCTTCAAATTTAATTGTCTCATAATTTGGACGGCTTACTCGATGTGTTGCCCAAGAGAGACCAAATAGAACCATAATAAGAGTTAAAACTATCCCTATAAAGAGTAGTCCTACATTAATAACTGTAAAAAATATAAAAATCTCTTTTCTATAGATTTTATACTTTTTAGGTAGAAATATAATTAGAAGCATGGATATAGTAATCCAAAAAAGTATCTCAACAGTCAAAAGTACAAATATCTCTTCAGGACTATTCTTATGTTGAAGTATAGTAATTATATCTTTTAAAGAAAAAGTTAACTCTAAACTATTAAACACACCCGTACTCCTGTAGAAGATTATTAAAGAGTTTAACACTTATATGTTTTTTTCTTAACCCCTCAAAGTTTTTTGAACTTAAATGATATTTTAATCCATCTTCCAACATCTCTATTCTAAGTCTCCCCTCTATCTCATCTAACTCCTCATCTAAACTCTTGGCTTTGGAATGGAGACTTGGAAGAGAGACAAATGGAAATAGAATAAAGTGTATATATCTATCCCCACACTCTATGGATATATATTGGTCTAAAATTTCAAATAGGTCATTTTGATATAAAAAATCTTTAATCTCTCTATTTAAATATTTATTTTTTGTATATACTGAGTATATTCTACTATCTATATTGTAACCATCTAAAATATTAGTAAGCCTCTCCACCTCAATTTTAAAATCTATAATATCTTGTCTATATTTCTGTTTGGTGATTACTCCTCTTTTGTTCTCTATCCGTTTTAGTAATGCTCTTTTTTTATACTCCGTCCATATATAATTAAAAGAGACACTAATTTTTAATATTGTATCTTTATTATAAAATAGAAAAGGAATATCTTTTATAATTAATATTGCTACAACTTTATCTCTTTTATCTAAAAATGGAACTGCATATAGATACTCTGTCTGCTCTCTATCTTCTAAATCATCTAAATACATAGCCCTTTTTTGAATTATACTCTCATATATCAGTTTATCGCTACTACTTGGTATCTTATCCATATCTCCAATAGATGCAAGGTTATCTCTTAGTGAAGCCCTTTTAACTTTACATATCATAGCTGAATTTACACCAAAGAATTTTTTTAAAATCTTTAAAGTATTCTCTGCACTCTGCTTTGGAGTGCTATGTTCGGTCGCTTCTAAAATTTCAGAGATAACAAATCTAATAGATGCTGGTTGAATAATATATATAGACTCTAATTTATCATGTGATATTTTAAGCGTAAAAAAAGCATTTGTTAACTCTTTTAATCTAAGCTGTAAATATTGAGTTTTTATCTTATATTTATTGGCTTCATTATGTAAATTTGAAAAAAATAGACCAAATAGAAAGACAAAAAATAGATTTTCTAAAAGGGTAAATATAAAAATTGTATCATCAATATATAAAAAAGAGGAGATAATAGCAAAAGTTATCCACATAACTATACCCATAGTCAATCCATAAAATAGGGTAACAATAGCTAACCAGAGGATTAAAAAACTAAAATTATAGTGTATAAGAAGAGGGTCTTTAGTATCGACAAAATATCCAATAGTTGCAATTATTACAGTAATCGTAATAACCTCAAACGCTTGAATTAAAGGGGATTTTTTCTCTAATGTCATATTGATAAACTATTACATAAAATTTGGAATAAGCTCTTGAGCTATCTCTTGTGCCACTACACCAATAGATTTATGTCCCCAACCACTTTTGGCTCCAACACCATTAAAAAGAGTTTGACCGCTTTTTAAATCTATAATTTTCAATGTGTAACTTACAACAGGTTCACCATCAATTCCTGTTTTATATCTCCACTCTTGCACGGAGCCTATAATTAGATAAGATGCCCCCATAGACAGAGCCTTTGCTTTTTGTTCTTGAATAAAACTCTCTCTACTTTTTGCACTCTCCATCTCCTCACTTCCGCCAATTAATGAGATAGTTTTTAGATTTTTCTTAGATATAACCCCTTCAATAATTGAAGATGCTCTTAATCCAGCCATAGGTGTCTCTGTATAGTTCCAAAAAGAGCTTATAGCATATATCTTATCTTTGGGAAGATAAATACTATTTTTATTTACTATAGAAGAACAGTTTGTAAAAAGAAGTATAAAAAAAATTAAAATTAATGGTCTATGTTTAAGCATATTTTAAGCTCCAAATTATTTATATTAGTAAGCTTATTGTATAAGATTAATCTTAATTTTTTAATAAAATTGTAAAAAAACACCTACTATTAAAGATAAAATAATGGTTATTGATATTAATATCAAGTTTTCTACTCTTTTTGATAACTCCTTTTTATTTTTGATAAACTCAACTATCTTTATAGCAGGAAATGCCATAAAGAGTAACATTACAAGAGAAAAGACTAAAGTAATTACTATCTCTATCATAATCTCTATATTCCATAAAACTTATGTATAAAGGTTCTATCCTCTTTTGTAGATATAGGAACCGTTGCTAATATTGAATTATTATTATCCAAGATAATTAATTGATTATTCTCAATTTTTAAATGTTGTTTACCCCACTCTCTTTCCAAAAACTCTAAACGGTGAAAAACCTCCATATTATCTGGTTTCTCTTTAAACTTCGGGTCTAGTTTACTCATAATCTGTAAGCCACCAAATCGTTTATCTAAATAGTATGGTGAATATGGTTTAATACTGTTATATATAGGTGCTTTTTCTGAAGGTTTAGACTCTAAAAAAGCGTTAACAGCAATTAATGCAAATCCTAAACTTAATACTATCACTAAATATTTTCTCATAATTATCCCTTTTTTCTAATTATAGATATTTTTATATTTTATATTGTTGATGTTTGTCAACTATTAATATTTATTAATTCGATAATATATCTACCAATTTTTAATAGGAGATAGAATGTCATGTCAAAATTTTTTGAACTAGAGGGTGGTTATCTCTTTATTGCCTTTGTTATCTTACTAGTTACCATTTTTGTAACAACACGACCATTTATGTCGAAAGGAGCCTTAAAAAAAGGTATGATTTGGGTTACTCTTATATTATCACTTTTTATAGGATTACATTTTAAAATTACAACAGATAGAATGGATGAGGTAAAGAGTGCTTTTAATGAGGGGAAAACTATTATATGTGAGAGTAGAGCATTAAGAAAAATGGCTCAATCTATTGAAATTAATAAAAATCGAGATTGGACATTGGAAGATGATATTTTTACATCTCCACATTTTAAAAGAGTATTTTATACTGCTAGATGTATCGTCAAATAAATATTTTAATGAACCTGTTTTAATCGTTTTCAGGATTATATCTCAACTCTTTATACTCCTTTGGAATAAGATAATCTTCTACTTTTATAGGTTCTGAAAAAATCCCTGTTTGAAATCCCAACTCATAGAGTCTATTCAGTGCTTTTAATTGTAGTTTAGATAGTTCAATAGAGTCATTAGCTGCATACATATCGAGATATTTAGCTAACATTTTATCCGAAATTCGTACTAATTTCTCTTTCTCCAATTTTTGACAAAGTTCAAGCTTTTTTAAATTGGCAATTTTTACACCATCTATTAAAATATCTTCAATTTCTATAGCACGATTAAGAGGAATTGAGCGACGAATTGCCATACCTCCTAAAGGAAGAGGGAGTCCTTCTCCTGCCAACTCAACCCAAATATCCCATATCTCTTTTTCCACTTCAAGAGAGTTATCAAAATTTAAAATTGATTCATGGATTAAGACTCCAGCATCAACTTCACCTCTGATAACAGCATTTTCTATCTCTAAAAAATCCATATAGATAGCTCTTGCATTTGGATAGTAGAGCTTAAATAACATAGCATTTGTGGTATATTTTCCAGAAAGAGCCACCTTAAAATTTGATTTTAATCTTTTACCTTTTCTTTTTATAATTTTTGGACCATATCCATCTCCAAAGCTAACGGCAGTTCTTAATAGTGCATACTCATTTTTAATTATTGGATACATTCCAAAACTAATAGCTGTAACATCATAAAAGCCTTTTATAGCTTGAATATTTAGTGTTTCTATATCTAGGGCAATATTGGTAAACTCATAATCCTTGGTATCAACCCAACCAAATTTTATTGCATAATACATAAATATATCATCTGCATCAGGTGAGTGTGCTAGTTCTATTTTTTTCATTATTAATGTTAAGCTCGGAGACATCCATCTTGTAAGACGGTGAGGAGAGCCTTTTCTCCTTTTTTATAGAAATAATATTATATTATTTGTTAACTTAAATACCTATTAGTTAAATACTAATAAATATTTCATTTTATTAATTATTGCTAAAATTAAGATAAAGATTGAAGACAAAAAATCAAGATTAATGGTTTATACAGATTTATTTCAACTGTTTTTCTACTAGAAGTTATTAAACTCTCTTTTGATTTTCCACTTTTTAAAAAAAGATAATTTTCTCTCTTTTGGAATTTCATGCTCTTTTATAAAATTACTTGTAGCCTTTATCATTCGTTCTGCCGATTTTCCATCTCTATATGGGTGATATTTTTTAATAGTCTGCTCTCTTCTGTTTCTAGTGACTACTCTACTCTCTAGCGTTCGGATAACATTTAAGAAAATCCCATTAGCTCCTTGATTTGACCAAGTTATATCTTTTAATTTTGTATCAACTGTTAAAACAGGTTTATCTAAAAGTATAAACTCATAAACTAAAGAGGTGGTATCACTAATTAAAACATCTGCTATGTGCATATTTTTACTTATATTATTATCATCTAAGATTAGGATATTTGGTGTATCTATCTCTTTATATTCATTAACTATCTCTTGCTTCATATCTCTATCAAATCTAACCATAAATAGAACATCTTTTCTTGAACTTAATTTAATAATAATATCTTTTAATTTAATTACTGAACTAAGTTCCATATCTGAGCTTGGAGCATAGAGTATAATATATTTTACACCATATTGTTTGATTAAGTTGTCTCTTTCCCATTTAATATTATCATCATTTGCTATATTAAACAGTGTATCAAGTTTCGACCAACCTGTCTCTATCACACTAAAGGTTTGATACTCTTGTGATAACCTCTCAAATATATTTGTAAAGTGTGGTCCTTGTGTTAAATAGAGGTCAAAATAATCAACCATCTCTTTATATCTATTCTCATCTTCTACTAAAGAGTCAAATATATGTACTTTGAGACCACGAAGCCAATATGGTAATTTATCATTCGGTGTAAAAATCACATCTGCTTGAAATTCATCTAAATATTTTAGACTATTTGTGTGCATTTGATGTTTATATGGAAACTCATCAAAAAGTTTAGGTATTATATACCATATATATTCATATCTCTTTTTTTCTAACTCATCTGCTAAAGGTTTTAATATATTAAAAAAATCTGGTTCGGTACAAAATAAAATAGTTTTCATTGTTAATTTAGGCTCAAATAGATTATCTCTTAAGCCTTTTCTCCTTTCTAAAAAAATTAAATTTAAACAACTAAGTTACTTAAAAATCTCCAAATTTCACCCTTTGGGGTGAGGTAGTTGACTGTAAAAATCAGATTTAAAAAGCTATAATTTATAAAAATTATAAGAGTTTATCTCCTCATTATTTTAATATGAAGAAATTATAACATAATTCTATTATTATTAATAAAACATATATTAAAAAGCAAAATTTTAAAAAATAATATTAACCAAACTTTACTGACCTTCTCGCTCTCTGTTCAAAAAAAACAGCCTCTTTATATCCTACTCGTTTTGCCAATTTAACAGCTTGATTATATCCAAATCCTACCTGCTCTATAGAATGAGCATCAGAACCAAAAGTTATAGCTATATCTAACTCATAAGCCAACTCCAATAAACTCTCTGATGGATATGGTTGTGCTATCGGTTTTCTAAGACCCGCACTATTTATTTCAATTACCATATTTGATTTTTTTATACTCTTTAGTGCATCTTTTGCTATTAATCTTATATCCTTTTTGGGTAGATATTTAAAAATCTTAATTAAATCCAAATGTCCTATAATATCAAAATATCCACTCTTTGCCATAAGCTTCACTGCATTAAAATACTCATGCCAAATATCATCAATATCTCTATTTTCCCACTTTCCAATAAATTCGGGATTATCAAATCCCCACTTATCTAAAAAATGAATTGAACCAATAAGATAATCCACCTTTGCCTCTATAACTCTACTATCTAAATATCCTTTTAAATAATCAACTTCATATCCTAATAGAATTTTAATTCTATCGCTATATTTCTCCTTTGCCTCTAATATATCACTCTCATAAGAGTTCATTTCATCAAAATTTAAACGATATTGTTTATCAAACTCCATTGGTGCATGTTCACTAAATCCATAAATATCAATTCCCAACTCTATAGCTCTTTCAATATACTCGTGTATGGTTCCACTAGCATGGTGACATCTTGTTGTATGGTTATGTAAATCTACTCTCATAAATATAATTATATCATAAAACTGTTTTTTTTAAACATTTAGGTGAGTCGCCAACTTGAGTTATATCAATCTACTTTTAATCTTTATGCTCTATAATGTCACTCAATATTATATTTTAGGATTGGTTAATGACTATTACAAACTATATGAGAGATGAACATCGAGCTTGTGATGAACTATTTGTTGATGCGGAAAAATCTGTAATAGAGGGGAACTTTAAGGAAGGAAAAGAACAATTTTTACTATTTGCAGATGAGACGCTTAAACATTTTAAAAAAGAAGAAGATGAGCTTTTTCCTACATTTGAGAATATAACAGGAAGTAGTGAAGGACCTACAAGAGTTATGCGTTTTGAACATGAGCAGGTTCGTGGTCTTATGGGGAAAATGGCTGAGGCTATCGAAAAAGGCAATAAAGACGCTTATTTATCATTGGCTGAATCTATGATGATACTACTTCAACAGCATAATATGAAAGAGGAGCAGATGCTATATGCTATGTGTGATAGAATAATGTCTCCTGAGGTAAAAGAGAAGACAATATCACTTATGAAAGAGATAAAACTTTGAAAAAGATACTTTTAGATGCAAGAGAGTTAGAACACCCAGTTCCTCTGCAACTAGCATTAAATCACCTACAAAAAATGGGTGATAATGAGTTTTTATATATGATACATCGAAAAAATCCTATACCTCTTATTGAGATAGCAAAAGAGAAATCTTACAGCTACCTAACCCATAATGAAAAAGATACATGGCATATTTTAATCTCAAAAAATAGAAAATCCAACTTATGGGAGCTACTTAATGTTTAATCAAGGCGGTCTATCTTTAGAACAAGCACCACCAATATCAGTTGTATTTAGATTTTTTGTTACAGCCTCTATTTTTGGAACTCTTTTAGGTATTTTTCTTCTCTTTAGTGACTTAAATTTACTATCACTCGCTTTATATAGTTTTAAATTAATTATTACACACATCTTTGCTTTAGGTATTATGGCAACATTTATGTTGGGGTCAATGTTTCAGATGTTACCTGTTATAGCAGGAGTTGTTATTAAAGTACCGACAACAAAGGCAATGATAGTACATATACTACTCATAATTGGTATTGTTTTACAAATCTCCTCTTTTATTAGTGGAGTATCACTGCTCTATTTGGCTACTGCTTTCATATTGGGGGGTGGACTTCTTTATGTCTCGATTTTAATGTTAAAAGAGATTATAAAAATAAAAGACCATTCAAACTCATCAAAAGGTATGCTCTTTGCATTGAGTAGTTTTATATTGACTATTATATTTGGTATATTAATGCTTTTAATTTTGGGGGGATATATAGATAGCCTACTATTTTCTCAAATCAAAGAGGTTCACTACTCTTTTGCCATATTTGGGTGGATTACACTGCTTATTATATCTATATCTTTTCAAGTTGTAGAGATGTTTTATGTTACACCAAAATATCCAAATATTATTAGTAGTCATTTAATATTAAGCATCTTTTTACTACTTCTTGTCAAAGCTATACTATTTTTTAATGGATTGTATCTTGCAAAGATAATAGATGGAGTTGTGGCTCTACTACTTATAATATATGCTTTAATTACTATCTATAGATTATATCAGAGAAAAAGACCAACCTCAGATGCTACTGTATGGTTTTGGCGATTGGGTATGGTTTTCCTTATTATTCACTCACTCACTATTTTAATAGATACCCCTCTTCCTTTAGAGATAAAATCTATCTCATTTATAGGTTTTGCACTAAGTATTATATTTGCTATGGTATATAAAATAGTACCTTTTCTTGTCTGGTTCCATCTTTTAAATCAAGGTTATATGGAAGTTCCTATGATGCATGATGTTATTGCTCCTAAAGTTGCCAAGATACATTTTTATATACATATATCGTTTTTTATTTTATCTGGTTTAACTGTATTTTTAGATATATTTGTACTTAAGATACTCATGGATATTCTATTAATTTTATCTTTTGGGTTATTATTATACAATTTACTCTATGCAATTAAAAAATATCGCTATACTAAAGCCGCTTTTAAGCCTATTAAATGGTAAATTTGATAAATTTTAAAAAAATGTAAAATTCTACATTTTTTTTACACATTTTTATTTTATACTTACCCATATATGAAAATATAGTTGTATGTGGAAATTTTAGGTTTAGGCTATATGCCTTTTAACAAATTAAAAAGTGTGTTTGTTGTATGGGTTATTACTTGGTTAAATAGATTAACTAAGTAATAATTTTTTAATCGCCTACTATTCCAAACTCTTCCAATGCTTCATCTTCAGGTGGTATAGCAAGTTCTAATTCCAAATCTTTGACTGATTTTATTTTATCTTTGTTAACTTTTATATGTTTCTTTTCTGTTTTTTTAACTTTTTTCATTACTGAGTGGGTGGGAACACCTTTTACATTTACTACTCTAGTAGTCATTGATGTATTTCCTGTTTTATCTTTTGTCATATAAAAAAGTGTATATGTACCAACTCGATTTGTATCTATATCTCCGGATATATCAACATTTAATGCACCATCAACATTATCAATAGCGACTGCACCCATCTCTTTATACTCTTGACCTAACTTGATATAGACAGTTGATGCACCATTTAATTTAATAACAGGTGGAGTATCATCATATCTGTTTAATGTTGAAGTTGTTTTACTATTTAATGTGGGGAGATATATCTTACAATCTTTGGGTTTTTTAGGAATAGAGTCTCTTTTTTTTATACTGACTATCTCCACATCATCAATTTTTATATCTTTTCCACGCACAAAAAATGTATCGACAGCAATAATCTCATTATTAGGCTCATACCGCTTTAAGTCTAAATTTAAATCTCTATGAAACTTGTGCCAACTCCCATCTATCGAACTCTTCCCTAAACCATAATAGCCTCGTCCCATCTTATCACTACTTGGAGTATATATAATATATCGGTGTCCATCTATAGTCTGTAAACTTACCAATATAACAAAATCATCACTACTACTCATACTCCATTTAAGAGATTTTCCATTGGTTTGACACCAACTTTTTGAATTTCTCTCCATCGGTAACATATATCCATTTCTAATATCATCACTTTTAAAATATAAAACTCGACTCTTTTTATCTTTATCATAGATATTTTTGACTGTAGCTTTTGATACACTATTATATAGTTCCCACTTTTTAGTAGTTCTATCCTCACCATTTTCATAAACTATAGCAGATATACTACATGTGTATAGTAAAAGAGCTTTTACTAACTTTTTCATGGCAAAATACCTTTTTAATCACAATTATATCATTTTTTATCTCTATTCCTTTATTTCGGAGACATCGCCATTGATGGCGATGAGGAGAAATAATCAGTTTTACTGAAAATTAATTCCTATTAACATTTTATCATAATGTGTATATAATTATTATATGAAAACTATAATACTAACTCAAAAGAACCGATTAAAACTCAGAGTAAATATTGGGAATACCACACTATAAAAACACAATATATATTTTGTAGTCATCATAACAGTTAGCTAGTTATCCCAATTAATCCTATCTTAATATTGAAATATTATAATGTCTTTTTGAATTAATATTATAAATATTTTAAAGGATTTGATTAATGTATCAAAAAAATATATTTTTAATGTTATTCTTAACATCACTTTCAATTTCCTATTTACAAGCAGAATATAGGGATTATACCTCTCTATATATTGAGAAGATTGCAAAATCAATGTTAGGCAAGAAATATAAATGGGGAGGAGATGGACCATACCGTTATGACTGCTCTGGTTTTACAAAAGAGGTTTTTGAAGAAAACGGTATTGAACTTCCAAGACAAGCCAAAGAACAGGCAAAAGTTGGCATAAAGGTTTATCAACATCAACTTAAAAAGGGAGATTTAGTATTTTTTACATCTAAAAATCACACCACTATAAATCATGTAGGCATCTATTTGGGTAATGGAAAATTTATCCATGCTAGTAGATTTCACCGTCGTATTGTTATTAGCCCATTTAGAGAGTATAAAAAATATTTTAAATGGGGTAGGAGAGTAACATAAAAAATCAAAGAGTTATAGTAGATTTCTAAACCACCAATTATCTAAATTGTTTAGCGATTGGGTGGTTCAGCTATCAATATATAGTGCTATCTCATCACTTAAAAAAAAGTTATTGTTTTTATATAATCTCTTATGTTTACTCAATGTTCCCATTTTTACTAAGAAATCGGCTCTCTTTTTCATACTTTTAGTTAAGATTAATTCATCAACTCCTATACTACTTCTTAACCCTAAAAATATCTTTTCAGTAATCAATTCACTCTCTGTTATCTTCTCTTCTCTTATATTGAGAGGATTGTTTATATAGTTATCAATATTGGTTGTGGGATAATATCTAATATCTTTTTTAAATCCTACAGCTCCAGCTCCAACTCCAATATAATCTTTTAAACTCCAATAACCCTTGTTGTGATAACTCTCATAAACTCCAAAATTGGATACTTCATACTGTCTAAAACCCATTTTTTCTATCTCATCTACCACAAAAAAGGCTAACTTGTCACTATTTTGTTTTACCTCAGGACTATTTTCAAATTTTGTTCCACTCTCAATGGTTAACTCATAAGCTGAAATATGGTCAATTGGTAAATTAAAAGCCTCCTTTATATCGTTTTTTAGTAGCTCTATACTATCCCCTTGATAGTTATATATTAAATCTAATGATATGTGTTTAAATCCCACTTTATTGGCGTTAATAATTGCATCTCGTGCATCTTTTGGAGAGTGAACCCTATTTAGGGCTTTTAATTTATCTCTATTGAAACTCTGTACTCCAAACGAAACTCTATTTACACCCAAATTAAACATACCCTTTAACCAAGAAAAGGAGGCTGAATTTGGATTTGCTTCTACTGTTATCTCTGCATCTTGGTCAATAAATGGTGCTAAAATTTCAAATATATTGTTATATAAATATGGTTTTAGGGTAGATGGAGTTCCACCACCTATAAATATGGATTTAATCTCTCCTCTTTGAAGCTTATATCTATCTATCTCAAATAGAAGCTGTTTCTCTAAAGCTAAGATATACTCTTTTCGTCTATCAAACTTCTCTGTATAACTATTAAATGAGCAGTAGTGGCACTTTGAGTCACAATATGGAATATGTATATACAGTAGCATCTCTTACCATTTTTTAATGACATTTTAGCTAAAATTTTGTCAGAATAATAGATTTCTATTATAATAGATTTTAATTTTTTTATGAAAGAAGAGTAAAAAATGCAGACACAAAAGCGTTATCGCCCAAATGTCGCAGCTGTTATACTCTCTTCAGACTATCCACAAAAGTGTGAATTTTTTTTAGGTAAACGGTCAGATATTAAAAACGCATGGCAGTTCCCACAAGGGGGAATAGATGATGGAGAAACTCCAAAAGAGGCACTTCTACGCGAATTACAAGAGGAGATAGGGTGTAATAGTGTTAATGTTATTGCAGAGTATCCTTATTGGATAAAGTATGATTTTCCAAATGGTACAAAAGCTAGAAAGATGTACCCATTTGATGGTCAAACACAGAAGTATTTTTTAGTGCAGTTAAAAACTGATGCTAAAATTAATCTCGATAGTTATCATGAACCAGAGTTTGAAGATTATAAATATGTAGAGTATGAGCAGTTGCTAAAAAAGGCAACATATTTTAAACGGCGAGTATATAAACGAGTCATAGAACATTTTGTAAAAGAGGGATATATAAATAGATGTTAATAGTACATAAGTATGGTGGGACAAGTGTTGGTAGCCTAGAGAGAATATCAAGTGTGGCTTCTCGCGTAGCAAGAGCTAAAAAAGAGGGAAATGATATAGTGGTAGTTGTCTCTGCTATGAGTGGAGAGACAAATAAGCTAATAGAATTTGCCAACTATTTCTCTCCTAACCCATCTAAACGAGAACTCGATATGCTTTTAAGTTCAGGCGAGAGGGTCACCTCTGCACTTTTAGCTATTGCTCTAAAGGAGATGGGAATTGATGCAATTGCAATGACAGGACGACAAGCTGGAATTAAAACAGATAATTTTCACACCTATGCAAGAATAGAGTCAATCGACCCAACTGCTATGCAAAAAGAGTTAGATAATGGAAAGGTGGTTATTGTAGCAGGTTTTCAAGGTATAAATGAGCATGGAGAGGTCACAACTCTTGGACGAGGGGGTTCAGACCTATCAGCTGTTGCAATTGCCGGTGCTTTAAATGCCAATTCGTGTGAGATTTATAGTGATGTTGATGGAATTTATACCACCGACCCCAGAGTTGAACGGAAAGCTAAAAAGATGCACTATATCTCTTATGAGGAGATGTTGGAGTTAGCATCTCTTGGGGCAAAGGTACTTCAGAGTCGCTCAGTAGAGTTGGCAAAAAAATTAAAAGTTAAAATAGTAGCAAAAAGTTCTTTTGTAGATGGAGATGGAACTATAATAGGTGAGGAGAATAAGAGTATGGAAACAGTTTTAGTAAGTGGTATAGCATTAGATAAAAATCAAGCAAGGGTCTCTTTAAGAGAGGTTTCAGATAGACCCGGTATAGCAGCAGAAATTTTTACAAAATTGGCTAATGAACAGATAAATGTTGATATGATTATCCAAAATGCAAGTAGTGATGGATTGACATCATTGGGATTTACTATACCAGAGAGTGAACTCTCAAGGGCTAAAGAGATTATTGAAAATTTTGACCATGATATTGGTGGAAAAAGTTTTGATAGTGATATTTGTAAGGTCTCTGTTGTTGGTATTGGTATGAAGTCACATTCAGGTGTTGCAGCTACAGCATTCTCAGCACTTGCTAAGGAGAATATTAATATTGAGATGATTTCAACTAGTGAAATTAAAATATCTATGATTATAGCTCAAAAATATGCAGAACTTGCCGTTCGTACACTCCACTCTATTTATAAATTGGACTCTTAGAGTTTTAATGACCCCTATATTAGATTGGACACTTAATACTATCCGTAAGGAGGGTTCTAGTTTTTCATGGATGGAGGAGTGTCGATATGATTGGGTTCCTGTTATTCAAAGAGCTATCAAAAAAATTTTAGAGGGTCAAACCATTCTTATCTTAACAGATGATTTAAGAGTATGGTATGCTAAATATATTGCCAATAAAATTAATGCCTTAAGAGATGAGAGACCTTTTCTACCAATATATACACTGAAATCTATGTTTCCAAATTTGGAAAAGATGGATAATAGAGAAGAGTTGGATTTATTAGAGGATATGTTGGAAATATCATACCCTAGAGGATATTTTATATGGTATATTGGAAGTGCAGATAGTATCTATACCAAATTTGTCTTTAGAAATGAAGAAAATCTATTATGGATTATTGATGGAGATGTACCAAATAGTTTCTATCTTAAAAATGGTGGTATATCTCTTGATATTAAACTTATTCAACTCTTTAAGCTTTTTAATAAAACAATAGATGCATCACTATTTAATGAGTTAAGTTTAGAGTCATGAGATTAGCTCGTGGAATATTTATAACTAAAAGATTAGAAGAGTTTATATCAAAATTAAAAGAGCTACAAAGAGGGGAAAAATTAACCATTATTGATAGTGGAGATGGAGAGTTTTTAATAGAACATGCAGTAGATGCCATATCTAAAGCTTTTATAGCCACTAAAGAGATAGAGTTTATAACTCTTGTATCCCCTAAATTCTCTATACTTGCTCAAAACAAACTTTTAAAAATTATAGAAGAACCACCCTTAAATAAAGAGTTTATTATAGTTACCAAATCAAAATCTTCACTACTACCTACAATTAAATCAAGACTACCTATTACAACTATAGACAAGAGTCATATTGATAGAAAAATGGAGCTAAATATCAATAATTTAAGTTTAAAAGAGATTTATAATTTTTCTAAACAAAATAGCCATATATCATCTCTTGAGTGTAAAGAGTTAATTGAAAATCTCTCATTATCTATTATGAAATCTAAGAGAGATAATATAGATAACTCTATACTTAAAATATTTTCAGATAGTATTAAGGCTTTAGATTTAGGTTCACCCACCTCTTTTGTTTTAAATGTCGTACTTTTAAAACTACTTAATCATTTTGGAGCATTTAAGAGTATAAACTCCACATCGTTTGATGAAATTTCAGTTGTTAGTAGTAAAAAAGTTGCTAAAATACCAAAAACAGAATGTGTTAAAAAATAATAATGAATTTATCTATGATAACACCCGATATTATATAATGTAAAAAAGTTTTTTAAAATAGTCTTAAAATTTTAAAAAAAGATTAAATTAAATTACTATTTAGTATTATTATAATAAAGTTATCTTGATAGATTGTTAAATTGAAAAGGAGCTTTGTGCATCATCTTATACCGTTAGACATTGAATATACTTATAAAAATAATTTAATATATGAGATTGACATAAATGGAATTATCACTTATGCTAATTTAAGTTTTGCTGAAGTCACAGGTTTTAGAAGAGAAGAGCTTATAGGGAAAAATCATAAAATCTTTAAACATCCAGATGTTCCTGATGCAATCTATGAAAAGCTATGGACTATTGATAACAGAATGAAAAAGTGGTTTAGTACACTAAAAAATATTAGACGAGATGGTATGTATTTTTGGAGTAATATACATAGCACTCCCAAATATGATAAAGAGAATAACCTAATTGGTTTTATTATTGTACACAAACCGGCTTCTAAAATAGATATAGAAGAAGAGATTGAGCTTTATGCTAAATTTCATTAAAGAGTAGAGGTAAATAAATTATGTATTATGGATATAATAAAAAAGATAAAATGTTAATGGCAGATAGAGAATTTATCGAGCTATTAGGGGGTAAGAGTATTGCTGATATAAATGGTGCTATTGCAGATAGTATTAGATTTCAAGATGGTAAAATATATATCACTCTCAAAGATAAGACTATTAAAGCAAATTTTATAGAAACCATATTGTATAGTACAACCGATGAGATTAAAATGGTAAAACTAAGCAATATTATAGAGTTGAAAAATAGCACAAGTCAAATACAATTAAACTACAATCCAATATATTTAGATGTAACTGAGATTTCTAATGATATGGGATTGAGCGTTGAAGATTATAAGTTATATCTCAATAGTTTTATTAATCAATCAATTGTTGATTATGATAGACTTCTATCAGGGGAAGATAAAGCTATTAAAAATCTATCAACTCTTGCACTGACTCTAAAAATACCAAATTTGAATATTCTATTATTAAAAATTAAAAACCTACCTAAAGAGGAGAGACCCCACTATATTGATGAGTATTATACTAAATTAACACTTTTAACCATTAGAGAGAGACCTATTGATAGTAAACCTAAGTCAAAAAATGATATTTTTGAAAAAGATATTTTAACACTAGATACCCTTAATGATAAAGAGGATAAGTTAGATAGCAAATTTACAGAGCTTATGGATAATCTAAAGGTAAAAGATGAGGTTAAACCAAAGCCAAAATCCACTTCTAAAGTTAAAGCTGAAGATGAGTTAATAGATTTAAATCTATCAGACGATTTTGATGATTTTACACTTGATGATAGTGATTTTCTAAAAGAGAAACCGACCCCTGTAGAGAAGAAGAGCAAACCTAAAAAACAGAGAGATGACAATAATCAAGAGATTATATTAGAAGATGCACCACCACTTCCTATTGATTATAATCCTAAAATTGCAGCTGATGAGTTAAATCTGCCTGTTGTTCTAATTGAGGAGTTTGTCGAGGATTTTATAGAACAAGCACACCATGATAAAGACCATCTTTTAGCATCTTATTACCAAAAAGATATGGATAACATTCATGAGTTAGGTCATAAGCTAAAAGGGGCAGCTAGTAACCTTAGAATTAATCAATTAGCCGATGTTTTAGAAGAGATACAGTTTTGCACAGACCACTCCAAATTAAAAGGGCTATTTATCAAATATTGGGGTCTCTTTAAATCATTAGAAGAGTATATGAAACAACCAAGACAGCCATAGGAGAACTAAATTAATGCAGATACACAATCGACTAAAACTAATAAGCATGTTACCTATAGTACTGCTTTTTGTCATATCTAGCTACTTTTTATATATCTCTTATAGTAAATATTATCAAGCAAATGAGCTAAAAGATATTATTAAAAATAATAAATATTTAAATATAGTCTTAACTGAAATTGGAAAAGAGAGAGGAGTAACTTCAAAATTTATAGGTTCAAATGGCAATTTAGATATAAAACAAGAGCTTCAGCTACAAAGACAAAAGACAGATAGAGCAATAGCTGTTGCTAAACAATCAATGGTAGCCATTAATCATAACTCTTTTTTTTCCGGTCTTGCTAACGCTAGAAAAGCTTATGATAATCAAAATATTTTTTACCATTTCCAACAGTTAGCCGTTATTAGAAAAGCTATAGATAGCGGTAATCTATCATTCTCAAATGCTTTTTATCAACAATATACACAAAATTTGACCACTCCTATTTTAAATTATCAACTTCTAATTAATAAATATAGGTTTGATAATCAAATAAGCTCTCTTATTACACCACTCTCTCAACTATATATTGCATCTGAAAACTGCTCTCTTGAGAGAGATTTTGTTAACTTTTTTCTAAAAAAACATATACCATTAACCCAAAAAGAGATTGCATTTTTAAACAAAGTTAAGGTGAAATCCAACTCTTTCACTCCAGAAGCTATTAGTGATGATAGATTAAGAGCTAGAGTTATATCAATTTTAAATAGTAGAGAGTATAAAAATATTGAGATAGAGATTGAAAATAGCTACTCAAAACTTCAATTTCATCTTGATGATGGGAAATTTTCTATACAACCCAAAAGTTGGTCAAAGATACATGATGCCAAAATAGCATATTTATCCAAAATACAAAATAGTATAGAGAGTGTTCTATTTACAAAAAATGAGTCGTTTGTTTTTCAAAATATTATTATATTAATAGTGGCAGGTTTCTTCTGGATATTATCTGTTATATTAACAATTTTAGGGTACAGAACCGGTAAAGATATTGCTAATAATATAAAAAGTTTAGAGGATATTTTAAATAATACAGTTCAAGAGATAGAGGCAGACCAAACATTTGATGCACCTAGTATTAATGAGATAAAGAGTATAAATTTAAATACAAGTCAAGGAATAAAAGAGGCGTATAAGTTTTTAGAACTTCTTATAGAAAATGCAAGACAGGATAAAATTCAAGCATTAGAGGCAAATGAGTCAAAATCTCTATTTTTAGCAAATATGTCTCATGAGATAAGAACTCCACTAAATGGAATTGTAGGATTTACAGAACTTCTAAAAAGCACAAATTTAAATGATGAACAGTTAGAATTTACAGGTATTATAGAGAAAAGTTCTGAAAACCTACTTAGCATTATTAATAATATCTTAGACCTCTCTAAAATTGAGAGTAATAAAATAGAGTTGGAAAATATTGTTTTTGACCCTATTATTGAGTTTGAAAATGCCATAGAGACTTATGGTGTCAAAGCATCAGAGAAAGATATTGATTTTAACTTCTATTTAGACCCTAGTTTAGAGAAAAAGCTTTTAGGAGATGCGGTTAAAATCAAAGAGGTTCTCATTAATCTACTTAGTAATGCGGTGAAATTTACAGATTATGGTGGCTTTATTAATGTAGAGATTATAAAAGAGAAGCAGGTTGGAAATAGGGCTAAAATTCTATTTAGTATTCAAGATAATGGTATTGGAATGACCAAAGAGCAACAGTTAAATGTATTTGCTGCCTTTACTCAAGCTGATGTATCCATCACTAGAAAATATGGTGGGACAGGACTTGGACTTACTATATCTACAAAATTTTTAGAGCTTATGGGAAGTGAACTTAAATTAGAGAGCCAAAAAGAGAAAGGGACTAAATTTTACTTTACATTAGAACTTGAAGAGGTATTAGAGAGAACAGAGTTAAATAGTAAACATATTGAGAGTGATGTATCAATTGTAAGATACCAAAACTCAACACCTCCTACACAACTAGATATTTATATAGAGAGATATTTAAAATATTATGGTGTAAAAGAGAGTACATTCTCTACAGCTAGTGAGTTGAAAAAGCTAAACAATAATCCATCTGTTCATAATATCTGGTTAGATATTGATATAATGGACGATACTTTAATTAATGCTATTAATAGATTGAATACAGAGAAGGTGACTCTAATTACAAGTTTTAAAAATCGTAAAAAGATAGAATTACTCAATATAAATAGTAGTAGATTACTATATAAGCCAATTACTCCAACAAAAATTTTAAATGCAGTTAATTTAATTGATGAAAATAAAAATAGAGATAAAAAGGTAGATAAAAAAATTGTCCCTAAAAAGGTGGCTACCCCTTTTAATAATATTCAATTTAACGGCAAAATACTTGTAGCTGAGGATAATATTATTAATCAGAAATTAATTAAACAGATATTGGTTAAATATGGAATAGAGGTGGAGTTGGCTAATAATGGACTTGAAGCATTTGAAAAGGTGAAAGATTGCCATTATGACCTGATTTTAATGGATATTCAGATGCCTGTAATGGACGGAGTTGAAGCCACCTCTGAAATTATAAACTATGAAAAGGATGAGAATTTAGTTCATACTCCTATTATTGCATTAACAGCCAATGCCCTAAAAGGGGATAGAGAGAGATTTATAAATGATGGACTAGATGACTATTTAGCAAAACCTATTGATAGCAGTGAACTTCTTTTTATATTAAAAAAATTTTTAAATCAAGCAACAGTTCCCAAAAAGAGCAATGAGAAAGAGGAGATAGATAAAAATAAAACTAATCAAATCAAAAAGAGTGACTCTAAAGCAAATAGTATCAAAAATGAGGGCATAACACTACTGCTGGAAGAAGAGGAGAAGAAGATACTTATTGCCAAAAAAAATCCATTAGAGGCACAGATACTATCTAAAGTTCTGTCCAATTTAGGTTATGAGATAGAGATTATTAATAACTTAGATGAGCTTGGAAGTAAAATTCAAGATAGAGCTTATGATATTTTATTAATTGATATAGATTTAGAAAAGAAAAATAGAAGTAGTATTAAAAAACAGCATAAAGATATGAGTGTAATATTAATGACTCTAAGAGATATAGAAGATGATAGTTATGATAAAAGTATTATTAAAGAGGTACTTGTGGGAGTCATGAATATAGATAAATTAAAATATATTATCAATAAATATAGAAATAAGGGGATTTGATGGTTGAGTTTAAGGTTTTAATAATTGATGATGACTATATTAATAGAAAACTACTTGTTGAGATATTAAGAAAAAAGTTATATAAGATTGAGACTATAGAATCAGTAGATGGGGAAGATGCTATATATATTATAGACAAAGAGCAAGATATTCAATTTATACTACTTGATATAGAGATGCCCAAAATTAATGGATTGGAGTTTTTAGAGATATATATGAATAGTACGGCTATTAAAAAAGTTCCAATTATTGCAATATCATCTAACGATACTAGAAAAAGAGACTCTTTAAAAAAAGGTGCTAGTGCATTTATAACTAAACCTGTAACTGAAAAAAAACTAATGGAGGCTATTAGAAATAGTTTACAGTAAAGCCAATTATGAGTATAATGTCCTTCATAAAATATTTAGGATAGATATATGAACAATATTATACTATGTGGTGGAAATGGTACTAGACTTTGGCCAATTAGTAGAACTCTTATGCCAAAACAGTTTGTAAAGCTTTTCAATAATATCTCTCTTTTTCAATTAACAGTTGAGAGAAACTCTAAATTTTGT
>CAZROY010000076.1:0-13696 GCA_964601885.1 uncultured Sulfurovum sp. | reverse complement strand
GGATAATTATACGCTTTTTCATGTTTTTTATAAAAATCGTTAATCTCTTTCTCTATCTCTTTATGTTTTTTTAGAACCTCTTGATAAGCTATTGTATTAAAAGTTATATCTAAATTGGATATAAACTTCTCTAAACCTTCTAAAATAACACCTTTTCTTTTTAAATCATCTATATTTTTAGTTATCTCTTGTTCTATCTTATCTTTATATATCTTCTCTTTATCTTTTAAACTATCTAAAACCACTTGAAGATATATATATCTTGATAAAAATCTTTTTTTACCATTATATTTTAACTCACTATACTCTTTTGGAAAATCTTTTTTTGTATATATTTTGTTGTGAATAGATACAACAGCATCTTTAGGTAGCTTCTCTTTTACCACCTTTGTATCTGAATTATTACCATCTTCGCCTCTATTCGATTTGCTACACCCTACAATAAATACTATAATAGACAATAGTAATAAAAGTAATTTGCTACTCTTCATATAGCCTCCTAAGTATAATTTTTCGTTATTATACTATCTAATTATTAATGTTTGATTTAAAAGAAAATGGTATATATTTTTGATATAATTGGTTTAAAAAAGATAAGATATATGCTATATAAATATAAAGGTATAACAAGAGAAGGTAAAAGCGTTAGTGGAACAGTAGAGGCTTCAGGTGAAGATGAGGCAAAAAAGAAGTTAAAAATCCAAGGGATATTTTATAAAAATATAAGCCCAACAAGAGAGATAACTTTAAAAAATTTTTCTCAAAGAGAGATGCCGGGACCACTACTTAGTTCATTTTCAAAAGAGCTGTCATCATATCTTAATTCTGGAATGGCAATCTTAACAGCAATTAGATTAATAGAAGACCAGCATCAAAAAGAGAAGAAATATGCCTCTTTTCTAGCATCTTTAAGAACTATGATAGAAGAGGGAAAATCTCTCTATCACGCCTTAAACTCGCAAAGTGTCTATGCAATGCCCGATTTTTTCTTACAGAGTATTAATGTTGCAGGTCAGAGTGGCAAGATGGTACCTGTTTTAATTCAGATGGGAGATTTTTTCTCTACCCAAGCTAAAATCAAAAAGCAGGTTGGTAATGCCCTTGCTTATCCTATGTTTATCTTTATAGTTGCTATTGGTATGGTTGGGTTTCTTATTACATTTGTTGTTCCCAAAATTACAGGAATATTTAAAGATACAGGTCAAGAACTACCACCTATTACTCAATTTGTATTAAGTATAAGTGATTTTTTAAGTAGTCACTATATTGCTCTTATTTTGGGATTTATTGGTTTAATTATTACCTTTAAACTCTCATATAAATTTATATACCCATTTCAAAAATTTTATGACACCTTAGTTTTGAAAATACCAATTATTGGAGCATTAATACAAAATCATGAACTTGGTCGCTTCTCATATATACTATCATTAATGTTAGACTCTGGTGTCTCCTATGCTCATGCTGTAAAATTGGCAACCTCTACCTTTAGTAACTCAGCATTTAAAGAGTCGTTTGAAAAAGCGTCGGTTAAAGTTATAGAGGGAAATAAACTCTCTCATGCTCTACAAAGAGGTAGGGGAACTAAACCTAAAAGGAACTTTATGCAGGCATTGGCATTAGGAGAAGAGTCTAGTGAAGTAGCCCAAATTTTAGGAAATATAGCCTCACTCTACCAAGAGGAAAATGATGATAGATTAAAACTACTGCTTAGTCTATTAGAGCCATTTATGATGCTATTTATTGGTGGAGTTGTTGGTATTATAGTCTCTGCTATGTTACTTCCAATATTTTCTATGAATTTAGGTGCAAAAATGTAATAATATTCTGCTATAATAATCTATTTAAAAGGAGCATAATATGAAAAAGCTACTATTTAGTACAATTATGATAATAACATTTACAATGGCAGATTTTATAGGTGGAGAGGTTAATCTTGGTTTATATAACCACTCACCCAGTGGAACAGCACAAAATGGGGGAGATAATATAGATATAGAAAAAGATTTAAACTGGAAAAGCGAAAATGAAATATTTTTAAGAGCCTATTTTGAACATCCACTTCCGATTATTCCAAATATAAGAGTGGGTTATACAAAGTTTTCTCATAATGGAGCAGGAGAAGCTTCTAAAACATTCTCTTGGGGAGGAATAAATCTATTTAGTCTGACTGATGATGTCTATAGTGAGTTGGATTTAGATATTTATGATTTAACTCTATATTATGAACTTCTTGACAATTGGCTAAATTTTGATGTAGGAGTAAATATTAAATATCTAAATGGCTTTATGGATGTAGAAACATTACTTAAACATGAGCATAATAATATTGATGTCCCAATCCCAATGTTATATGCAAAAGCAAAAATAGATATACCAAATACAGATTTAAGCTTTCAAGCAGAGGGTGATTTTATAGAATATGATGATAATAGTATATATGATTTGGAAATTGGTGCTAGATACTCTTTTATAATTGGTTTTGGGGTTGAAGCTGGATATAAAACATTTAAAATTAAAATAGATGATGTAGATGATATGAGTATGGATACAGATTTTAGTGGAATTTATGGCAAATTGATTTGGGATTTTTAATGGCAAAACAGAGATTTAGAGATATAAAAAAAGGGAAAATTAAACCTATAGCAGATAAAAAGAGAAATAAATCAAAAGAGATAAAAATCTCTTTTGCCACAAATCTCCAAAAAATAAAATCGGCTATTACCGATAGCTTTATGCTTTTAATGCCAATTATGTATATTGTATTTTATCTAGTAATGGATGGAAGAGAAGGGTTTGCTCAACATAGATTAGAGGGGTGGATATATATTTTAGTTCCATTTATTATTGTGCAATCCGCTTTTATGTTTAAAGGCAATGGTCAAACACCCGGATATAAAAATTATGATTTACAAGTAATTAATATCAATACACTGGAAAAACCATCTCTCCTCTCAATAGTTCTTAGAAATTTAGCTATGATACTATCTATTGTCACTATTTTTGGGTTGCTTATGATGTTTTTTAGAAAAGATAATCGAGGTCTGCACGATTTATTAAGCAATACAGCAGTTATTAATATTAGCTAAAAAAGTATTACTAATATATTGAAACTCAAGATATATTGATTTATATGTTGGATATAAAACTTAAAATAAATAATAAAGAAGTCAACCATGCAAGTAGCACTAAATCTTGGAACAATTAATATAACAAAATAAAGCCTCTTATGGACTCAAACATAGTGAAGATAAAGAACAACAAGCTTTTTTTCATTAATTTTTCGATAGTATTCCACTCTAAAATAGAATGGATAGTGATAAAGTCACTATCATAATGGAGCAGATAGTAATGGAGAAAACATTATCAATTATTAAGCCTGATGCTGTAGCTAAAAATGTAATAGGTCAGATTTTGGCTAGATTTGAAGGTGCGGGACTTAAAATTGTAGCAACTAAAAAAATTCAATTAAGTCGTAAAGATGCAGAAACATTTTATGCAGTTCACAAGGATAGACCTTTTTTTAAGGATTTAGTTGACTTTATGGTCAGTGGTCCTGTTGTTGTGACTGTACTAGAGGGTGAGAATGCAGTGGCTAAAAATAGAGAACTTATGGGTGCTACCAA
Organism: uncultured Sulfurovum sp.; assembly: GCA_964601885.1. Classification (GTDB taxonomy): domain Bacteria; phylum Campylobacterota; class Campylobacteria; order Campylobacterales; family Sulfurovaceae; genus UBA1140. Next base: position 10,070 of record CAZROY010000076.1, on the reverse strand, counting down.
TCCTAAAGAGGCAAAAGCTGGTACAATTAGAGCAGATTTTGCAGAGAGTATTGATGCTAATGCTGTTCATGGAAGTGACTCTTTAGAAAATGCCAAAACCGAAATTAGCTTTTTCTTTGCGGATAGAGAGATTAATTAGTCATAAACTATGAGAATAGCTTTTGGCAAGGTAAATCAGACTAAAAAACCCTTTGAGTTAACTATTGATACTATTTCACTAAAAGGGAGTTTGGTAAAAAGAGGTTATCATCGTGTTTTATTAGATGCAAATCTAAACGGTGTTATAGATTTAGTATGCGATAGATGTGGAGATGAATTTAAAGATAATGTTAACTCATCTTTAAATTTAACTTTAAGTGATGAAATTATAGAAACACAAGATGATTTAGATATAATTGAATTTTTAGATGGGGTTATTGATATTGAGTTTATCATTCAAAGTGAAATAGCCTCTATTCAAAACTCATATCATATTTGTCACAAGTGTGAAAATGATAAGAGTGAATTTGAGAAAGAGTTTTAATAACAATAATAAATAAAAAGGATATAAAATGGCAGTACCTAAGAGACGAGTAAGTAAAACAAGAGCAGCAAAAAGAAGAACACACTATAAGTTAACACTTCCAAGACCTGTAAAAGATGAAGATGGAACATGGAGAATGCCTCACCACATGAATATGACAACCGGTGAATATAAGACAACTAAAGCATAATAAGCGGTTTATATGATTAGAATTGCTATAGATGCAATGGGGGGAGATTTTGGTCCTGAACCCATTATAGAGGGTGTCATTCAAGCACTTGATGAGAAGAGATTTTTGCCTATACTTGTAGGTGATAGAGAACAGATATTTCAACATCTTCCACAGTACTATTTGGAGCAGGTAGATATAGTCGAGGCTTCTGATGTAATTTCCATGAGTGACTCTGCAACACAAGCTTTAAAAAGAAGAAACTCGTCTATATATAGGGCAGTAGAGCTAGTTAGAAATAAAAGAGCAGATGCTGTAGTTTCTGCTGGACATAGTGGTGCAACTATGGCACTTGCAACCCTTCGTATTGGCAGACTTCCTGATATATCTAAACCTGCACTTGCTACTATTATGCCAAGTCTCTCTCCTATAGCAAATACCCTCTTACTTGATGTTGGAGCTGTAACAGATTGTACCCCTAAAAATTTATATGAGTTTGCTATTATGGGTGAAGTTTATGCACAAAAGGTTTTAGGACTTAGGAAACCCTCAGTAGGACTTCTTGCTAATGGTGAAGAGGATAGTAAAGGAAATGCTCTAACCAAAGAGGCATTTAAACTTTTAAAAGATGTACCGAGCTTTAAAGGTAATGTTGAGGGGAGTGATATTTTTAATGGCTCTGTTGATGTTGTTGTGTGTGATGGATATACAGGTAATATTACACTAAAAGCTAGTGAAGGTGTGGCTTCAACCATTTTTGCTTTAATGAAGATACAGATTAGAAAATCAATACCAGCAAAAATTGGAGCTTTACTTATGAAGAAAAAAGTGTTTACAAAACTTAAAAATAAAGTAGATTATGCAGAGTATGGTGGTGCTCCTCTACTTGGTATAAACGGGTGTGCCATTATATCGCATGGCAAAAGTAATGCTAAAGCTATTAAAAATGCTATTTTTCAAGCTATAGCATATAATGATTCTAAAGTTAATATTGCAATTGAAGAGTTGCTTCTTAAAAATAAAGTATAAGGTAAAAAATGTACGCAAAATTTCACTCTATAGGAGCTTATGTTCCTTCTAAAGTACTGAGCAATGCTGATTTAGAAAAGATGGTTGATACCAGTGATGAATGGATTGTAAAGCGTACAGGTATTAAGGAGAGGCGTATAGCAGGTAAAGATGAGGTGACAAGTGATATGGCTGTTACAGCTTCAAAAATAGCTATTAAACGCGCTGGACTTAATATAGAGGATATTGATTTAGTTGTTTGTGCTACAGTTACACCAGACTACTTTAATATGCCCTCAACTGCATGTGTAATTTCTAATAAAATTGGTATTAAAAATGTTCAAGCATTTGATATAAGTGCGGCTTGTAGTGGTTTTGTATATGCCCTAAGTGTTGCAAAAGCTTTTATTGAGGCTGGTATGAAAAAACATGTACTTATTATTGGTGCTGAAAAGTTTAGCTCTTTGGTTGATTATACAGATAGAACTACCTGCATACTATTTGGAGATGGTGCAGGTTCAGCCGTTATATCTGCTACAGAAAATATAGATGAAGCAATAATTGATATTCATGCCAGTGCAGATGGAAGTTATGCCGATTTTCTTGTAACTCCGGCACCGGGTACAGTAAATCCTATATCTCAAAAGGTAATAGATGAGGGACTTAATTTTGTTAAAATGAAAGGTAATGAGACATTTAAGTTAGCTGTTAGAACTTTAACTAAAGATGTTAAAGAGATTTTGGCTCAAAACAATATAGAGGCAAAAGATATTCCACATTTTATTCCTCATCAAGCAAATTATCGTATTATTAAAGCTGTAGGTGATGCTTTAAAAATGACAAAAGAGCAGGTAGTCCTAACTGTTGGAAAATATGGAAACACATCGGCGGCATCAATCCCTATGGCAATTAATGATATTTATGAATTAGGACGACTTAAAAAGGGCGAATTGATGCTTCTTGATACATTTGGAGGTGGTTTAACTTGGGCTAGTGCCTTATTACCATTTGCAGGAGAAAGTATAACTATTTTTTAATTTTTGCTAATTATAGTTAACAAATTCTTACATTAAAGAGAAAAATTGATATTATTCGTGTGAACTACCCAATTGCTAAATATGATTGGGTTTATTTGGTTAAATCTGCATATAGGGAAATCTTGGTTACCGATAATCCCAAATTGGGATTTTACAAAGCTCGAACTCTAATTTATTTCAACGGATAAAGAGCATTAGGATTTCTGCTAAATAATAAATAATTAAAAAAGGAGAAATAGTGAAATTTGTTTCAATTGTAATTGGTAGTAAAAGTGATTATGAGGTAATGAGAGAGTGTTCAGAAACACTTAAAAAATTTGGTGTTCCTTATGAGCTTATTATATCATCAGCACATAGAAGTCCAGATAGAACAAAAGAGTATATTAAAGAGGCGGAGAGAAAAGGGGCAGAGGTATTTATAGCAGCCGCTGGAATGGCAGCCCATTTGGCTGGAGCCTTAGCGAGTGCTACAACAAAACCTGTTATTGGTGTACCTATGGCTAGTGGAGAGTTAAGAGGTGAAGATGCACTACTAAGTACTGTTATGATGCCATCTGGTATGCCCGTTGGAACTGTAGCTATTGGCAAAGCCGGAGCGGTTAATTCTGCATATTTGGCTATTCAGATTATGGCCCTTCAAGATGATGAATTGAAAATTAAACTTCAAGAAGATAGAATAAGCAAAGCGAAAAAAGTGGAACTTGATTCGTCAACAGTTGAGGTAATTTTATAAGGAGGATAATATATGAGTAAGCAAAAAAGAAATAAGAAATCTGTTGTATTATTTACAACCCCATCTTGTGTATGGTGTACTAGAGCTAAAAATTATTTTAAACAAAACGGTATAACATTTAGAACCATTGATATAACAAGAGACAAAAAAGCTGGTGAAGATTGTGTTCGACATGGTTGTAGAGGTGTACCTGTTGTTTTAATTGGTGGAAGTCGGTGGATTTGTGGATTTGACCAGCAAAAAATTGAACAGGCATTGGGCATTTAACTATCCCAAACTTCTTTGAATTTTGAGTTTAAATATCAATTGATATTTTAATTGTATTAGAAAAATTAAAAAAGAAAAATATAATGACAAAAACAAAAATTAGATATATAACTAAAGTTTCACATATAGATGAACTAAATCAAAAGGATAAAGAGAGATTAAAAGAGGTTGAACAGAAATATATTTTTAGAAGTAATGAGTATTATAACTCTTTAATAGATTGGAATAATCCTGATGACCCTTTAAGACGGTTAGTTATTCCCTCAATAGATGAATTAGAGGAGTGGGGAGAACTTGATGCTTCAAAAGAACATAAATATACTGTAGCAAAAGGGTTAGAGCATAAATATCTTGACACGGCATTAATTATATTTAATGATATGTGTGGAGCTTACTGTAGGTACTGTTTTAGAAAACGGCTCTTTATTAAAGGAAATGATGATACTATTAGAGACCTCAAAGAGGCAATTGAGTATATAAAAGAACATAGCGAGATACAGAACATTCTAATAACCGGTGGAGACCCATTAATAGTTTCAACATCAAAAATAGAACCATTAGTACGAAAATTAAGAGAGATAGAGCATGTTGGCGTAATTAGAATTGGAAGTAAAATGTTAAGTTTTAATCCATATAGAGTAATTGATGATGAGAAGCTTATTAATATGATAAAAAAATACTCTACACCTAAAAAAAGAATATATATTATGAGTCATTTTTCCCATCCAAATGAAATAACTCCGGAAGCTATTAAAGCGGTTGATTTATTATTAAAAGCCGGTGCTATTATTAATAATCAGACCCCAATAATTAAACGGATAAATGATAGTGTAGATATTTTGGCTCAACTATTTATTAAATTAGTCTCTATTGGAGTCTCACCATATTATATATTTGGTTGCAGACCAACAGCAGGAAATAAGGATTATAGTGTAGAGGTGGAGAGAGCTTACGATATTTTTAATCAGGCAAGATGTAAAGTTGCAGGAGTTGCAAGTAGAGCTAAATTTGTTATGTCTCATGAGAGTGGCAAAGTAGAAGTGTTGGGTGTAGATAGTGAAAATATATATTTTAGATACCATAGAGCAGCTAAACAAGAGGAGTGTGGTAAAATATTTAAATTTAAACGAAACAAAAATGCTTTATGGCTTGATGACTACTTGACATAATAATATTTTTCCTTCTTGTGATAAATAAATAAAGGATAATTCATGGAACTCCAACCAAAAAATATCAAAATAATAAATAAAAATAGTTTAACATTTAGCCAACTACTACTTAGACTACAGCAGTTTTGGAGTAATGAAGGGTGTAATATAGTCCAGCCTTATGATATACCAGCAGGAGCTGGGACATTTCACCCTGCTACACTCTTAAGAAGCTTAGACTCTAAGCCGTGGAGTACAGCTTATGTAGCTCCGTCAAGAAGACCAACAGATGGACGATATGGAGAGAACCCAAATCGATTGGGTGCCTATTATCAGTTTCAGGTACTTATTAAACCAAGTCCTAATAATATCCAAGAACTATATTTAAAATCTTTGGAATATTTAGGACTTAATCTAAAAGAGCATGATATAAGATTTGTAGAGGACAATTGGGAGTCTCCAACACTTGGTGCATGGGGGCTTGGTTGGGAAGTTTGGCTTGATGGAATGGAGATTACTCAATTTACCTATTTTCAACAAGTAGGAGGTATCTCCTGTGACCCTGTAGCTGTTGAGATTACCTATGGAACAGAGCGACTTGCCATGTATCTGCAGGGGGTTGAGTCTGTATTTAATATTGTTTGGAATAGACAAGGAGATAATATTACAACCTATGCCAATGTACATAAAGAGAGTGAATATGAATTTAGTAAATACCATTTTGAGGTGGCAACTATTGAAAAACTTTTAAAAGATTTTGATAATGCCTCCAATGAGTGTAAACTCTGTTTAGATAATGGATTGCCTCTCCCAGCTTATGACCAATGTATGATAGCCTCACACACTTTTAATATACTAGATGCTAGAAAAGCAATCTCACAAGCTCAAAGACAAAACTATATTTTAAAAGTTAGAGAGTTGGCAATAGGGTGTGCAACACTCTATAAAGAGCAGGAGAAAGAGAGAGAAAAAAGAGTTTTCAAGAGATAGTGAGGTGAAAATTTGTTAAATAAAAAACTGTATCTTGTAAGTTTAGGTTGTACTAAAAATCTTGTTGACAGTGAAGTAATGTTAGGAAAACTTAAAGAGTATGAGATAACTGATGACCCATCAACTGCGGATATTTTAATAGTTAACACCTGTGGCTTTATAGATGTTGCTAAAGAGGAGAGTATTAATACTATCTTAGATATTCACCAACAGAGAAAAGAAAACTCAATACTTATTATGAGTGGTTGTTTGAGTGAGAGATATAAAAAGGAGCTACCAAAAGAGCTTCCAGAGATAGATATTTTTACAGGTGTAGGAGATTATGAAGAGATAGATAAACTAATTGCCCAAAAAAAGGGGACTATTTTTTCACCAGAGGTTTATTTAATTCGTGAAAATTCTCCGAGAGTAATTACAGGCTCAAATACTCATGCTTATATAAAAATAGCAGAAGGGTGTAATCAAAACTGCTCTTTTTGTGCCATTCCTAATTTTAAAGGGAAACTTCACTCCAGAACTATTAACTCAATAGTCAAAGAGGTAAAATCATTAGTTAGTAAAGGATTTTATGAGTTTAGTTTTATATCTCAAGACTCATCTAGTTTTGGTAGAGATTTGGGACTAAAAGATGGTTTAATTGAACTCATTTACAATATAGAAAAAATTGATGGAGTTAAGGTTGCTAGAGTTCTATATCTATATCCTACCACTACCTCATTTGAGTTAATTGATACTATTGCAAACTCTAATGTTTTTCAAACATATTATGATATGCCAATTCAGCAGATAGATGACGGAATGTTAAAAGTTATGAGAAGAGGATTTGGTGAGAAAAGAACTATTGAACTGTTAGAAAGAATGAAATCTAAAGATAATAGTTTTATTAGAACCTCTATAATAGCAGGTCACCCACATGAGAGTAATCAAGCATTTAATAGAGTTTGTAGATTTTTAAAAGATTTTAAATTTGATAGATTTAATGTGTTTTACTACTCTAATGAGGAGTCAACTCCAGCTTTTAAGATGGAGCAGATAGAGAATGATATTATAGAAAAAAGAGTAGAGATTTTAGAAGAGATTGCAAAAGAGACAACAGAATACTCTTTAAAAAAGATGATAGGTAAGAGAGTAACTGTTATATTGGAGGGAGAGAGTGATGAACATGAATATTTACTATCTGCTAGACCCATATTATGGGCTAAAGATATAGATGGAGATATTTTAATCAATGATAGTTCAGAACTACCAATAGAGGTTGGAGCATTATATCAAGCTAAAATCACAGATATTGCAGGGGATAGATTAATAGGTACTCTCGTCTGCTTAAAAGAGTAAATTGTGAAATATGTAAAAAAGATTATTAAAATAGTATTAATTTTACTCCTATTTTATGTAGGATATGGATTAATATATGGAAATTTTCATAAATTAGATAATGATGCTTATCGTTCAGCCCAACTTTTTTATTTTAATATGCCCTACTATTTAGAACAATATAAAATCAAAACAGTATTAAATTTAAGAGGAGAGCAGAAACATAAATCTTGGTATAAAAGTGAATTAAAAATTACAAAAGAACATAATGTAACTCTCATTAATTTTAAAATGAGTTCGAGACAATATTTAGATTTTAATAAAACCTCTTCTCTTGCAGAAATATTAAAAGGGGCAGAAAAACCTATATTAATTCATTGTGAAGGTGGAGCAGATAGAACCTCTCTTGCTTCAGCTCTTTATATTTATGGAGTAAAAGGCAAAAGTCAAGAGGAGGCTAGAGAAGAGTTGAGTTTTATATATGGTCATCTTCCATCTATTCGTCCAAAAGTCATAGCGATGGATAGAAGTTTTAATAATTATGTTAAAAATATAGAAAAAAAGTAGATATTTTCATATTTATTACTAAATTGTATATTAAAATTACAGAATATATTAAAAAATAAAGGATTTTGATATGAGAACTGTATCATCATTTTTGGTCTTTATACTACTTCAATCATCTTCATCTTTTGCGTATAAAACTCGTCGTTATATTCAAAGAAGAATGATTGACTTTTTTTAAAAGAAATCTATAATAGTATTTTAATTACTATTTTTAATAGATTTTTTATTATATCTACTGCCCACAGATATGGGCAACATTTACACTTTATTAATTCAAAAAGAAAACTTTAAGTTACATATAATCTTGCTATAAGTAAAAAAGCTTATAATCTGTCTATGAAACCTATTAGATTTTTAAGTAATTCTGCACAAATTAATAACATTGTTAAAGGTCTGACTTTAAGTAAATCACTCTTTGTATCTGCTATTCTTATAGGAGAACCACATACAGGGAAAAAAACTCTTGTTAAAACTATTTTTCCTAAACAGAGATTTATTAGTGGTAAAAATATAGAAGAGTTAAATAAAGCATTAGATAACTCCAAAGAGGTTATTATATATGATTTTGAGATGATTGATAATATAGACACTCTCAATTTTGAAAATAAAAGGGTAATTGCCATTGCAAATAAAGTCAAAAACAGTTTAGAAATAGAGAGAAAATTTGCTTTTATATATAATATGCCACCTCTAAGAGAGAGAGAAGAGGATATAGAACTACTTATAAATTATTTTATTAAAGATATAAAAAAAGAGTTAATGATAGATGGTTTTGTTAAATTTGACTATAACAATATTAATTTGAAAGATAATATAAAATCATTAAAAGCTTCTGTTTATAAAAAGCTTATATTAAATAATTTAACTAAAATGGAGATAGAGAAGATACTATATGACTATCTATATAGGGAGTTAGATGGAAATAATGGATATAGAGAGCAGTTACCACTTTTTGAAAAACCTCTCATAGAAGCTGGTCTAAAAAAATTTAAATCACAACTTAGATTATCTGCCGTTTTAGGTTTAAATAGAAATACTCTAAGGAAAAAGATTTATGAACTCGGTATTGACTGATTTTAAATTCTTTATTGAATATGATGCAAACCCTTTTGTGCTATTTAACTCACAAGGGAAGATAATATACCTAAACTCTAGTGCAGAGATGTTAATGGGTTCTTGTAGCAGAAAAGAGCTTTTCGATATTACTCTCTCTTATGCACCTAAAACTTTTGGATATAAAAAAAGCTTAATTGATTTGTCTTTTGGTTATTTCGATTTTTATGCAATAAATGTATCTTATGAAAATGAAGATGAGATAGGAATACACCTTTATAATAAACCTATGGTAAAAATTAATAATACCATTAATTTAAATGGCTATTGTGAAACTGATATTAATTTACTATTTGAAGCAAATATAGAGTTATTTAAGATGCAATATAGAGGAGAGTTACAGCTAATTACAGATTATGAGCTACCAAAATTTTACATTCATCAAAATAATTTCTCTTTTTTAATTCGTGAAATATTCAAGCAGATAAAATCATCTCCTACCATCATGATTAAAATAAAAATTAAAATTGGTGAACTCATTGTTGTAAACGGAAAAAAATATCCAATTATTCTATTTTCATTTAAAAGTGAGCAGAGAAATAAAAATAAAGATAAAAAGATATTGGATATTGCAACTAATAACTATATAAATGCACACTTTAATAATGATGTTATAACTTTGGAAATACCAGCAATAAAATAACAAATGTGAAAATGATATTATTTATAAATTGTTACTTTTTAAGAGTCAAAACGGAAATTGATTACTTTTTGTGCAAAAAAAAGTATGAAAAAAAAAGAAAATACGATACAATCTTGACAACTTAAAACTTTAGGAGACAATTAAATGGGTAAATTTGTAAACGGTGTAGAAGAGTTTTTTACATTTTGTAAAGATAATGAGGTTGAATTTGTAGATTTTAGATTTACAGACATCAAAGGTATGTGGCACCACATTAGCTATCGAATGAGTAGTATTAAAAGTGATATGTTAGAGAGAGGTTTTCCATTTGACGGCTCATCAATTGAGGCTTGGCAACCAATTGAAAAATCTGATATGATTTTAAAACCTGATATTGATACTGCTTTTCTTGACCCATTTACAGCTGATAGTACAGTTATTGTAATATGTGATGTTTATGATATTTATAAAAATGAACTGTATGCTAAGTGTCCACGAAGTATTGCCAAAAAAACACTACAGTATATGAAAGAGAGTGGAATTGGTGATGAAGCATTTTTTGGACCTGAAAATGAGTTT
>CAZROY010000075.1:0-2708 GCA_964601885.1 uncultured Sulfurovum sp. | reverse complement strand
TGCGATATTAAATCTTCCTATATTTATAAAATATTTCAGTAAAGAGTCAATAGTTGAAACTGTAATTGGTTTATTAAAACTCTTTGAGAGTAGAAAATCACTCTTAAATATATCATCAACCTCTCCATTTTCTCTCTCATAGGCTTTTTCTAAGTATATTTTGGCTGATGAATGGATAAGTCCACATTCGCTCTTATCAAAAAAGCTATCTACTCTTTCATAGAGTTTATTGGAGGTTGCTTGAGTGGGTAGAGTATAGATGATTTTGGAGTAAGTATTATAGAGATTATTAATAGCCCAAAGTAGGGAGCCTTCTGTTTTTCCTTCTCCTGTTGGTATCTCTACTAAGAGACTTTTTGAATTGGTTGAAAGGTTCTCTTGGAACTCTCTAAGCTTATCAAAGGATAGATGTTTCATAAACTCCTGTTTTGATGGTTGGGTTTTAAAAGTAATTGGTGTCACTATGCCATTAAATCTAGCACTTGCTAACCAGTCTGCTAGATTTAATATTCCAGATACATAACTATAAAGAGTTCTTAGTTTGTGGTTAGATTTAATATATTGCAAATCCTCCTCTATTGCAATAAGCTCTGTTTTTATATCCTCTTCTACTTCAAAATCAAAATTATAAGAGCAGTCTTGATTTAAATAATATCTATAGTTCTCTTTATAACCATAAAAAAACTCCTCTGCTTTATCCAAATAGGTAAATTTCACATCTTTAACGCTATAGGGTAAAAGTGTATGGTGAGTTAAAACCAATATCAATAATAGATTTATATATCTACTATCCTCAATAAACTCAAAATCTTCTATGGATACTAAAGTAGATGCAGAATATAGAGAGTGATAAGATTTTGTACCGTTTCGTATGGTTGATTGAAACTCCTTTGTTGCTTTTCCAATATCATGAAAATAGGCAGAAAAAAATATTAAATCTCTAATCTCTTCTCTATTAAAACCACTAATTTTAGAGACTCTATCCAAAGAGGAGTCATCTATTAATTTTAGTGCCTCCTCTATAACCCAAGCAGTGTGAAGTTGCAAAGTTTGTGTTGCAACAACTTTACTATCTTTTTCTTTTTTTTTAGCCAATATTTCCATCAATAAAGTACCAATTTAGAATTAAACTCTCTATCCTCAAAACTTTTAATCTCTTCTTGAAATTCAATCTCACAATTTGTAAACTCCACTTGTGCAAATTTTTCTGTAATCTCTTTTGAAATTCGCTTACCTTTTTTATCAAAAGCGATAAACTTAGTTGGTGCTATATTAGAAATTGGTAGCTCTATGAGTTGTGAAATATCTTTAACAAAAGCTTTATATCTAACCCCCTTATCTAAAAAAACAGACTCTATTTTATTACTATTAGAGAGTTCTAAATCAATTTCAGCCACATTATCAATTTTGATTAATTCATCATCTAACCCTAAAGATGGTATATTTTTTGGATACCTTAAAGCCTCTAAAATCTCTTTATATAACTCCTTGTCCTCTATTTTTAGATAGATTGTATAGTTAGGAATAAAAAGTTTATCTCTTCTTATAACACTTTTTCCTCTATTTTTTTTATCTATTGTTTTATAACTCCATAAATCCTTACTCTTTCCTTGAATACTATTAATAATAACAGAGACCTCAATCTTATCTTTTTCCAAAATCTCAAAAAACTCTTTTTGAGATTTTAATGAGATATTGCAAACCATTCCAATAATAGTAGTTTTTGGAGGAGCTAAGAAAGATTTGTGATAAGTTCTAAAAAAAGGAATTCTAAAAGAGTTTATTAAACCCTCAACTCCAAATCGTATCACTCTCATTAGTTACTCTTTAGCATATCTTTATAGCTATCTATTGCTCTATTGACTGTAGTTACATTTTCAAATCTTGTTTTTATCTCCTCCTCATTTGCAAAAACACCTTTTGCAATTCCTATGGTTAGAGTCTCTACCTGATTATCTTCTATTGCCTCTTTGATATTTTCTACATTTATATTTCCCTCAATATCAACATCTAAGCTATTAAGCAAAAATGGATTTCCTGTCTTTTGTTTAGCAATAATAATAAATTTAGGGGATATATCTTCTAAATTTCTAGCCTGTTTTGCACCACCATTAAAGCATTTAATAGCCTCTAATAGACTATTTAACCTCTCTCTTTTTTCATCATCACTTAAAATTGGAGTTATATCATAACTATACTCATCTATCTCATTACCAATATGAGCTGTATTAACCATGATATTACCTCTCATAAAGTTCATGGTATCAATCTCAATTTGAACAATATTTCCACTCTTCTCATTGGCTTTTTTGGGTTTTTGTTTTCTTGTTAAATAGTCATACTCCCCTTTATATGGCAAAATAGAGATAAGAGGAGTTACCTTTACAGGAGACCATCTTCTAGCACCATTAGGAAACATATAACCAAATAAATCCAAATCGACAAATTTCTTAAAAGCTACCTCTTTATGCTCTTTTAATTTTTTATCTAAGTCTATTGTTTTACCTTTTTCATCTCTAAATGTCGGTTGCCCTTTCTCATCAACCTCTGTAATTTTATAACCTAACTGCAAAAGTGTCTCTTTCATATATCGTCTAAGTGCTTGACCTGAAACATAGGCAAACTCATCTCCTTTGTAGTTAGTTATCTTTTTCATAACTGTTACATTTCCACCTGTTCCCTCTCCACCATTTAGTGAAGCTACATTT
>CAZROY010000074.1:0-3546 GCA_964601885.1 uncultured Sulfurovum sp. | reverse complement strand
TTTATGAGTCTATTTGATATATGACCACTCTCTAAAATTCTAACATTATCAATATCTCCTAAAATCTCTTTGGCTTTGGAAATTTCTATAGGTTTTCTCGAAAATATACCTATTGTAAACATATCAAAATCTTTTTCTATTTGTTTGGTTACACTCTTTATCATAAATGCTTTTTGAATTTTGTACTCTTGGTGGTCAAATACAATAGTAATTAATCTATTTGTCAAAATATCATTAAGTATTAGAATTGATTGATAATTTTTAATTATTATATAACCCTCTGCTGTTTTGATATTGTCACTATAATAATCCACTTTACCATTTTCATATATTACAACTTTGTTGTTCCAAAACTTAATATTGTTATTGCTATTTATATGACTTCCATAAGTATAATAGTACCAAACTCCAGATAAAGTTTTTAGGATAGGGTGGGATATATCACATAGATTGATAGAGCCATCTCTAAATTTACTATACTCAATGCTTCTATTGAGTATCTTTTTAAACATGGCTTGATGTTCAGTAATAATTGATTTATCTTTATATATATTAAAAACAGGTCTATCAACTCTTAAAAATCTGCTAACTAAAAAGTTTGCTCTATTGGTATATAAAAAATCAATACTATTTACAACCCCATCTAATCTTTGTTGGGTCGAAAAATATATATTGGCATTTGAATATATTTTTTCTAAAAAAGTTTTAAATTCATAATTTAACTCTTCATTGCAATCTTTTAATACAAATACTATAGATATTTTAACTTTTTTGGTAAGTTCTATAAAACTATTTTGCAAACTTAGAGCGTTTGGAGATAGATATTCAAATATATTATCATGTGTAAAGGTTGGCATCACTATATATATTGAGTTATATCTCTCCTTCTCATAAGAGTTAAATAGTGTGTCAAAAACTCTTTTTCTATAGGTTATAAAATATGAACGGTTCTGTTTGAACCTTTGAAATAGACTATTAATAGATGAGAATTCTCTAAATGTTAATTTTTCATAAAATGAGTTAAATAAACCTTCACTATTTAATTGATTAAATAGACTATTTATCTGTTTTATTTTATTAATATATTTTGATAAATGATTTTTTGTAAAACTATTTTTGTGGTGATAATTAAATTTAAATGTATTCTCTTTAGCTACTAAAATCTCTGTCTCATTTAAGGTTAAATATAGATTTGATATATCATCAATAGTCTCTTTAGATAAAATTACTTTTTTAGCTATAGGTATCATTTTATTAAATGATGAGATACCAATTCCAACTCCTACCAAATATTCATTTTGATTTTGACTTAACTCTTTATTAAAGAGCATAGAGATATAATCTTCACTATTTTCAAAAGTTAAAATAATTTTATCTCTTTTATATTCCAACTCTCCGATATAATACTCCCCCTCACCAAAAGATTTATTTTGTGGAGGTTTGACCTCTATTGCTACTTTATTAAGAGAGATGCCCTCCTTATAATTTATCTCATAATAGTCAATATATGGTCTTTGCTCTTCTTTTTGAATATTAAATACATAAACATACCTATACCCAATCTCTTTTTCCAAATTTATCTCAATCCAAAAGTGAATATAATCTTTAATTTTTTTACAAAAACTCTCTATATCCATATCTAAAAACTCTTCACCACTATCAAAAAGCCTCTTTCTATTAATATCAAGTTCATAAAATGGATATTGCATATACTCTTTTTTAAACTTTTTGGGAATAATAGGTTTATCTTTTTTTTTAATCCAATTTCTATAAATATAGCTTTTTCTATGCTCAAAGCTTGTCTTCCCATCTTTTATAAAAAAAAGTTTTACAAAATGATTTAAATCTTTTTTTGATATGAGATTAAAGATGCACTCAATTTTTTCCTGAAATTTATGTTCTTTTTTGTTCATTCCCCATTCCTATAAATTTTATAACTCCACTATACAAATTTATCTCTTAAAAATAGGTGTTAAAACCACTATATTACTGCATTCTTATAAATTTTATAAATTAGGTTGACAAATTTTTAGTTTAATGGTATTGTTTTCTGATTTAGTAAATTAAATATTTAAAGTAGATATTTTATTTTATTAAAAATTATTTTTTAAAGGAGAAATGTATTTTGATGAGTAGTAAAGAATGGTTTTGGTTTAAGGTTTTGCACTTTGTGCATTTAGAAAATAAAATTATACAAGGAAAGATAAAATGAAAAATAATTATTTAATAAAACTAATATTTCTGATTATTGGTTTAGGACTATCTAATTTGAATGCAAATTATTTAGATGATTTAAATACACATACATGTCCAAGTAGTAGGGCAAATTATGATGAATTAGGTGCAGACCAATGGTACTTTTATCCATGTCAATGTACTTCTTATGTTGCATGGAAATTAAATCAAAATGGTATTAACTTTGATAATTCTTATGAAGGAGTACATTGGGGAAATGCAGAAAATTGGGATAATGCTGCAGATAATGCTAATATAAGTTATGATAATACTCCAAGAGTAGGAGATATAGCTGTATGGGATCCATGGACTGGTGGTGCTTATGCAGAAGGACATGTAGCCTATGTAGAATCTGTAAATTCTGATGGCAGTGTAAATATTTCAGAATATAACTTTGGAGTTCCTTTAGGTTATAGTACAAGAAATAATCTTAGAGCTAGTCACTATATTCATATAGGAAATAGTATTGAAGTATATGATTTTTGGATAAGAAACCCTAATGAACCAATATATACAAATGGAACTTTTGATGCTCAATTTAAATTGAGAAATAATGGAACAGAAAATATACATTATGATGCTGTTGCAATGGCAATTCATAATCCAGATGGTACTTTTAATATGGATATGATGAGAGAAGATAATGTCAATATTTTAGCAAATGGTATTTTTGAATCAGATTTTGTAGAAGTTACAAATATGCCAAGTATAGCAGGTAATTATACTGTTAGAGTCAAAGTTAAAGAAAATGGAACTTGGAGAGATTTAAGTAGTCAAAATATAACAATTTCTTCAGGTGGAAATCCACCACCTCCACCAGCTAGTGATACAACATGGACAACAGGAGCTTATAGTAATAATGCAAATATGAGTGAAACATTATCAATTAGTGGAGCTAGTTCATTAACAGTTACTATTAATGGAGTTACAGAAAGTGGTTATGATTATATAACTATATATAATTCTAGTGGTCAAGAAGTAGAAAGATTTAGTGGTAGCATTAATGAAACATTAACAGTTAGTGGTTCATCTATTCGAGCTGTTTTAACAAGTGATAGTTCTGTTACTGGAAGTGGGGTTACGGTTTCTATCTCTTCAAATTAATTTTTTTACGAGTTTCTAAATTTTATTTAGGAACTCATAGACAACTAATTCTTTTATAAAAATAAATTGTAACTATTCAGTCCTAAAAGCCCCAAAAAGGTAATTTTCCCGAAATATGCTATAATATCAAACAGATTATGAATATAAATATAACCAACAGCATAGAAGAAGCCAGAACACTGTTAGCCCAAGAGAAGAATATAAGTT
>CAZROY010000073.1:0-5903 GCA_964601885.1 uncultured Sulfurovum sp. | reverse complement strand
CTTTTACATCATTAAATGAGTCATAGACCAAAAGAGTGTTTTTTAACTGCTCTGTAGCTGTGTTTGCCACCTCACCATCTATTTTTAAAGCCTCAACTAATGGTTTAACATTAAATCCACCTAGCATTGTTCCTAAAATTTTACACGCCTTTACAGCATCAATTGCTTCACAAGTTGTGTTTCCTTGAACAATATCATTTAAAAACGCTGCCTTTACATACGCTGCATCATCAACACCTGCTGGAACTTTTTGGGTAAATAGTTCCATAGCATAATCTCTATCTTCAATTGGACTTTTTTTAAGAAGCTCCACAAGTTCTGCTACCTGATTAGCTGTTAAAGCTAATGGTGGAACACCTAGCTTGGCTCTCTCTTGGGTATGTTTTCTATAATCTGCTAGTAATGACATTAATGTCTCCTATTAGTTTAAATATGTGAGACATATTCTATACTAATGGTGGTTATAATGTTACTTTAATTATCACTTTTTATTCTCTAGTTAGTTTGACTGTGTATTTCAGTTACAGTAAAATTTCCCTCTGTCCTTTACTATTTGGACTAGATAAAACTCCCATCTCCTGAAGTTGTTCAATAATATTTGCCGAACGGTTATATCCTATCTGTAATTTTCTCTGTAAATACGATATAGATGTCTTTTTATCTGCTAATATTACATCTTTTGCTTTATGGTATAACTCATCTAATTCACCCACTACACTATTTGTCTCTCCTATATTAGCCATATTATCAGATAGTAGATATTTATCATCATAAGATGGTTCTCGTTGTGCTTTTAAAAACTCCACAATTCGTTCTATCTCTTCTTCAGAGTTCCAAGGTGCATGAACTCTTACTAAACCGTTTGTAGCAGGTGGGGTAAATAGGGCATCTCCTCTTCCTAATAGAGTATCTGCTCCTAAAGTGTCTAGTATAACTTTTGAGTCAATTTTTTGACCCACTCTATAACTAAGTCGTGATGGTAAATTTGCTTTTATTAAACCTGTTACAACATCTACACTAGGTCGTTGCGTAGCTATTATTAGATGAATACCACTAGCCCTTGCCATTTGAGCCAATCTTGCTATGGAGTACTCCACCTCTTTTCCACCTGTCATCATTAAATCTGCTAATTCATCAATAATTACTACAATATAGGGCATAGTTTCAATAGTGCTATTTTTTACTTTATGATTATACCCTTCTATATTTTTTGTTTTATTTCCTGCCATAAGTTTATATCTCCTCTCCATTTCTGCTACCATATTAGCCAATGCAACTATAGCTTTAGAGGCATCTGTAATGACAGGAGTTAGTAGGTGAGGAATATCATTATATATAGAAAACTCTAACATTTTAGGGTCAATTAGCATAAGTTTTAAATTATCTGGGTCATTTCTATATAGAAGTGAGAGTATCATAGCATTAATACCAACTGATTTACCTGAACCAGTAGTTCCAGCAATAAGTAGATGAGGTAGTTTTTTTAAATCGGTTACAAATGGATTTCCAACTATATCTTTGCCCAATGCGATAGTAAGAGGGGATTTAGAGTTGATAAAAATATCACTCTCTAATATATCTCTTAAATATATCGTATCAAAGCTATCATTTGGTATCTCTATACCAATTACATCTCTACCCGGTATAGGAGCTTGTATCCTTATTGTTTCTGCACTCAACGCCATAGCAAGGTCATCTTGTAAACCCATGATTTTAGAGACTTTTACATTAGGAGCGGGTCTAAATTCAAAAGTAGTCACTAGAGGTCCACTATATGTTCTATAAACATCTCCTTCGATTTTAAACTGTTTTAGCTTATTTAGTAGCCCAGATATTTTTCTATCAATCTCTGCCTCATTAATTTTTCTATAACTTTTGGGAGGTTTTTGTAAAAAATCAAGTTTAGGTAAATTGAAATTTTTGGGCTTTTTTCTCCTCCCTTTTTCCATTTGATTTAAAATTTCACGGTTCTCTTCTAACTCTTGTACTAGATTGAGTTTTATCTTCTCTTTATCATTTTTAGAAGTTATATTCTCTATCTTTTTTTTTGGTATTTTTTTTTTGGGCAGACTCTTTTTGTGTGTAATCTTTTTTAGTCTATCATGAGCTATAATATGACTATTGCTTTTTGGTTTCTCATCTATAGTATTACTAAATCTATTTTTTGATACTATTGTACTCATAACTTCAGTACTTCTTTTATCAAAGAAAGGATTTTCAAATTTAGAGAAAAGTTTTTTAATATTCTTTATTATAAAGTTTTTTATTAATAGGGCATATTTTTTGATATAAGATAAATCGGGAATATCATCTAGTATCAATACAAGTGAGACCATAAATGTTAAAAGCCAAAGAAGCCATAAACCAGCTTTCCCGATAAGAGGTAATAGAAATAGTTTTAGAGTGGTTCCAACACTACCAATAGAACTAAACTCTAAAATTAAAGACTCTAAGAGAATTAGGGATATAAAAAAAATTATCCACCCAACATAAAAATCGACCTTTTTTAATAAATTTCTATTATAGTATAGTTTATAGAGGGGATAGAGTATAATTAATAGGTCAATATATGCTAAATATCCAAATAGATTTAAATTAGCCTCACCATAGCTTCTACCTATATTTCCCACCATATCAGTAGAGTGGAAAATAGTTGAAAATGCCCCATAGACAAAGAATATAAAAGCTACAATAATATATATATACATGACTACTCCTAAAATAATAAAAATTAATATTCGTCCCAAATTATAACTAATTTTTGGCTCAGATGAGATTTTTTTATATTGAAAATGCCTATTTTTAGCTGTTTGAGCTTTTTTTAATTCAAAAACTTGTTTTTTTAAAAAAATAATTGTAGAATAGAGAGTATATATTTTTAAAAGGAACTATTAATGAAAAAAGCTGAGTTTATTGATGCTGTAGCAAAGAGAGCAGGTTTAAAAAAGAAAGATACTAATAAGGCATTAAATGCAATATTAGAAACAATTACTGATGCATTAAAAAATGGCAAAACTGTTAATTTTATCGGTTTTGGTTCATTTACAACTGTAAGAAGAGCTGCAAGGGAGGCTAGAGTTCCTTTAACTGGACAAATTGTAAAAATTCCAGAGAGAAATGCTGTGAGATTTAAAGTTGGTAAATCTTTAAAAGATGCAGTAGTATGATTTAACAACTATTTAAGGTTTATCACTGTATAATCGCAATCTAATTTTTATTAAATTGTGCCACAGTGATGGAACTGGTAGACTTGGGAGACTCAAAATCTTCTGCCTTAGTGCGTGTCGGTTCAAATCCGACCTGTGGTACCACTAACAAAACATGCTATCTATTATTTTTACTTTATTAAACTCAATCTTTTTAATCTCCATGTTGTGGAAAAAAAGATATTAATAGGGATTATTTGGGTTGTTCACTAAAAAGGCAATTATGAAACATTATGATATTAAGATTTTTAACAAATTAGAGCAAGGATTTGAACAAGAGTTCATTAAGTATGGAAAAATCGTCTCATTTAAGACAAGAGAGATGCCTTTTAGTGTAGATGAACTCTCTTCTTTTTTTTATATTGTATTAAAAGGTAGGATAAAGAGTTATCAAATCAATTTAAATAGTTCAAAGGAGCAAACACTTTTTGTATATCGTCAAGGAGATATGTTTGACACTATTACTCTTTTAGATGGAAAACCACATGAAGTACTATATGAAGTTTTAGAGAGTGTAGAACTTTTAGAATTACCTATTCAAAAGGTTCGTCAATGGCTTAGAACAAATGAGCAGTTTAATAGACATTTTTTCACCTATTTAGCTTCTCAAATGCGTTATACAGAGGAGTTAGCAAGTGATTTGTCTCTATATAGCACTTTAGAGAGATTATCGAAACTTCTTCTTCAAAATATAAACCCAAATGATAAATACCACTTTCAGCTTTTACAAAATTTATCAAAAACAGAGATAGCTAAGCTATTAGGGACAGTTAGACATGTTATAGAGAGACACCTAAAAGAGTTAGAGAAAGATAATACTATAGAGACAAGTAGAAAAAATATATTTATTAAAGATGTTAATAAGCTTTTAACCCATACAAAAAAACTACTTTTAAACTAAAAAAAAACTTGAAATGCTACTAAAGTAGCATTTTTACTCCTCACAAATTTTATATAATTTCAATAGATTTAGTCATATAGACTAAATTATATTAAAAAAAAAAGGATAAATTATGTTAGTAAGAAGATATGAACCATTTAATGATATTAGAAGAAGTTTCGATTTGTTAAATCAAATAATTAATTCTGTAGAAACAAGTAGAGAGAGTACAACGATGTTGGATTTTGTTCCAAAAGTAAATACTAGAGAAGGGAAAGGTGCTTATCATATAGAGGTGGAGTTACCCGGAATTAAAAAAGAGGATGTTGATGTCAAAATAGATGGTAATGTACTCACTATTTCAGGAGAGAGAAAATTAAGAGATGAGGTTAAAGAGGAAGATTATCATAAAGTAGAGAGTAGATATGGACTATTCTCAAGAAGTTTTACTTTGCCTGAAAAGGTTGATGTGGAGAATATTCATGCAGAGAGTGATAATGGTATTATAGAGATAATTATTCCAAAATTAACTATTGATACAAGTAGTAAAAAAATCGAAATTAAATAATAAGGAGGAGATAATGAGTAATATTAAAGAGAAGACGAAAGAGATTTTGGAGACGGTTGAAGAGAAAGTAGAAAAGGGTGTTGAGGTAGTGAAAGAGACATTAGATAATGTAGCAAGACATTTACCACTCGCCAACTTTGCAAGACATAGTAGTGATACTTATGATATTGAGATAGATTTGCCGGGAGTTAGAAAAGAGGATATTGAACTCAAAATTGAAGATGATTATTTAACAGTTAATGCAATTAGACGGACTAAAAAGGAGGTAAAAGAGGCAGATTATTATTTATGTGAAAGTAATTTCGGTTTAATCTCAAGAAGTTTTATTTTACCAAAAGATGTAGATAGAGATAAAATTAGTGCTAAATTAGAAGATGGAAGATTATATATCTCTTTAGAGAAAGAGGAAGCTAGAAAAGCAAAGAGCATCTCTATTAATTAAAGGAGGGAATATGATAAGAAAAGTTGTATCAATTGCACTTTTAGCTACTTTACCAATAGTGGCTATTCATGCTGATAGCAATATAACAAGAAATCCATTTGCTAATGACCCAGTATTTAGGGATTTTCAAAAACTTCAAGCAGATATGAATAAGATTTTTGAAAATTTCCATAAACAGTTTTTCAATGATATGAAAGTTCCTCAAATTCCAATTAATATGGATAGTGGTTTTTCATTTTCTGTTAAAACTGATGTGATAGATAAGGGTGACCATTATGAGATAAAGGCGGATTTACCGGGAGTTGAAGAGAAAGCAATTCATGTAAATGTGAAAGATAATGTTTTATCAATAGAGGCAAAAACACAAAAAAGTAAGGAGGATAAAAAAGATAATAAGATTATTAAACAAGAGAGATTTGAAGGTAGTTTCTATAGAGCTATGACACTTCCTAGTAATGCGGATAGTAGTAAAATGACAACTAGTTATAAGAATGGTGTTTTAATTGTAAATATCCCCAAAAAAAATATATAAATGCTTTGAATATCTTGGTGGAGTTCTCTATGATTTCCATCAAAATATTGATAATTTAGATTATATATTTGCTCTTACTCATACCAGATTTTCCACCCACTATTATAATAGTTAATTAAGTTGTGTTGGGTTAAAGTATTTATCTCTACATCTACTTCTGAAATATCTTTGGGAAAAATAAAAAGTTGAGGGAGTATATCTCTATCTATATATTTTAAATCTTTTGGTAATCTGTTACTATCTAGTTTAATTGGTAATTTAGAGGCCAAAACAAA
>CAZROY010000072.1:0-4463 GCA_964601885.1 uncultured Sulfurovum sp. | reverse complement strand
TACATCTATAAAGAGCAGACAGTAAAAGCTATGTATTTAGCCTATCTTTCAATGACTCCCTATTTTGTTATTAAAAGTGAAAATGAGATGAATAAAGGCTTTTGTGATATTTTCTTAAAACCTCTAAACCCTTATGTGGAGTATATTGGACTTGTAGAGTTTAAATATATTATAAGAGATAAGCAAAAACCATCAAAAAAGAAGATAAATAGTCTGGTAGCAGAGGCAAAAGAGGAGTTAGATAGATATGAACAAGATGAATTGGTACAAAATTATATAAATAATGGGCTAAAACTCCAAAGAGTTATAATTGTTTTTTGGGGCTGGGAGATGATTTATTGTGAGGTTGGATAAAAATTTTTCCAACCTCACGATAGGAAAGCTATAAAAAATAAAATTTCAAAAAATTAGTTAGCTAGTTGCCCTGCTATCATTAATCTAAGAGCATTAAGTTTAATAAATCCCTCCGCATCACTCTGGTCATACACATTATCCTCTTCAAATGTAGAATAGGCTTCAGAAAATAGTGATTTGTTAGACTCTCTTCCTACTACCATAACATTACCCTTATATAGTTTAACTCGAACAACCCCCTCTACATTCTCTTGCGTTTTATCAATTAAAGCTTGAAGCATCTCCCTTTCTGGTGACCACCAATATCCATTATAGATAAGTGAAGCATATTTTGGCATAAGTTCATCTTTTAAGTGAGCCTCCTCTCTATCTAGCGTAATAGACTCTATAGCTCTATGTGCCTTTAACATAATAGTTCCACCGGGGGTCTCATAACAACCTCTAGCCTTCATTCCAACATATCTATTCTCAACTATATCAACTCTACCAATTCCGTGTCTATTCCCATATCTATTTAAAGTTTCTAAAATGGTAGCAGGTGACATCTTCTCTCCATTAATTGCAATAGGGTCACCATTTTTATACTCTATGGATATATATTCAGCTCTATCTGGAGCATTTTCCGGTGAGTTCGTCCATAACCACATCTCCTCATCTGGCTCTTTTGATGGGTCTTCCAATATTAATCCTTCATAAGAGATATGGAGTAAATTTGCATCCATTGAATATGGTGACTCCTGCCCCTGTCTTTTTTTTGCAATATCAATTCCATGTTTCCTAGCATAGGCTAAAAGCTTCTCTCTTGAATTTAAATCCCATTCCCTCCATGGAGCAATGACTGTTATATCTCCTTTAAGCCCTAAATATCCAAGCTCAAATCTAACTTGGTCATTTCCTTTGCCTGTTGCACCGTGACTTACTGCATCTGCTCCTGTTTGATTTGCAATCTCAATCTGCTTTTTAGCTATTAGTGGTCTAGCAATTGATGTTCCAAGTAAATACTCCCCTTCATAGATTGTATTTGCCCTAAACATAGGGAATACAAAATCTCTTACAAACTCCTCCCTTAAATCCAAAATAAAGATATTCTCTGGTTTAATTCCCATAGCCAACGCCTTCTCTCTTGCTGGTTCTACCTCTTCACCCTGCCCAAGGTCTGCTGTAAAGGTTATAACCTCACAATTATACTCATCTTGAAGCCATTTTAAAATAATACTTGTATCAAGTCCACCAGAGTATGCCAATACTACCTTGTTTACCTTTTTTTTATGCATAATATATACTATCCTTAACTTAATAAACTACTCTACCAAAGTGGTAGAGCCTCTTAGAAACTCTAAACTACCGTTTAGATATTAGGTTTTAACGATAATTATTACCGTAATTTGATTTTTTATAGAAAAAATTTGACTTAGTTTTCGCCACACAAATCATATCACAATATTCCTTATATCCATTTCCTTAAAGTTGTATGATTATTTGATATAATCAAAATCTTATATTACAAAGGAGATTTAAAATGAAAAAAATATTAACTATCTTCACTTTAGCTATAGTAGTAACTTTTACAAGTTGTGGAGGTGGCTCAAGTGAAGAGGCAAAAGAGTTACTCTCTCAAATGTTGACAATAGTAGGAATTCCACAAGATATAATTGTTAATATTTGTCAAGATGGAGATGATGATGGAGTATGTAGTACACTTGAATTAGCCAATATATCCTTTATAAAGAAAAATTTTTTCTCAAAAGTTATATTGGGCGAGAATAATAGTTATGAATTAAAAAATTATGACCCTACAAAGAAAATTATTATGGAGCTTCAAGATAGTAAAAATGTAGAATTTAATGATGGAAATTTCTCATTGGAGTATAAAGGTACATCTACAGAGTTATCTATTTTACAAGCAATAGTAGATAGTGATAATCTAACACATGATGATATAAAAAATGTAAAAGATTTGGAAGATAAGGATACATTTTATGAGGTGCTACTTGGTAGTTTAGAGAAAAATTTAAATCAATATATGAAAAACAATATAGATAGTCGAGGTGCTAGAGATATTGATTTAAAAGAGTTAGGAAGAGTCTTTAAAGATGAAATTCCACTAAAAGAGCTACCTACAAAACTGAAAGAGCAGTGTAATGGAGATAAGGAGTGTATAAAATCTCTTATTAAAAGTCTTACTGTAAATTTAGATACCGACGAGCAAAGAGTATATACCTTAGTTCAAGCACAAAGAAAAGTAAAACTCTTAAATGATAAATTAATAGAGGAGTTTTCTTGTCAAGCTAATGAGAGAAAAATTGTAAAACATTACGGTTTTGAAGATTTATTTAGTTTAAAGAATAGAGAAGAGTTAACAAGACCATCTATTAATGTAATTACTCAACTAGATAGAAATAGTTTGGTCGCTTATGACTCTGTTAGAAAAAATAAAATATTTGCAGACAGTGTTAGAAAAATCCCAAGAAAATTTAGAAAAGGGGCGTTTTTTATTGGCTTTAAAAAGAGCGGTGGAAAGTTAAATAGTAGAGATAAAATATATATAGGTCAATATAGAAAAGAGAACCAAAGAGAGCTATTTAGTGCAAACTTAACAGAGTTAGAGAATTTGGGGTGGTTACATCAAGATGTAAATAGTAATGACCCAACTACAGCTATATACTATACAGAATTTAAAAATATTAAATTTAATGATGGTAATACAACCCTTTTTGACTATTTAAGAGATAAGACTCGTTTTGATGTTGTAGTTGAAAAGAATACAGCAATAGATTTTATATCAGTAGCCACATGCTCTATTATTGACCCAAAAGCTGAAATTTATGAAGCACTAAACGCATTTAAGTGTCAAGATAAAAGTAGTAAATTGGTACAAATTATAGGCGGAAATGTTGATGCTTTCTCGCTAGATGAACCAGATAATAATACAACACCATCGGAACTATTAAAAGTAGCCATTGGTAGTAGAGCAACTATTGGCTATGATGAGATTGCAAATAATAAAATTTTTATTGATAGTTTAAATACACACAATAGCGATTTTACTATTACAGAGGCTCAATTTTCAGTAGGTATTAAACCGATACAAAGGTATCTATATCAAAACGACACAATACATATAGGAAATTATGAGTTGGGTCAATATGCAAGATTTAAATTATATGGTAGAGATGAAGATAGTGTATATAGCTTATGGAACAGAGACATTTTAATTAGTAATGGTGAGAGGGTTATACAAGCAAAATTATCAGATATTAATCTAACGAATGGAGATACTGGAACTCTCTCTAATATATTTAATAAAGGGTATAATCTTTTTGATATTTTAATACAAAACGATACAAGCGTAGATTTTACACATCTTAATATGTGTATTAAGTAGCATCAATAACTTCACCTATTGATTGGGTGAAGTATTAAATCTTAACGAATTTGACCATTTCCATAGATTTTAAATTTATATGTGGTCAACTCATTAATTCCCATAGGACCTCTAGCATGTAGTTTATTGGTAGAAATTCCAACCTCTGCACCAAATCCAAAAACTCCACCATCTGTAAATCTTGTACTGGCATTTACATATACACAAGCTGCATCTATTCGTTCCATAAACTTCTCAGCTGCTGTATAATTTTCGGTAATAATGGCTTCAGAGTGACCAGAGCCATATCTCGTAATATGTTTTATTGCATCATCTATACTATTTACAACTCTAATATTAAGTCGGTTTGCTAGATACTCTGTATTGAAATCCTCTTCAGTTGCAAGTTCTACAAAGATAAACTCTCTAGTGGCATTACACCCTTTTAGTTTTGTTCCAGCATCAATAAAAGCCTTATATATAGATGGTAAAAGTTTCTTAGCTATCTCCCTATCAATAATAAGTGTCTCCATAGCATTACATACGCCCGGTCTTTGACATTTTGCATTAATGGCAATTGAGATAGCCTTTTTCGGGTCAGCATCTTTATGAATGTAGGTGTGACATAAGCCTTTATCATGTTTTACAACCGGCACAAGGGAATTTTTAGCAATATATCGAATAAGCCCTTCCCCTCCTCTTGGTACAATTAAATCTACAAAACTATCCTCTTTAATAAGTTTGG
>CAZROY010000071.1:0-26551 GCA_964601885.1 uncultured Sulfurovum sp. | reverse complement strand
GATATTGTGACTACCCTTTTTTTTATATCTCTAGTAGTCCCTACAATATCAGAAGTTATCGCATCTCTCTCTTTTACCAATCTATTAAATAGGGAACTCTTTCCAACATTTGGTCTTCCCAATATTGCTACTTTTTTTAATTTTTCCATCTATAATCTTTCTTAATCTCTTATCTCGTATTGAGGCTAATTTGTAATTATAGCAGATTTTTAATATAGTCAAATTAGATATTTTCTCAGTTTAAACTATAAAATTAATGTTTTTTGTTGAGAATGACACAAAAAAGACATTTATATATTGTATAATAAATAGAGAAAATCAAAAAAAGGATAGACGATGGAATTGAAATTTAAAAGTTTAATTGTAGCTACAGCTCTTTTTGGTATGGGTTCAACTCAACTCATGGCGGAGAGTACAGAGTTAATTCAAAATGGAAGTTTTGAGAATTTTACAGTGACAAAAGACCGTGATAGTTGGAAATATGTTCAGTTTGATAACTGGATAGGAGATGGTGAAGTTTGGAACCATAAAAGAGGTAGGGTTGCCACAAGAGGAACTTACAAAGCAGAGTTAGATGTTGGAAAAAAGAAGGTTGATAGTTTAACTCAAACAGTAACCACAGAAGCAGGAGTTGAATATCTTTTAAGTCTGGATGCTTACGCAAGAAAAGCCAACTCGTCTAGTTTTGAACTATTGGTTGATGGTGAGAACCTTGCAACTATTACCCCATCGAAATATTGGGATAAGTATGGTGTAACTTTTATTGGAAAAGGTACAGAGCAGACTATCACTATAAGAGAGGTAGCGTCCGAAAATAGTGGTGCTGGTGCAATTATTGATAATGTATCTTTAAAGAGTGATACATCATTAGATAAATTGAAGGCAGAAGATAGGGCAATGTATGATATTATTGAACCTTCAGGATTGGACCAAATTCATGATATTATAACAAATGATAGAGTTATTAACTCAAAAGTATCACAAGAGGATATTGCTAAAGCTCAAGATGCAATTAGTAAAATGAATGGATTTATTAAAGATGCCATTTTTACATTGGGATTAGCAAATGATGGTATAATATCTATTGCTGATACTAGAGAGATAAATCTATATTTAGTTGAAAACCATAGTGAAGTTTGGGCATCTTTGAGAGCCGATTACGCTTTAGTTGAGAAAAAATCTGAGACATTGGTAATGAATACAAATGCTCTTAAAAATGTATGGGGCAAGATATATAATCTAGGTTTTGAGGCTACAAATAAGAATAAAAACACAACAGATATAAACGGTAAAAAGAGTAGCTCATTTACAACCGTTGGATACTATTTAGGCTCTGTTATGCAAAATGATGTGTCTGCTCTAAACAACCCTGATTTTCATGAAGTGGTTGGAACTACAGGGACAAAACTAGATATGATTGTAGATGTAATCTTAACAGATAGAGGACTTTTAAGAAAAATACCTACCGGTGACTTAAGAAGAGGAGCAGTAACGGCTAATGAGATGAATAAACTCCTTATTGAGGCTATTAAAGCTGAAGGGTTAGGAAATGATGGGAAATTAACAACAGCTGATATTAGGACTATTAATGAGTATCTAGTTGCTAATCATCAAGAGAGATGGGCAGAACTTCACGGCGATGATGAAGAGGGAGAAGAGACAGGTTACCATAGAGTTCAAAATGATGGAGCAACAACTAGAATATATGCTGATAATGTCATTAATACTATTGCTGATGGGATTTATCACTTAGGATTTCCAACAACCTATAAGAGAAATTTGGTAAATGAAGATGGTAATAAAAATCAGAGATTTGAGAAGGTAGCGTGGTGGCTTGATAGTAGTCTCAAATCAGATTTAAAAGCAGGAAAATTATCTAACCCAAATTATAAAGAGATAGTAGGTCAGACAGGTACAGCACTTGATGAGATGATTACATATATCTATAATGATGAGGGTCTGCTTTTAAATGTATCTATGGGTGATATTAGAGAGGGGGCTAGAACAGCTAATGAGATGAATAAATTAATTGTCGAGGCTATAAAAAATACAAATGTAGCAAGTGATAACTATATATCTCCTGATGAGGTGAAGATATTAAATGAGTATCTAGTCACCAATTATCAAGATGAGTGGGCAGAGCTTCATGGAGATGATGAAGAGGGCGAAGAGACAGGTTATCACAGAGTTCAAAATGATGGTGCTATAGGAATTATGAATAATAGAAATACTATCAATAAGTTGGCAGATGGTATTTATCACTTAGGGTTTCCAACAACATATAAGAAGCATCTTGTAAATGAAGACGGCAATAAGAATGTTTCATTTGCAAATGTATCATATTGGTTAAATAAGATACTAAAAGATGATTATGAAACGGGAATTTTCAACTAAGATACTCCCCATAGTAAAATATGGGGTTTGGTGAAGAGATTACTATTTCTACTATTTAGTTATTAAAAATAGTTTCCACTATCTTTTAGATTATATTCATCTTTTATCCAAAGTTTTCTAGCACTTTCTAAATCTTCTACTTCTTGAGTCTCTCCAAAATAGCTAGGTAAATAATATACGCCATTATCATTGGATAAGATAAGTTCAGTTGTACTACCATTTGCATATAAAGTATATCTTAGAGTGATTTGCTGGTCTTTTATTCTTCCAAAATCTTCTATTTGAACTAATTGGTTATTATTATCTATAGTATAAACCTCTAAGTTACTACCAAAATCGACAGCCCCTTTGAATGGTAAAATATCACTACCCTTTGCAATATAACAATCTTTAGAGTCTTGAATACAGAAAAACTCTACATCTTCGCCATAAGAAAACTGTTCTTTTAAAGTTGAGCGAAGAGTTAATGGGTCAAGTTTACTTGGAGTTTTAGTCTTTTGGACAGCTTCAGAAAAGACTAAAAAACTTACTAATGATATAATCATTACAACTATAATTAGTTCAATTAGTGTAAAAGCTTTTTTCAATTTAATTATCTATCACTACATTTTGGAAATTCAATATCGGCATCTTCTCCTGTTCCCCCCTCTGCCTTATCTGGTCCAAAACTAATAATTTTAAATTCCTTTCCACTTTTTATATATGTAAAATACTTACCCCATGGGTCCTTTGGTAATTTTTCGAGATATGGTGAGCCTGAATAGTTTGGATACTTTTCTGGGTCTGGATTTGATATTAATGCTTCTATACCTTCATCTGTATCAGGATATTTACCATTATCCAATTTAAACATCTTTAATGCCTCTTTTATACTTCCCATCTGTGTGCAGGTTAGTTTTATCTGAGCTTGTGTTCCTTGACCTATTACTTTTGGTGCAACAAGACCAACTAATAGTCCTAAAATGAGGATAACAACAAGTAATTCAATAAGAGAGAAAGCCTTTTTTTGCTCTCTATTGTCTATGGCTAATAGCTCTTGTTTTAAGTTGCTACTATAAAATTTAGTCATATTTAAAATTCCTTAGTTAATTTTAGTTATAATAATAGGGATTTTACTTGAATTGAGCTTTATAATGGATAAAACAAAAAAAGGTATTGCCCTTTTTATTACACTTTTAATTATTGCATCTATATTATCTATAGTTGCAGTATCTTTTTCATATCTTGAAAAGGTGCAGAAAGATGCCTCAAAAGTATCAGCATTAATACAAGGAAATCTTTTATATAAAAATACAACTGAAATTTTAAAAAGATTTTTTCCAAAAGGAAAGGTAGATAGTAAAAAAATAGATATGATATATAATCTACCACTTATATTAAATGAGCCAGAGAGTGGATTTAATATAAATTTAAAATGTAATCCACTTTTAATAGCTGTACCTATTAAATGGTTAGATAGAGAGTTTACTAAAAAAAAACCACAAAGGTTAGAGTTTGCTCAAAAGATTTTACAGAGTATATTAGAAGAGTATGAGATAGAAGAGCCGAATAAATTAGAAGAGATAATTGTAGCAAAAGTGAATGGTTATGATATTGAAAGTGGTTATCAGAAGAGATTAAAAGCTAAAAAGGGTCTATTCTCGAAAAAAGAGTTTTATAATATTTTATTGGATTATCGCCTAAGATTTGACGATATAAAGGTGTTTAAAATCCCATGGGATAGATATTTTGTGTTTATAGATGTGACTACAAATGCGGTTATTGATGGTGCATATATAACACCAGAACTTATATCTATAGCATTTAATATTCCACTCCAGAGTGTTAAAGATGATTGGAATATAGATAATTTAGAAGAGGATAAAATGACACTAAAGAAATTTTTAACACAAAATGGGACTTCTGAGGCTTTTGATAAAAAGCTTTTTTCAGAAACTGCTCTAAATGCTATGAGTTGTGAAGAGAGTTTTGCTTATAAAGATAGATATTATAGTTTTAGTTTTGATTATTCTGATGAAAGGAGTATAAATTTTGAATTTAATGGGGAAATCTAAAACAAGATTATTAGTTCATAAAGATATGCAGAATGTCACCATAAATGAGAATGTCGATATAATAATCACACCACAATTTTACACCTTTTTAAAAGAGGAGTTAGGAGTTAAATTTGCATATCAAGCAAAACAGATAGCCCCATCTCTATTTGATGACTACTTAGATAGAAATAAAGAGTATCAATTCTTTGTCTATAAATGTGAAGATTATTGGTGTTTTTTTGCTTATGATATAGATGAAATTGTCTCTTTTTTAGAGACAAAGGGGGTTCAGAAGTATCAAATTGGAAAAATATTTTTTACTCAAGAGTTAGCTCCATATTTAGATAAGGCATTGGATTTGGGTAAAAGGTTAGCTCTTAAATCAATTGATAATATAACAACCATTTTTCCTAAAAGATTATTGGGAGAGAATTATCAATATCAAGATTTAGATTTACAAAAGCTATCTCTAAATCGTGGAGTATCAATCAGTAGCTCCTTTGGCTCTTTAATTCCAATAAGAGAGACTATTACTATTTCACTACTACTTACCATTTTAGGAGGTATATTTATCTTGGAAGGAAATAGAACTAAAAGTTCAATAGGAGCTGATTTAGAAAAAAAGGAATTACTGTTGTCAAATGACCCAAAATTAAGCTCTAGTCGTATTAGAAAAAGTATTTTGGCACAATATGAACCTATAGATGAGGTAGAGAGATTAAAAAGAGATACAGTTGCAGATATATCCAAACTACTATCTGTAAAAGCCAATTTAAAAGAGTTAACTATTGATGATAAAAAAATATCAGCTCTTATAGAGGCGGATAGTGTAACTATTCGTCAAATTATAAAACAGGCTTCTAAAAAAAATCTAAAAGCCAAAAAAGAGAAAAAAGCAGTTAGAGTAGAGAGGGTTCTATGAACTTAATGGTATTAAAAAGATTTAAAAATGAATTTATAGTATTATTAGCAACTATATTTGCCATATATGCTCTATATTATAAATTTTCAATGATTAGTTTTGTTCAGAGTAAAAAAGCAGATATTCAAACCTCTATTCAAGAGATAAGTAGAGTAATAGAGCTTAAAAAGGTATGGAAGAGTAAAAAGATTGTAAAAAAAATTACTAACCTAAAAAATATAGTATCAAAAGAGAGAGTAGCCCTGTATAAAAAAAGGGGTCAAAAGATTATAATAAAGTATAAAGAATTAAATATAAATGAGT
The DNA here is from genome assembly GCA_964601885.1 of uncultured Sulfurovum sp. Lineage (GTDB taxonomy): Bacteria > Campylobacterota > Campylobacteria > Campylobacterales > Sulfurovaceae > UBA1140. Next base: position 20,896 of record CAZROY010000071.1, on the reverse strand, counting down.
TAAATGGTGTGATAAAGTATATTATGAATAATTATTTCCAAATTGTGAAATTAAAAATTAATCAGAGTAGTAAAGAGAGATACCAGATGGAGTTAGTATGCAAATGGTAAAAAAAATGTTAGGAGGCTCTTCTATTTTTCTAATATTTCTTCTGTTTTTCGCTCCTAAAGAGGAGATTTATTATAAAATAGAACAAGAGCTACAAAAAAATGGAATTGTGATAAGTGGTGAAAAGTTTAATGATACTCTATGGGGACTCTCTATAACTGATGCTGATATATACTTTAAAGGGATTAAGATTGCAAAGGTAAAATCATTAGATTTAAATATATTTTTTTTATATAATAGACTTCTAATAGAAGAGATTAATACAGATAGAGCTATAGGAGAGATAGTACCAAGAAAGATAGATAATATAACTGCTATATTTAGTATCTTAAAGCCATATAAAATTGCAATAGATGCGAATGGTTCATTTGGAGAGATTAGTGGTGGTATATATTTAAATATGAATAAACTATTTATTAGAGTTATTAAACCGAAAGATATTAACTCTTTTAAAGGTTTTTTAAAAAAGGACACAAAGGGGTTATATTATGAAAAATTTTTTAACAAATAGACTCCTGCCAATAGTAACTTTTCTTCTAATCATATTACTCATAGTTAAGGTGATTTGGTTTACTATATCTACTATGTTTCTGCCGACCTCAGGAGTTGAACATATAGAAGATGTCAAATTAAAACCTCTATATTATCGTGTGAAGTTGGCAAGTAAGTCGAAAAAAATTCCCGTCAAAGTTGTAAAAAAACCTAAACAGGTTCCACCACCAACTGTTATTAGTATGAAAGGAATAAAGCTTTTAGCACTATACAACTCTAAAAAGACACTTGTTGTAACTGTGGAGAAAAATAGAAAGACAAAAATATTGTCAAGAGGGGAAAATATAGATGGATTTAAGTTAAAATCTGCTGGTATAGATTATGCTGTTTTTATAAAGAGTGGCAAAGAGTTTACACTCCATTTAGATGGGAGTAAAATTAAAAATCCGAATGCAATACAGGTAGTCAAGTCTGTCCCAAAGCCTAAAGTAGAAAAGATTAAAGATAAGCAAAAAATAGTCGAGAGCGATGATGGAGAGAGTAAAATTGTATCTAAAGGACTATTAACCTCATACACCAAAGATATTGATAAAGTATGGAAAGATATTGGAATTGGAGAGTATAAAAGAGATGGTATATTAGATGGATTTAAAGTAAACTTTGTAAGACGAGGTAGTGATTTTGAAAAATTGGGTCTTAGAAAAGGTGATATTTTAATATCTATTAATGGACAAGAGTTAAATAGTTACAATACAGCTTTCTCATTCTATAAAGAGATTGAAGATATGGATAGCTTAACACTAGGTATAATACGAAATAATCAAAATATGGAGTTAGAGTATGAAATTCACTAAAAAAGTATTAGGACTAATAATTGCATTGAGTCTTTTTCTCTATCCAGAAAAGGTCAATGTGAATTTTAAAAATTTAGAAATTGGTGATTTTATTAGAATGGTTGGTAAGATTACAGGAAAAAATATATTAATTGATGGAGATATAAAGGGAAAAATAAATTTTATATCCAATAAGCCTATAGAAAAAAGTGAACTTATCCCTTTAGCAAATGCTATTTTAGAGAGTAAAAAAATGACCCTCATCGACCAAGGTGAGTATTATCAAGTAGTCAGAACTCCTGATGCACCGGGAAAAGGTCTGCCCGTTAGAACACATATAACAAAACGGAGCAATGGAACAATGGAGACAGTAATATTTAAGTTGAATAGAGCAAATGCGGCAGTGATTAGAACAAAAATAAAACCGCTACTTCATAAAAGTGCAAGGGTTGTCTCATTTAAAAATAATAATCTATTAGCAATTACTGCATACCCAAGAACTTTAAAGTCTATTAAAAAACTCATTGACCATATAGAACATGGAGAGCAGAAAAGGAGTCAAATTGTAACTCTTGAAAATGCTTATGTTAAAACTATTTTTCCCAATGTCGTTAGTATGTCAAAAACACTATTTCCACAAGATATTATAAGTCAAAAGGTGTCGGTTTTAAAAGATGAGAGTAGTAATTCTATTATTTTAGTTGGAAATCGTAAAAATATAGATAAATTGGTTAGATATATTAAACTACTTGATGTTAAAGGTGAAGATGAAGATGTGCAAAAGATGTATGTTATCCCTCTTCAGAACTCCAATGTTGAGGAGATGGAGAAAATCTTAGGAAAGCTATTACCACAAATGACCGGTAACCTCACATCTAGTGGCTCAGTCCATGCAGTCATCAAAGGTGCAAAAGTTCCACTACTAAGAAAATCTCGTACTCTACCTAAAAAAGATAAAAAGGTAAAAAGAGCAGTAATTGCAAGTGATGTAGAGCGAAATGCCTTAATAGTATTGGCAAATAAGGCACAAATTGAGAATATTCGCCAAACAATATCAGCTTTAGATATAGAAAAAGCACAAGTGTATATTAGAGCAAAAATTGTAGAGGTTAATACAGATTTATCTGAAAAGATAGGACTCAAATATGGATTTAATGGAGGAGCTATCACCTCAAAAGGTGTCTTTTCTCTACTTGCTAATTCTGGCACAGCACCTTTAAAAATTTCAGGTGAATTGATGCGTTTTTTAAATCAGGGTGGAACAAAAACTATATACAATGATGCAGGAAATCCAATTGGGACAGAGACATCTAGTAACTTCTCTTTTGATGCAGGAATTAAACAGATTTTTTCCATGGGGGTAAATCTTGACCTACTTAAATCCAATGGTGCCGCACAGATACTATCTGAACCATCTGTTCTATGTACAAATAATAAAGAGTCAACTATATATGTGGGAAGAACTCAATCTATTCTTACTCAATCCCAACAGAGTACACAAGGGGCATCAGCAATACTTAATAATTACAGTAGGGAGGATATTGGTATTACTTTAAAAGTAAAGCCTAGACTGTCTAGTAATAATAAAGTATCCCTTGAAGTTGAGACCAAAATAGAAGATATTTTACCCGGTTCTGGTTCATCTGCTGATAGACCAACTACTACAAAACGGTCAGTAAAAACTCATGCAATTGTAAATAATGCAGAGACAATTATTTTAGGTGGACTTATTAAAACCTCGACAGGAAAAAGCTCTACAAAAATTCCTATCTTAGGGGATATTCCAATTTTAGGACGACTGTTTACATCACAAGGTGAAGCAAAAAGTAAGATAAATGTGGTCATATATCTTACCCCATATATAGTTCAAAAGAGTACCGATTTAGTAACTCTTAGAAAAAATTTAGATGAACTTGATTCTATACAACAGAAATTTAATAAGATAGTTTTAAATAAATTGGAACAGAGACGACTTGGAATGAAAGAGGATAGGACACATGTAACATTTTTTAGTAAATCTAGTAATGGAGATTTTGAAGTAGAAGAGAATTCCAAAGAGTTATTAGATGATAGCTATATAGAGAGTGAACCAAATAATGAAGAGGAGAATGTTAGAAGTATATCTATTTTAGATACGATAAATAGAGCAGATAAAGAGATTAATCTTGACCAGATAGATACTGGACTTGAGTATGATGAGGGGACAATATTTAGTGATTAAGTTACCATATATTGAAAATATTGATTTAGAACCATTTTGGAGTGAAGATATTGATAATACATTGGCAATGAAGCACCATCTGCTTTTTGCTTTTGTTCAAGAGAAAAAATGTACTATTATTCATAAAAAGAGTATGGCAATGGCTCTTAATTATCTCTCTAAACTTGATATTAACTATCCCATTGTGGAGGTTGATAGTGATAGCTTTGAAAGGTTAGAGAATAAGTTTTTGGAGATTAAAACAGGTAGTGATTTTGATGCAATTACTACAGATAGTGGAGATGATATTATAGAGGTGGAGTCTGACCTTTTAGATTTTATACGAAACTCACAAGATTTATTATCAAATGAGGAGTCTGCTCCTGTTGTAAAATTGGTCAATTCACTCTTTTTTCAAGCTATTAAAAAGGGAGCATCAGATATTCATATTGAGACTTTAGAAAAAAAGGGTGAAGTTAGACTTAGAATTGATGGAGCATTAAAAAAACATATTGATATTGATAAAAATATTACAAGTTTAGTTATATCAAGAATAAAAGTTATCTCTAATCTTGATATATCAGAAAAAAGAGTTCCACAAGATGGAAGAACACAAGTTACTATCGCAGGGAAGAGTCTTGATATTAGGGTTTCGGTTTTACCAACTTATTATGGTGAAAGAGTGGTTATGAGAATGCTTATGCAAAGTGAGTCTATCCCTACTCTACAGAGTTTAGGTTTTTCGGAAACATTGACAAAAGATTTAAATAGATTATTAACGCACCCACACGGTATGATACTTGTAACAGGTCCTACAGGTTCAGGAAAATCTACAACACTTCACGCATGTTTGCAACATATTGCTACACCCGACAAGAATATTATTACAGTAGAGGACCCGGTTGAGTATAATGCTGAAAATGTAAATCAAATTCAAGTAAATCCAAAAGTTGGACTTACTTTTGCAACAGGACTCCGTTCTATACTTAGACAAGACCCAGATATTATTATGGTGGGGGAAATTAGAGATAGTGAAACGGCAGATATTGCTTTGCGTTCTGCTTTAACTGGTCACCTTATGCTCTCAACGCTACATACGAATGATGCAACTTCAGCCTTAAGTCGTCTTATGGATATGGGGATAGAGGAGTTTTTAATATCATCTACTCTACTTGGAGTTTTAGCCCAAAGGCTTACACGAGTGTTATGTTCTACATGTAAAGAGCCTACAAAATTATCTCCAACTGTTATAGATGAACTCTCTCTACCTATAGAGACTATTTACTATAAGGCAAAAGGGTGTAAAGAGTGTGACTATACAGGATATAGAGGTAGAAGAGCAGTTGGTGAACTATTTATTATGAATGATAGTGTTAAAATGATGATGAAAGATGGATTAAATGACCATCAGATACGGATTGCCATTAAGAAGAGTGGAATGGTGACTATTGCAGATAAATTAAGAGAGATGTTAATTAGTGGTGAAACATCTTATGAAGAGGCTGTTCGTATTGGAATTATGGAAGATTAAATTAATTGAAAATAGAAAAGAGGAGTTGAGATTTAAAAGCTTAAAAAAGGGATTTACTCTATTGGAGGTTCTTATATCTATCACATTGCTATCTTTAGTTTTGATGGCACTATATAGAAGTGCAGATATATTAAGAGCTTCTAATAGAAATCTTTTTAACCATTTAAATAGAAGTTCAGATGCTATCAAGGGGGCAAATAGTCTCTATTTAGATTTGTTACAAGCTGATAGCAATATTACTATTGAAAAAAAAGATAAAAATTTCTATAGAGTTATTATAAATCAGACTCAACACTCTCTATATGGATTATATGTTGCTAAAGTTGTATGGTTGGTATATAAAGAGAAGAATACTTTACTTCGTATAGAGGGTGTAAATTATCAATTACCTCTAAGGCAAGATGATAGAGTTGAGATAGATAAAATATCCGATAATATTGAGTTATTTACAGCCTATAGAAGTAAAAAAAAGGACAAAATTATTTTGATTATTAAATATTATGGAGAAGAGGCACAGAGTTTTATGATACAAAATCTATCAAAGGCTAAACCAAAAGTAAAACTTATGAGTCCAACACAACTAAGTAAAGATGTAGAAAATAAAAAACATTATGAATTTATACCACCGAAAATTTAATGAAAAAATTTATTGTCCTATATTTAGTTAATATATTATTATTATTTATACTTTTTTATTGGGATATATTTCCCATATCAGATTTTATAAACTCTCTCCAGACCAACTTTACAATATATCTTTTAAAATTTACTCTCCCTTCTAATATATTAGAAGAAAATAAGATTATTATAACTTCTCACTACTATTTGGTAGTAGAGAAAGAGTGTAATGGAGTAATCCCATACCTATTTTTTGTGGCTTCAATTTTTGCTTTTCCATCAACCATTGCCCACAAAATAAAATGGGTACTATTTGGGTATATTGGTATTACAACTATCAATATATTTAGAATATATCTTATAACAAAATTGGTATTGCAAGGAAGAGACAACTTCTCTTTAGCACATGATTATATTGGAAACTATCTACTAATATCAGTATCTCTTTTGCTTTTTATACTCTTTATTAAAAATAAATCAAAAAATGGGTAAACCACCTCATTTTTTTAGGAAGAGGCAATCAACAACAAGAACACTCTATGTTAAGAGACTCGATTGTTTAACTAATGACTTAAACCGACTCTTCTCTTCAAGAGATTTAAATCCATTATTGGGAATATAGTGAAAGTGTAGATGTCTATAGAGCATAATATCATCACCTAAGATAATTACTTTTTGAATTTCATTCCATGACCATTTCTCTTGACTTGGTTGTAAAAGAGTAAATCCATCTTTATCTATGCTTATTTCTATGCGTTTATTTTTGAACTCTGATTTTTCAAATGATTTTTTAGCTCGTCTTTTGGCAATCCATTTTTTGCCGTAGTACCAATAGAAGAGCATAATTGTTGAAAACAGCAAAATAGCATAAGCATCTTTTTTAATAGCAACTACCACCTGTTATTAACCCACAAAAATAATTATAATATAAAAAAATTTTATAATATTAATTTGTATCAATTATATATCAATATAAATTATATTAATAATAAGTAGCATTATTATAATTTCAATGTTTAAAATAAAAATGGAAAACTTTGCGGATTTTACTATAAATAAGATAAAAAAGTAATAAAAGTGTACGAACTAATATTCATTCATTTTTATAATAATTTTATTATTTCGTAAACTCAACTATAAAAATCAACTCTTATTTCTAATATGTAATGTGATTTTTTGTTGAGTAGATTTTTATCTAAGGGTAAGGAGTTTTATGCTAGGCTTTAGTAAATTCGATTGAATGTTAAAATGGTAGTAAGAGGGGGACTTGAACCCCCGACCTCCGGCTTATGAGACCAGCGCTCTAACCAGCTGAGCTACCTTACCATTTGTTTAAAGAGACGCAATTCTATCTAAAAAACAGATATATGTCAATAGTTTTAGCCTTTTTTTAATCGATAATGATTATTTGTTAAAAATGACTTAGTTGATTTAGCTAAGTTTGTTTGTATAAAAAGTATGATTTGGATTTCTAATAGAGATATAATTAAATATAGTTTAGCTTAATTGACTAAAGTTTATTGAATTTTTTTATACAAACTATTGACTTTTTTGAAAAAATATATTAACATTCCAAAAAATTTAATAACTATAAGGAGAAACCAAATGTCATTTCAGCCATTAGGTAATCGTGTTCTTATAAAAAGAGAAGAACAAACAAATACAACCGCATCCGGTATTATTATCCCAGACTCTGCCAAAGAGAAACCTTTGGAAGGTGAAGTTATAGCTGTAGGTGAAGATGCAGTTGAGAGTGGGATTAATGTAGGTGATACTGTTGTATTTCCTAAATATAGTGGAACAGAAATTACAATTGAAGAGGTTGAATACCTTATTATGAGTAGTGATGATATTTTAGGAGTAATGAGATAATGGCAAAAGAGATATTTTTTTCTGACGATGCAAGAAATGGACTATTTAGAGGTGTAACAAAGTTAGCTGATGCTGTAAAAATTACTATGGGTCCTAGAGGACGAAATGTACTTATTCAGAAATCTTATGGTTCACCTAATATCACTAAAGACGGTGTCTCTGTTGCAAGAGAAATTGAACTAAAAGATAATTTAGAGAATATGGGAGCACAACTTGTAAAAGAGGTGGCTTCAAATACAGCAGATGAGGCAGGAGATGGAACAACAACTGCTACAGTTCTAGCACACTCAATCTTTAAAGAGGGGCTTAGAAACATTACAGCAGGAGCCAATCCTATTGAGGTCAAAAGAGGAATGGATAAGGCTTGTAGTGCCATTATAGATGAACTAAAAGCTATTAGTAAAGCTGTTAAAGATAAAAAAGAGATAGCTCAAGTTGCTACTATTTCAGCCAATTCCGATGAGACTATAGGTCAACTTATTGCTGAAGCTATGGAGAGAGTTGGAAAAGACGGTGTAATTACTGTAGAAGAGGCAAAAGGGATTAATGATGATTTAGAGGTTGTAGAGGGTATGCAGTTTGATAGAGGTTATCTATCACCATATTTTGTAACAAACTCTGAAAAGATGACTTGTGAACTAGATAATCCTTATCTTTTATTAACAGATGCTAAGATTACATCTCTAAAAGACCTTGTTCCTGTATTAGAACAAATTCAAAAAACAGGTAAACCACTGCTTATTATAGCTGATGATGTAGAGGGTGAAGCCTTAGCAACTTTAGTTTTAAATAAACTAAAAGGTGTACTCAATATTACAGCTGTAAAAGCACCGGGCTTTGGAGATAGAAAAAAAGCTATGTTGAATGATATAGCAATCCTTACAGGTGCTACACTTATTACTGATGAGCTTGGTTTATCTATTGAAAAGACAACTTTAGCTGAGCTTGGTCAATGTGCAAAAGTTGTGATTGATAAAGACAATACGGTAATCGTTGATGGAAAAGGTGAGGCTAGTGCAGTTGAGGCTAGAGTAAATGAGATTAAGTCTCAAATTGAAGTGACAACTAGTGAATATGATAGAGAAAAACTTCAAGAAAGACTTGCTAAACTAAGTGGAGGTGTAGCTGTTATTAAAGTTGGAGCTGCTACTGAAACCGAAATGAAAGAGAAGAAAGATAGAGTTGATGATGCTCTAAGTGCAACTAAAGCGGCTGTTGATGAGGGTATTATTATCGGTGGTGGTTCAGCTCTAATTAAAGCTACTGCAAAAGTTAATTTAGATTTAAAAGGTGATGAGCTAATTGGAGCGGAAATTATAAAACGGGCAATATCTGCTCCAATGAAACAGATTGTTATAAATGCTGGTTACGATGCTGGTGTTGTAGTCGATAAAGTAATGAATAGTGATAATCCTAATCTAGGCTTTAATGCTTCAACAGGTGAATTTGTAGATATGTTAGAGGCTGGAATTATCGACCCACTAAAAGTAGCAAGAATTGCACTCCTTAATGCTATATCTGTATCTAGCCTACTTCTTACAACAGAAGCTACGATTTCAGATATAAAAGAAGAATCTACTTCAACCCCTGCTATGCCTGATATGAGTGGTATGGGAGGAATGGGTGGTATGATGTAATATACCCCCTTTTATTTCATGAATTACCCAATCCCTAAAAAGGATTGGGCTTCTTATTCTTTAGCCAATTCTTAAATTTTTACCTGCATCACTATTTTACTTCAGATTTTTTGCAACAGTTACTTAACTTTCTATAGATAGCAGTTCCAATGCTACATCGAACTTATAATTTTTGACCAGAGCTTTGATTTTATTAAAAATTTCCTTCTCATCTGTAGATAAATTATAACTTTCTATTTCTGTTATAACAGCATTACATCTTTTGGGTCGTCTGCTTTTTAATGCATCTTTGAGCTTATAAAATATTCTATTTTGTACTTTAATTGTCTCATCTATCATATTTTCATGAGGAGTATATTTCAGTATGGTCTCATATAGCTCTTTAACATCTATGGGTTTATTAATATGTGTATTCATTCCATAGCTTTTGGTTTTTGCAATATCTTCTTTCATTGCATTTGCAGTTATTGCAATAATTGGAATTTCTTTATCTTTTTGACGAATAAGTTTTGTAGCCTCATAGCCGTCCATAATAGGCATTTGAATATCCATTAAAATAAGTGTATATCTATTTGGTTGAAATTTATCTATAGCCTCTTTTCCGTTGGAGACTATATCGAGTTCAATTTTTGAATTTTCTAATAATCCTGTAATTATCTCTTGGTTTATTTGATTATCTTCAACAAGCAAGATTTTGCAATTTTTTAATAAATTTATATCTTTTTTTAATTTGCTATCTACTTTGGTTGGCTCTATATTAAAATCTACTGTTTTTTTACTCTCTTTTGCCTCTTCTAATTCAATTTCGAATATAAATTTACTCCCTTGACCATATTCACTCTCTACCCAAATTTTACCATTCATTAGTTCCACAAGTTGTTTAGATATTGTAAGTCCAAGCCCTGTACCACCATAATCCCTTGTTGTACTTCCATCGGCTTGTGAGAATGCTCTAAAGATTTTTTTCTGTTCTACTTTAGTTAATCCTATACCTGTATCTTTTACTTCAAATCTAAATTTTTTCTCTTCTACTCTATCTACAAAGAGAGAAATTTCACCTTTTGTTGTAAATTTTACAGCATTACTAAAAAGGTTATTTAGTACTTGCGATACTCTTAAACTATCACCATATAGTTTTTTAGGTACATTTTTTGAGTATTTTACTCTGATTTTCAAACCTTTTTCTTTAGCCGTAAATCTTACTAAATCTAGGGTATTTCTAATAACTTTGTTTAAGTCAAAATCAACTTTATCAATAAAGAGTTTTCCAGACTCTATTTTAGATAGGTCTAAAATATCATTAATAATAGCAAGTAGAGATTTAGAGGAGTTTTCTATTTTTTCTATATAATTTCTTTGAGTTGGTGTTAAATTGGTTTGAAGTACAAGGTAGCTCATTCCTACAATACCATTCATTGGGGTTCTTATCTCATGACTCATATTTGCTAAAAATTCCGATTTTAGTTTCGAGGTATCCTCGGCTTTTATTTTTAACATATTTAATCTATTAAAGTCTTTTTCTAATTTAGATTGAAGCCTATTAAATCCATTAACCAACATACCTATCTCGTCATCTCTTTTAGGTACCATTTTTTTTGAAAAATCTGGTTTTTCTTTTATAAGATTATCCAATGACTTATAGACCTTTTCAAATCTATCTTTAATACTGATTACAAGATAAATTGCCATAATTGTTATAATAAAGAGTCCGAAAATGGATAACATTACAAAAAGTTGAAAGTAGCTATTTGTATCATCTGAAATCTTTTTGATTGAGTTTTGTAGTAAATTATATGAGTTAATTTTTTGTACTTTATAGAGTCTATAGATTTGGTTTCTAATTTGTTGATATTTTTTAATATTTTGAAGGTTTGAAGAGGGGTTTTCAATTAATCCTTTAGTTGTTTTAACTCCTATTTGGTAAAATTTTTGAAGTAACTTTCTCTGCTCTTCTATCTTTATATCTTGAGTATATTTTTTTAGTTTATTTAGTTTTTTATCAATCTCTATCTTTTTTTCTCTAATCTGTTTAAGTCCATCTATCTCTCCAGTATTAGCAATATCATTAAATTTAATAATAATATTTTTAAGAAGAGATAAGTTTTCCCTATGTAAAAAAGCAACATTAGACTTTTTAGACTCAATACTCCTTAGTTCATTTATAGTGTTTGTTGTAAATTGATAGCTTATTGATATATATACTATAAAAAATATTAATATAATAACAAATATAATACGGAGTTTTTGAATAATGCTAAAATTAAACATATTTTTAATTTTTATTTCCCTTTTTTATAAAAAAAAGATAATAACATATTTTAATAATTAAATAGCTGAAATCCTAATCGCCTAAATTTATTTAGTGATTGGTAGGTGACAAAAAACTATCTAATGGTAAATATAATTTTCCCTGTTAATTTATTAGAAGAGTAAGATATAACCTTTGGGTTTTGTTTAATTTTTTGTTCTATTTGCGATTTAGAGAGTTTTGGTGGTGGTTGTTTATTGCCTCTATATATTTCTTTCATCCAATAAGCATGTAGCTGTTTTGGTGTTTTTTTTATCACTTTTTTACAAAATTCATTGTAGCTATCTTGATTATCAATAGGCTCTACTTTAATTCCATCTATATTATCTATTTTTTTTAGATAAATATTTGCCAACTGTTCAATAGTTACATGTTTAATAGGGTTTTCATTAGATGTGACTATGTGAATATCCGAATAGGCAAATATACTCAAGAGAGTTATAGCAGTGATTATTCTCATATATTATTTCCTTATTTATATTGTTTATCATATGAGAGTATAACCTTAAAAATATTAATATAACCTTAAAAACAAAAATTATATTTTATTTTTAAAATTTATATGAGATTAATACACTTTTCTATTCTATCTATATTGAAAGGTTTTACTATATGGTTATTACAACCTTTGGCTGAAATCTTTTTTAATATCTGTTTATCTAAATTATCCACAATAAATATAACAGGTAGCATCTTACTTGTAAGTTTATCATAGAACTTCAATATATCCATATTGGCAATTGTAGCATCAAGTAAAACAACAGAGATGTTTTCAGACTCTACTACATCTAATGCACTACTCTCATCTAATGCAACGATTACATCATATTTATCATCAAAAATTTCAATTAAAATATCAATATCTATGATTTTATCATTTATTAGTAGAATTGTTTTAATCTTTGGAAGTTCTAGTTCTAATCTAAGTTCCTCTATTACGAGTGATAACTCTTGGGAAAATTTGGATAATATGTCCATTCGATTTTTATTATGTATAAGAGTGGCTAAATGACTTAAATTTGTCATACCTAATGTTGAGGCTAACCCTTTTATACTATGTATTATATCTTTTATCTCATTGCTATTTAGCGTATCTAATTTTAAGTCTCTATATCTATTTAAAAAATTATTTAAAATTTTAAGATATAATTTTTTATCATTATTTAGATATTTTAACCCTATAGTAGTATCTATATACTGAAAGTATGGCAATTTGATATTATCCATGCTATTCTCCCTCTATTTATAAATTATAAAAATCTTATCAACACTTTACAAACCCTCCCCCTATCTTTAATAGGGATAAATTTGTTTAACTATCTTTTTAACAGACATCCTAATGGTCTTTAGCGATTGGGTGGTTTACATATAGTTCATGCTTTAGAAATATATCTAAAAAATGTTTTATATAGCCTTTGAGGCTCTATAGGTTTTGATAGATATTCATTCATTCCAACCTCTTTTGTTTTCGATATTGTACTCATACATCTATTGGCAGTTAATGCCACTATAGGTATGTGTTTATTATCTAATCGAATTAATCGAGTAGCCTCATACCCATTCATAATAGGCATATCAATATCCATTAAAATTAGAGAATATTTATCACTTTTACACTTTTGAACTGCCTCCATGCCATTATTTGCTATATCAATTTGAAATATGCTATCTTCTAAAATTCCTAATATTATATCTTGATTTATTTTTTTATCTTCAGTTAAGAGTATCTTTATTTTTTTTATCATATATACCTAATTTTATCTTTTATTTTGTATAGAAAAGAATATTATCTATATAGTTGGTAGTAAAAATGAAAATGTGAATAAAAATATCCATTTTATATAATTTCATCTTATAAAAGTTTTTTTAAATCATTTTTTTGATATTCTAATGGATTAATTTATTTTGGGGAAATTTTATGGGAAAAAATGTTTCGGCTATTCAGAAAATGCTTAATGTAGTTATTATTGTTTTAATTTTAATTCTTTTATCTTTTGGAGGATATTACTTTTATACTCATCAAAATGAGCAAGTAGGAACAAAGGTGAGTTTTAATAATCAAAAAGTACTTTTGCCTCCATTAGATACACAATTTGATTTTAAAACAATAAATAATAGAGAGTTTAAGATGAAAACAAGCAATAAAAAAATGGTTATTGCTGGTTTAGAAGGTAAAGTGGTTTTTTTAAAGATTTTTGGTTGGGATTGTCAATATTGTAAAAAAGAGATACCTCAACTTATTCATTTAAAAAAAGATTTGGGTAATTCATTTGAAGTTATAGCTATAGAGGCAGAACAACATACAGATGAAGAGTCCTTAGAGTATATTAAAAAGTATGGAATTAATTATCATATTATAAATGGTATAAATCAGCAGAGATTTTATGAGTATTTAAAGCTATATTATAATTGGAATAATTTAATCCCTTTAACCATTGTACTTGGAAAAGATGGAGATGTTTTAGCTTATGAGGTTGGAGTAAAATCTTATAATCTCTCTGAACTTATGCGAGTATCACTATCAAGAGATAAATCACGCATGTAACTATGTTTAGAAAGAGTTTAATTGTAATATCTTTGACTTTAACACTTTATGGGTCTGATATAGGTTGCTTCTCTTCTATACAAAGGAGTCAAAAGAGTTGTTCTTTGCCTAATCCTTTACAAGAGAGTAGCGTATTTGTTTTGGATAATTTGTTAGAAGACAAAAGTTTATCTAAATCTAAATCAGATAAAAGGGTGGTTAAAATTTCAAAAAATTTAGACTCCATTACTACTATCGTTCAAAAAAAGAGCTTTAAAATAGAGAGGATTGACAATAGAGAGTGTCCACCTTATTGTATTGCACCTATAGGTATTGATGGTATAAAGACTGTAGGTGAGTTAGAGACTTTAGATTTTATGAAATCTTTTAAAAAAAATAGAGACAGAATTTTAGTAGATGCTAGAGGTTCATTAGAGTATAAAAAGAGTACAATTCCTTCTGCTGTAAATATTCCATATAGTATATTATCTCCAAAAAGCAAATATAGAGAGGAGATATTAAAACTATTAGGTGTTAAGAGATATAAAAAGAGTTGGTATTTTAAAAGAGTACATAAACTTCTTATCTTTGATAATGGTATTTTAGATAATCGAGCTATTAAGATAATTAATACTCTTGTTAAGATAGGTTATCCTAAAAATAAACTTCTATACTATCGTGGTGGATTGGAAAGTTGGAAAAGGGTTGGTTTAACTCTACTATAGATATTCATTTGCCAAATCTGCACCTCTTTTTTTATATTTATCTTTTTTATAATAGCTTCTATTTTTAAGTTTCTGTAAGCTATTTAGATAGGTTATATTAATATCATCTAATTCAAACTCTTTACTACACTCATCATATAGCTTTGATACTTTTTTATCTGTTTTAGTATATATCTCATAAAATATATTATAACATAAATAGGATACAATGAAATATAAATCAATACTTAAAGTAAAATAATTTAACTTTTATTTAAAAAAAAATAAAGTTTTAAATAAACTTATGTATAATTAAAAGAAAAATAAGGTTAAGATATATATGGAATGGGAAAAATTAGGTTCAATAACGGTATTAATTGCAGACGATGATGCTTTTAACAGACAGCTTATTATATCTCTTCTATCTAAAATACCTTCCATAAAGTATATTGAAGCAGAAAATGGTATTGAAGCGTTAGATTTTTTAGCAAGAGAGAAGATTGATATAATTTTACTAGATTTACATATGCCAATGCTTAATGGAATTGAGACCATAAAAGAGATAAAAAAGAGTCCTCTTCATTCACTTATTCCAATTATTATTATCTCTACAGATGAGTTAATAATGAAAGAGTTATATAGGTTGGGTGCGAATGATTTTATATCCAAACCTTTTAAATTGAGTGAGTTACAAGCTAAAATATATAAGTATATTGAAGAGATATATTATAAAAATAAGCTTAAAGAAAATGGGATAGATAAAAAAGAAGAGGTTAAACAAGAGAAGCTATTTGATTTAAAAACAGTGGAGCATTCTCAAAAAGAGATGTTTAGAGGACTTGGATATATTATATCTTTAAGGGATAACAATATTGAGGTTAGTGCAAAATTAGTAAAAGCTTTTGCAGAACTCTTAAATTATAGTAAAGATGATATAGAAAGATTATATTTAAGTACGATTGTTTATAATATTGGTGCATTATCTTCTAATGATTTTAGGAAATCATACACAAATATTATAAGTAATGAGAACAACGCAACGGATACAATTTATATATTTCAAGCTTATCAGATTATTAAAAACTCTATAGAGACACCTTTTTTAAAAATATTGAAATCTGTTATTACAGAGCATAGGGAAAATTATAATGGTACAGGTGTTCCGCAAGAGTTAAAGGGAAAAGAGATTAGTCCTTATGCTCAAATAGTCTATATTGTGGAAACATTTAATATGTTGGTCTCACAAGGGGAACATTCACTAAAGAGTATATATAACTTTTTAGTAGGACAGAGTGGAGAGATGTTTGACCCGGAACTTCTTTACCATTTTTTAGAGTATTTTGATTATTTTGTAGAACTTAGAGAAAAATATATAAAGGAGAAATAGAAAATGAAAAATATAATAATTGATGCCTATTCAATAGAGAGTCTATTAAAAAAGATAGATACGGTAGTACAAAAAGGGTTTAATCCCTCTCTTGCATTTATATATAGTTCAGCAAAACATAATATAAAAAAATTGGTTGTGGGACTAGAACATCACTCTTTTATAGTAATGGGTGCTACAACAGCAGGAGAGATATTTGCAAATGAAAAACTGGGAGCAAATGAGGTTGAAGAGACAATTTTAGCCATGCTTATAGAGGTAAATCCAGATGCAATTGCATTTAAATTTTCATCTTTAGAGAACGAAGAGTCCTATTTTAGAATGGGGAATAATATTGGATTGTGGGCAAAAAATAAATTTAGAAATCCAGCATTAATTACTATTACCTCTGGATTAAATTTTGATAATGACTCCTATACACAAGGAATTATTAGTAGCGGTATTGAATATATTTTTGGAGGTAGTGCTGGAGATGATATGCATCTCAAAGAGACATTTATATTCTCCAAAGAGAACTTTTCAAATCATGGAATTGTAACCTTGGCAATAGATAAAGATAAAATAGACATAGTAGGTTCAAGAGCTTTTGGTTGGGCTGGAATAGGTAAAGAGAGAATTGTAACCAAGGCAGAGCAGAATATAGTCTATGAGGTTGATGGTAAACCAGCTATAGATTTTTACAAAGATTATTTGAATATTCAATCTCATGAGAGTATTCCCTTGATTGGGATTGAGTATCCTTTAGAGGTTACAATGAAAAGTGGATTGGTTGTATATAGAGCAATACTTGGAATAGATGAAGAAAAAAAGGCACTTATTTTTGCAGGACATGTAGAGGAGAAGTCAAAAGTTAGGATTTCTGCCCCACAAGGGGAGACAATTATAAAACATGTTGGAGAGAGTATTAATAGTTCATTACAAAATAATTTAAACTTTAAGCCTGAAATAGGTTTAGTTTTTCCATGTTGTTCAAGAAAACAGGTATTGGGTAATTTAGCAATTAAAGAGATTGAGTTAGCATATAGGAGTGCTAATGTACCTCTTGTAGGATTTTATGCCTATGGGGAGATAGGGGCGTATCCGGGTGGATATGCTTTTCATAATGAAACATTTGTTACAGCACTTTTAAGCGAAAAGGAAAAATAGTATGTTGCCACAAAATATAAAAAACAGAGAAAGTATTATAAAGAGTATGGAGCAGATAAAAATGGAGCATTCTCGACTAAAACAGAGATATGCTAAAGCAACAAAAGATAAATTAAAACTAGCCCATCTCTTAACACAGGTAAATAAAGAGTTAGAGGAGTCTCTAAATAATGAAAAGAGATTTATAGCATCTGTAAGCCATGAGTTGCGAACTCCACTTACTGCAATTTTAGGTTATGGAGAGCTACTTGATGATACAGCATTAAATAATAAACAGAAGAGATATTTAGATAATATATCTCAAAGCTCAAATCATCTTTTAGCACTTGTTAGTGACCTTTTAGATGTTGCAAAGATTGGAGATAATCGTATTGATTTGGTGCCAAAAGAGGTTGATTTAGATGATATTTTAAATGACTGTGCAAATCTTATCCGTTCTAAAGTTCGTAAAGGTGTTGAGCTAATTACAGATATTCCAATGCCGGAATATAAAGTAAGAGTTGATGATAAGAGGGTAAAACAGATTTTTATTAATTTACTATCTAATGCTTCAAAATTTACTAAACAGGGTTCAATTAGATTTTATATTCAAACACTTGAGCCTATAGGAGATAATCAATTAAAATTGGTTGCAAAAGTTGATGATACAGGAACAGGTATTCCAGAAAGTGTAGCTAAAACCCTATTTGAACCATTCCAATCAACAGATAAGACACAAGGTACGGGACTTGGATTATATATTTCTCAAAAATTAGCACAAATGATGGGAGGTGAGATTACTGTTGAGTCTAAGCAGGGTATAGGAAGTAGTTTTACAGTTACATTAATAGTTGAAAGAACTAGAAAAAAAGAGATTGGAAAAGCATTAAATAGAAGTAATATTATGATGTTTTCTGAAAAATCACCATTTATTAATAATCTAACCAAAGAGTTTGTAAATTTAGGCGTTAATTTTCAAAATCATGACATTAGAAATGAAGATATAACCTCATCTTTAATACACATGATAGCTAGTGGTCGTTTTTATGATATAGGTATTTTTGATGTGGACTCTTTTCAACAAAATACCGATTATATAGCTGGAACTTTTAGAGCTGTTAAACCAAATATAAAACTGATTGCTCTTGTAGATGAGAGAGAGACAGATATTAGTTTAAAAGAGTTTGATAGAGTTATAAGTAAACCAATATCGTATCAGAGATTTATTAAAGAGGTAGAAGAGACTTATGATAGTGAACTGTTTGGTAAAAAAGACAAAGTTGATTACTCTAATCTTGATATTTTAATAGTTGAAGATGTTGAGATTAACCGTGAATATGAAAAAGAGATGTTAGACAACTTCTTTGGTATTACTTGTGATACTGCTGAAAATGGTGAAGTAGCGGTAGCTAAGGTAAAAGAGCATAATTATGATGCAATATTAATGGATATGCGTATGCCTGTAATGGACGGATTGGAGGCTACAAGAGAAATTCGTAAATTCAATAAGAGTGTTCCTATTATATGTATGAGTGCAAATGTTTATAAAGAGGATAAGTTAGCTGCAGAGAATTCAGGAATGAATGATTTTATTGAAAAACCTCTTGATAAACAAGATATTGAGGCAAAACTTTTAAAACTTATAAATAAAGAGTTTGAAAAGAAATTATCTCCTGCAGATAACTATCATAGGAATACTTCTAAAAAGGAGAAAATTGAAGAGTTAGATATTGAGGCTATGGCTCTTAGCCATTTACAAAACAATTTTAATGAAAAGGTTGCCAAAAAACTCTTATCAAAAGCCAAAGAGAGTATTATTGAGTATATCAAGAGAGTTAAAGTTAATTTTGAAAAAAAAGATATTAAAGAGCTTGTTGAAAATTTCCATGCTCTCAAAGGTGTGTTATCTAATCTTGGACTTAAAGAGATTGCAGATATGGCTGGAGAGCTTCAAAAGCTGGCAGAAAAAGGTGATATTTTAGCAATTGACCCATTAAATAAGAGACTTTTAAAGAGTCTCTCTTCCCTATTAATAGAAAAAAAGGAGATAATATAGTGAAAAAATTAGAAGAGTTGGGAGAGTTTACACTGTTAAGTGTTGAAGATGATGCTTTTAATCAAGAGTTGGCAACAGCCACCTTTGATGACGCTCCAAATATAAATATATATCAAGCCTCAGATGGAGAAGAGGGTTTAAGACTTATAGAGAAGTATCCAATTGATATTATTTTATTGGATTTAATGATGCCAAATATGAATGGTTTAGAGTTTCTAAAAAAGATTAAGGAACATCCTATTCATAGTATAATTCCAGTTATTGTTGTAACCTCAAAATCTGAAGAGAAACGGACAACATATAAGTTAAAGGCTGATGATTTTATATCAAAACCGTATAATCCAGAAGAGTTAAAATTGAGAGTTTTTAACCACCTAAGAGTTAAAAAGTTCTATGATTTAATGCACAGTATAAAAGATAATACGAAATCAAGAAGTATATATTCAGAAGATAATTTATGTTATTTAAGAGAGGCAGTTGAGGTACTTGATAATTCTCAAAAACAGCTTTTAAATAAATTGGGCAATATGGCACATGAGAATGGATATTATAGTGGAAATACATCTAAAAGATTGGGTGAATATGCAAAACTTTTAGGTCATCTATATGGATTAAACTCTATTGAGAGTGATAATCTCTACTATACTATGTCTATTTATGATATTGGACTACTTAGAATTCCAAAGGAGAAATTGACAACAGAAAATAGTAAAATTTTTAAAAAGCATACAGAGTTGGGTGTCGAGATTTTAGAAGATATAGAAGAGACCACCCTTATAAGTATGGCAAAGAAGGTAATACTATATCATCATGAAAATTGGGACGGTACAGGTTATCCATATAAGATGAGAGGTACAGAGATACCTATATGTTCTCAAATAGCTGGATTGGTTGATTTTTTTGATAAACTTACTATTTATAGAGTATATACAGATACTATTATGAGTTCAGTAGAAGCATTAGAGGTTATGAAGCGAGAGAGAGGAGCTATGTTTAGTCCAGAACTATTAGATATGTTTGTTAATAATTTCGAGCAGTTTAAAAATATCAAAGATAGGTTTAGTTAGATATTCAGAGATATTCTATATCCTTTTTTTCTGCTATGTTGCTTTTTTGATAATTGTCTGCTCACTCTTGTTAATTTTTTTTGCAACTTTTTGAGAGGTCTTGGACTCTCAACAAATGAGCCATTGCTCAATACTGCTAATGTTGTAATTCCTAAGTCTATTCCGACACTTGCTTGGTTTTTGCAAGATAAATAACTCATAGATGGCTTAATCCCAAATGAGATAAACCATTTATCAGCTATTCTACTTACTCCACATGCTTTTTTAAAGTATGTGATTTGTTGATTGTTCGCTTTAAGCTCAATCTTGTGTGCTATCATCCACTGCCTCTTTCATTTTATCTATTAATTTTTGATTTTTCTACTTCCATTTTTGGTTTGATAGACAATCTTATACTCTTTAAAAAAGCCCTTTAATATCTCAAAATAGAGTTT
>CAZROY010000070.1:0-26352 GCA_964601885.1 uncultured Sulfurovum sp. | reverse complement strand
TTTAATCGTGCAACGAAGAGAAGTTTAATTTTAGGCGATGAAATATCACAAGGAACTGAAACGGTATCTGGAGTTGCTATTGTCTCAGGTGCTATTTTAAAACTTCTTGATATTGGAGCAAATTTTATATTTGCAACTCATTTACATCAGCTAAAAGATATAGAGGAACTTCAAAATGTAGATGGGCTTATCTTTTTACATTTAGGAGTTAAATATGATGAGGAGGGAGATAGATTAATCTATAATAGAGAGTTGCAACTTGGTATGGGAAGTTCTCTTTATGGATTGGAGTTTGCCAAATCCCTACATATGGATAAAAAATTTCTTAATAGTGCTTATAAAATAAGAGAGACAATTGTAGGAAAACAGTCAGAATTAAAAAGCATAAAGAGTAAAAGAAGAAGTAGATATAATAAGAATTTATATATTACAAAGTGTGCATTATGTAATGAAGGGGTTGATGAGGTTCATCATATCATACCTCAAAGTATGGCAGATAGTGAGGGTAAAGTTAGAGGTGTTGATAAAAATCACAAATACAATCTTATTCCACTCTGCAAAAAACACCACAAGTTAGTTCATAATGGCAAAATTCACATTAGTGGATTTATGATGACAAGTGATGGTTTAAAACTGCATTATGAAGAACAATTTTAAAAAGTGGGCTACCATATTACCTGTTATTAACCCCTATTATTACAAAACTTAGTGACAGTTTTCCATTAAATATCTTCATCTTCAATAGTATAAAAAACCTCTTCCGGTATCTCAATAGGCTCTTCTAAATTGGTATCCACCATATCAAGTGTAATAAGTTGCTCTGCATTAACTTGTGAAATTCCCTCTATATTTCCAGCAATCAATATGACCTTTTCTCTTGTATCAAAATCTTTTGCCACACCTATTAATATTACGCTCTCTCCATCAACTTCAACAATTAATCCATCAATAGGCAATTCTTCAAAACTATCTTCAATCTCTTTTTTTATAGTTTCAGAGTCATTCCCTTTCCCTAAAATACTCTTACCTGAGTTAGATACAAAGTCAAAAAATCCCATATTGTTTCCTTATAATATAAATATTATAGATTATTATATTATAATATAGTATTATTTTCAATGAAAAATTATAGAAAAGTCAATTTTTAATTCCATCTGAACCTAATCAATTTTTAGATAAAATCCCAATCAATAATAATAATTAGGAATTAACTAAATGGGTTTAGATATAAAAGCTTTAGTAGAGAAATATGATACACCTTTATATATATATGATTTTAATTATATTGGTAATAGATACCAAGAGCTAAAAGAGGCTTTTGGAGGGAAGAAGTCGCTAGTGGCTTATGCTGTGAAATCTAACTCAAACTTAGCAGTTATTAGACATTTGGCAAAATTGGGAGCTGGTGCTGACTGTGTAAGTATTGGAGAGGTACAGAGGGCATTAAGAGCAGGAGTAGAGAGGTATAAGATTATATTTTCTGGTGTTGGAAAGAGAGATAGGGAGATAAGAGAAGCTCTAAAGGAGGATATTTTACTTCTTAATTTAGAGAGTGAAGCAGAGATGAAACGGGTTGAGTTAATAGCAAAAGAGCTAAATGTTGAGGCTAGGATTTCTATTAGAGTAAATCCAAATGTTAATCCACAAACTCACCCTTATATATCTACAGGGTTACATGAAAATAAGTTTGGCGTTGATATTGATATGGCAAAAAAAATGTATATCTATGCTAAAAAATCTAACCATTTAAACCCTATTGGAGTTCATTTTCATATAGGTTCACAACTTACAGAACTATCTCCAATTAGAGAGGCTTGTGAAATAGTAGCAGATTTAGTCCGTTCATTAAAAGCCATTGATATTGATATTAAATTTTTTGATATTGGTGGAGGTTTAGGGGTTATTTATAATAAGGAGGTCACAATTAAACCCAAAGATTATGCCTTAGATATATTAAGGTCAATTAAGGGATTAGATTTGACTATAGTCATGGAGCCGGGTAGATATATAACTGCAAATGGTGGTATCTTTTTAACAAGAGTTCTTTATGAAAAACAGAATGGAGATAAGAGATTTGTTATCGTAGATGGTGCAATGAATGATTTATTGCGTCCTAGTCTATATAACGCCTATCACAAAATAGAGGCTATCCAAAAAGAGGGTAAAAAGAGTTTAGCTGATGTGGTAGGTCCTATTTGTGAGAGTGGTGATTTTTTGGGTAAAGATGTAGAGTTACCACCACTAGAGCATAATGATATTTTGGTAGTACACAGTAGTGGAGCTTACGGCTTTACAATGTCGAGTAACTATAATAGTAGAGGAAGAGTAGCAGAGGTTGCCATATTTAATAATAAAGATTATCTAATTAGAAGAAGAGAGACCTTCAAAGACCAGATAAGATTAGAAGAGGCGTGTGATACTAGTTGGCAATAGAAGTATTCTCTATTTCATGGGAAATATAAAAGGAAAAGTGATGACACTTGATAAGTTGCGGAGTGAAATTGATAAGATAGATGATAAGTTATTGGAACTTTATAATCAGAGAATGGAGTTTGTCCATAAGGTTGGTGAGTTAAAAAATACAACAGGTACACCTATATATCGTCCAGAAAGAGAGCAGTCCATTTTAACTCGTCTTAAGAAAAAAAATAGTGGTAAATTGACCGATAAGGCTATTGATGCTCTATTTTTAGAACTTTTTGCAGTTGCTCGAAATATTGAACTGCCTGAACGAATAGCCTATTTAGGACCAGAGGCAAGTTTTACACATCAAGCGGCAGAGAGTAAATTTGGAGCAATGAGTTCATATTTACCTCTTAAGTCTATTAGAGGCGTATTTAGAGAGGTAAATAAGGGTACTGCAAAATTTGGGGTAATCCCTATTGAGAATAGTTCTAATGGATTTGTTACAGATACTATTAATGGACTTACCAATTATAATTTAAAAATAATTGCTGAGGTGTTTATTGATATTCATCACACACTGGCAACAACCTGCAGTAATCTAAAAGATATAAAAAGGATATACTCAAAAGATATTGCCTTTGGACAGTGTCAAAATTTTTTACAAGATTGTGGACTTGATGAGGTAGAACAAATCCCTGTCGAATCAACAGCTAAAGCTGCCAAACTTGCAAAAAAAGATAGAGAGAGTGCTTCAATATGTGCTGATGTTGCGGCTAAGATGTACTCTTTGCCTATCCTTTTTGAAAATATTGAAGATGATGATAATAATAGAACGAGATTTTTTATTATTAGCAATTTTGAGAATTTACCATCAGAGTCTGATAAAACATCAATAATAGTTAGATTGCCAAATATACCGGGAGCATTGGTTGAGTTTTTAAATGATTTTGAGAGAGCAAAAATTAATCTTACTAAGATAAAATCCCATATTGTAAAAGGGGAGTCTATATTTTTTATTGAGTTTAATGGACATAAAGATAATGATGATATAAAAGAGATTATTCAAAAACATAAAAATTCAATTAAAGTTTTAGGTTCTTATGTCAAAGAGAGTGATGATATTTAAAAGGAGAGTTGGTGGAATTTAACAAAAGTCTAAAAGGTATAAAAATCTATGAAGCAGGAAAACCTATTGAGTTGGTTGTTCGCAAATTTGGAATTGACCCAAAAGATATAGTAAAGTTAGCATCTAATGAAAATCCAACAGGGTGTAGCCCAAAAGTTGCTAAAGCTATAGCCCAAAATGCACATAAAGCATATCTATATCCTGATGATAGTTTCCATGAGTTAAAAGATGCTCTATCTAAAAGATTTGCTATTCAGAGTAACAATATAATTATTGGTGCAGGTAGTGACCAGATTTTAGAGTTTATATCAAGGGCATTACTAAATCCTAATGAGTCTGTATTAATGAGTAGAGTCACCTTTGCGATGTATGAGATTTATGCTAAACAGATGGGGGCTAAAATTATAAGAACTCCATCTTTTCAGCATAAAGTAGATGAATTTATAACAAGTTATAGAAGAGAGAAGCCTAAAATAGTATATTTATGTACTCCAAATAATCCAACTGGTGATGGAATTACAAAAGAGAGTGTATTTGAAATCATAGATGCTGTATCTGAAAACTCTTTAGTGGTTATTGATGGAGCATATATGGAGTATGCACAAGCAAAAGATAAATCTTATGAGATTAAACCAAAAGATATTTTACATCGTCCTAATGTTATCTATTTAGGAACTTTCTCAAAAGCCTACGGTTTGGGTGGTATGAGAGTAGGGTATGGTATTGCGAATATCAAGCTAATTCAAGAGTTATATAAGATGAGACCTCCATTTAATATTACAACTCTATCACTTATTGCCGGTGTAGAGGCTTGTAAAGATGAAGAGTTTGTAAAAGAGTCTATTGAACTCCATACTAGAGAGATAAAAAGATATGAAGAGTTTGCAAAAGAGATGGGATTTGAGTATATAGATAGTTATACCAATTTTATCACATATCTATTTTCAGATACTCAAAATTCGACCACCATCTCTAATGCTCTATTTAAAGAAGGTGTTATTATTAGAGATTTAACCTCTTATGGAATGAATGCTATTAGAGTTACTATTGGAACTAAAGAGCAGAATAGCAGATTTTTTGAAATCTTTAGAAAGGTTGTTAATTGAGTAAATTCGGAAATTTAAAAACAAAAAATATTAAAGAGTTGGAGCAGATAGCAGAAGAGATTAGAGCAAGAATTTTAGAGGTTGTAAGTAAAAATGGTGGTCATCTAAGTTCAACTCTTGGGGCTACAGATATTATTGTTGCAATGCATGCCGTCTTTGATGCAGAAAAAAATCCTTTTATTTTTGATGTGTCTCATCAATCTTATGCTCATAAACTACTAACTGATAGGTGGGATAGTTTTGAGACTCTTCGTCAGTTTGGAGGAATTAGTGGATATACTAAGCCAAATGAGTCAAAGAGTGACTATTTTATGGCAGGACATAGCTCTACCTCCATCTCTTTAGCAGTGGGTGCTGCAAAAGCAATTGCTTTAAATGGTCAACAAGATAGTAGAATTCCTATTGCTTTGATAGGCGATGGCAGTATGAGTGCCGGTATGGTATATGAGGCAATGAATGAGTTAGGAGATAGAAAATATCCGGCTATTATTATCTTAAATGATAATGAGATGAGTATAGCGTCCCCTATTGGAGCATTAAGTAGAATGTTATCTCAAACAATGGCTTCACCATTTTATCAGAAGTTTAAACATTTTACAAAAGATATTTTAGACAATTTTCCAAAAAGTGCTACCTATATGGCAAGGAGATTTGAGGAGTCTTTCCAATT
This sequence comes from uncultured Sulfurovum sp., assembly GCA_964601885.1. Classification (GTDB taxonomy): domain Bacteria; phylum Campylobacterota; class Campylobacteria; order Campylobacterales; family Sulfurovaceae; genus UBA1140. The sequence continues at coordinate 21,044 of CAZROY010000070.1, read as the reverse complement.
AATAACGCCCGGCATTCTTTTTGAAGAGTTAGGACTAGAATATATTGGACCTATTGATGGACATAATATGTCTTCATTAATTGAGACTTTAAAATTGGCAAAAAGTATGAAACAGCCTGTTATTATTCATGTTCAAACCACAAAAGGCAAAGGGTATAAGATTGCAGAAGGGGCAGGTTCTAATAAAGAGCATTGGCATGGGGTTAGTGCATTTGATATAGAGACAGGAGATAGTTATAAGAAATCATCTCCAAAACCATCAACAGCCATTTTCTCAGAGACCATATTGACTTTAGCAGATGAGGACAATAAAGTGGTAGGAGTTACAGCAGCAATGCCTAGTGGTACAGGTATGAGTAGTGTCATAAAGAAGTATCCTAATAGATTTTGGGATGTAGCCATTGCAGAGCAACATGCGGTAACCTCTATGGGTGCTTTGGCAAAAGAGGGTTTTAAACCTTTTTGTGCAATATATTCAACCTTTCTACAAAGGGGATATGACCAAGTTATACATGATATTTGTCTGATGAACTTGGGTGTAGCTTTTGCTATAGATAGAGCTGGAATTGTTGGAGAAGATGGAGAGACACATCAAGGGGTGTTTGATATATCTTATCTTAGAGTTATTCCAAATATGACCATATTTGCACCATCTAGTAATAAAAGTATGGTAGAGGCGATGAGGTTTGCAAAGGATTTTCCAACCCCTTGTGCATTTAGATACCCAAGGGGTGCATTTATCTTTAATGAAACAGAGAGTATTCCATTTGAGTTAGGAAAATCCAATATTATTAAAAATGGCGAAAATGTGCTATTTATAGGATATGGTAATGGTGTTGGCAGAGCGGTGGAAACGGCTAAAGAGTTAAAAGAGATAAATCCAACTATTTTAGATTTACGATTTGTTAAACCTTTAGATAGAGAGAGACTAAAAGAGTTATCCAAAACGCATAAGAGATGGTTTGTATTTAGCGACAGTGCAAAAATAGGAGGTGTTGGTTCTGCTATATTGGAGTTTTTATCTCAAGAGAGTATAAGCAATATTCATTTAGTCTCTTTTGAGTATGAAGATGAGTTTATTTCACATGGCAATATAAAATTGGTGGAAGAGGATTTGGGCATACTACCAAAACAGTTAGCTTTAAAGATAGAATAATAGTGAATTTTAAATTGGAACATTTTATAAACCTAAATCAAGGCGGATTATGACAAAAGAGTATATATTTACAAGTGAATCGGTTACAGAAGGTCACCCAGATAAGATGGCCGACCAAATAAGTGATGCTATATTGGACTATATTATAGAGAGAGATAAAAATGCACGGGTAGCTTGTGAAACCATACTGACGACAGGAATTTGTTTAATTGCAGGTGAGCTTAAAACAGATATATATGCACCAATGCAGGATATTGCAAGAGAAGTTATTAGAGAGATTGGTTATACAGATGCTAGTTTTGGATTTGATTATAGAAGTGCAGGTATCTTAAATGCTATAGGTGAGCAGAGTATAGATATTAATCAAGGGGTGGATAGAGAGTCAGGTGAGATTGGAGCTGGTGACCAAGGTATGATGTTTGGTTATGCTTGTAATGAAACAGCAGAACTCATGCCTTTACCTATCTCTTTAGCACATAAATTAACTGCAAAATTGGCACAAGTCAGAAAAAATGGAACAGTTCCCTTTTTAAGACCTGATGGTAAAGCACAGGTTAGTGTAAAATATATTGATGGCAGACCAGTATCTGTGGATACAGTTGTAATATCTGCCCAACATGATAATAATATATCTTTTAATACTCTAAAAGATGCAATTATTACAGAAGTGATAGAGGAGGTTATCTCTAAAGAGTTACTAAAAGATACAACTTATCATATTAATCCAACGGGAAGATTTGTAATTGGTGGACCTCAAGGAGATGCAGGATTAACGGGTAGAAAAATAGTAGTTGATACCTATGGTGGTTCATGTCCACATGGAGGAGGTGCCTTTTCGGGTAAAGACCCAACTAAAGTTGATAGAAGTGGTGCATATATGGCAAGATATATTGCAAAAAATTTAGTATCAGCTGGTGTAAGTGATAAAATAACAGTTCAAATTGCTTACGCTATTGGTATTGCTAAACCTGTCTCAATTATGGTTGATACTCATGGTAACAGTAATATAGAAAATTTTAAAATAGAAGAATGTATTAAGGAGATTTTTCATTTAACTCCGGCGGGTATTATAGAAGAGTTAGAATTACTAAATCCTATTTATAAAAAAACTGCATCCTATGGTCACTTTGGGCGTGAAAATATGGGATTTACTTGGGAAAAAACTAACCGTATAGATGAGATAAAAAGCTACCTTAAAATAAAAAAATGTTAATTCAATGAAACATTTAAAGGGTTATTTAATTATCTTTTGCTATAGTTTTGAGTAACTTAAAATTAGGAGAAAATATGGCAGTAATGATTACTGATACTTGTATCAACTGTGCAGCTTGTATTGATGAGTGCCCAGTAGAAGCTATCGTAGATGAAGATGATAACCCAACTGGGGAAGAGACTTATTATGTTTATGCAGATAAATGTGTAGAGTGTGTTGACCATTTTGATACTCCAGCTTGTGCTGAAGCTTGTCCAACTGAGGGCTGTATTCAATGGGGTGACATAGTTGAAGGTATGCCATCATCACCAGATAGAGGTGAAAAGGGTGAGCCTGTTATTGAGGATTAATAATTTTATTAGTTTTCAATCTTTATTGTCACTGTGGCAATAATTAATAATATCAAATGGGTATATGTTTTGACATCATTGTAAACTGTTATTAGCAATACCCATAAAGTAAATCACCCAACTGCTAAGCAAGTTTAGACAATTGGGATTTCTACATTTTATGGACTAAAAAAGTCCATGCTACTTAGTCTAAAATATTTTAACTTTTCCGTCTTGACATTCCACTCTTACCCCTTTAGAGTTACTAAAAAACCTCTCTTTATCCTCTAAATCCAAAATCTTCTCATTATAGATAGGTGTAAAACCATTATTAGCTGAATAGTTACTCCCCTTTTAGTGTTAATTTTTGTATTTGAGTAAAATGCACTTTGGTAATAAACCGATATATTGTTTTTAACAAAACTTCCTCCGTTTTAATAAACTAAGACATAATAGAACTTTAGAGTTAAACCGCAATATATAAAAACATTATTTTAATCTAAAAGAAATAAATTAATTTGGTTTGATTTGAGCATTTTGGTAAATCTTAAGAAAATATATTAATCTGAAGTTGCTTCAAAATGGTCGAAAAAAATTTTATTCTACTATGCTATAAAATGGCACTTCACCTCTTTCAAAGTCCTATTTTTCCGATAGTTTACTTTTTGCTTCTTTTTTAAGGTAACTTTAAGGAAATTTCAATTTTTTAGCAAAGATAACCAAAAAATAAAAAAAATGTCTTATGAACCTTAAGTTTTTTAATTTTTAAAAAAATAAATTAATTAAATCTTTAAGAAAAGCCCTCTTTGTAACCATTTTTGATGAAAATTTTACTGTTAAACAGTTGGGATTTTTTGAACCCATTTTGTCAAGAAGCCCTATTTTACGGCATTTTAAGTTTTCTCCTAAAAATATAGGATTTTAATAATATAAGCTTATTATTTGTATAACTTCAAATTATTATTCTTTAGCTCGTTTAAGGTTTCTCGTTTAAGTAAACTTTAATGTTTTTAAAATTTTTAATAAAAAATATGATAAATTGTTCTAGTGTGAGGTAGAGCTGTAGGCGAGAATAAGTTAAAAGTGAACTATCTGTTGGTTAAAGAGTCAAGGATAGTTTGCATTTTTACATATTAAATCTCTTAGGAGTATGAACTTTAGTCCATGAAATAGATAACTCTTAAGAACAACAGTTTGGAGTTTTTGGGAAGCTTCACCATTGACGGTGGAATACTTTACTTTAAAGTACAAATAAAAATATCATTTTTGGTTAAGAGGGGATAATCTATTTTTTTCTTTTATTTCATTAGCAGTATAAAATATAGGATCGTCCATATATTTATATGTAATTACAGGAGGTTTTGGTTTATACTCCTCTGCTGTAAAAGCATCAGGGTCAATTTTTAACTCTGTTGTTAATGTCGGGTCATCAGATTGAGGAATTTCTATCTCTATAGGTTTTGTTTCTGCTAATAGCTCCTCTTTTAATTGCTCTTCTATTTCTGGAGATGTGATAACACCGTAATCATTATTATAAGGGTGTGTATCTGATATATTAATAATTTCTCCATTATTGGACGATGCACAACCGTTAAGTAAAACAATGGAAGGGACTATAGATAGTGATAAAATCTTTTTTGTAACTGTTTTCATAGAATACCCTTTATATTAAAGTTTTATTAATTATAATATATAATATCTAAAATTAAAATTAAATTAGTGAAAATATATTAAAATAACGGTTTGCATAAGAAATACTTATAAAAAGTATTTCTTATCTTGTTATGGATATATCATTTGGGTGGTCTTTATCAATAAGTGTATCTTCAAACCGTCCACCATTAATTGCTTTTGCATTATCCATTAAAACAGGGACGAATAGAAGAGAGACAAATACAGCTGCTACTGTTCCAGAAATTAATGCAACTCCCAATCCACCAAAAATTGGGTCACTAGCAAGAAGCGCTGAACCTAAAATAATAGCAATAGCTGTTAACATAATCGGTTTTGCCCGTGTTGCCGTTGCCACTGCAATTGCCTCTTTTTTCTCAATTCCTTTTTCAGCCATTAAGCTCATTGCAAAATCAATAAGTAACAGTGAGTTTCTTGAACTAATCCCCATTAATGCAATAAATCCAATTAAAGATGTAGCAGTTAAAAAGAAAGTTTGCTCTGTTACAAGGTCTGCTACCCAATGTCCAACTATCACTCCAATAAGAGATAAAAATGAACCAATTAATATAATTCCACTGATACTGAAACTTTTATAATAAACGACTAAAAGAAAGAAAATTAGGACAAGTGCGGCTATAAATGCTGCTCCTAAATCTCTAAATGTATCAAGTGTTACTTTCATTTCACCGTCCCATCTAAGTAGAAATTTCTCTCCATTTTTTTTATCTGTTAAATATAAATCAAACATATATGTAGAAAAAGGTGCTTTTTCTACTATATAGTTTTTTGAAAAATATTCTATCATCTTTTCTCTAGCATCCAATAGGGGATAGACTTGAGATACCATATCGGTTTCTGCTATAACATTTATTGTTCTCTTAAGGTCTTTATGCATAATCATAGGTTCTGATTTTACTTTTACAATATCAATAACTTCTGTTAAAGGAACCATCATGCCTTTTTGGTTCATAAGATTAAGAGAGGTTAGTTTTGAACGAATAGCATTATAATCATCACTATTTAATTTTTTAGTTTTATTACTCAATATTAAAAAGATAGGGATTTGGTCTAAATGGTTTTTGGAATTTTTAGTAGCAATCACCATTCCCTCAAATGCCAAATATAGGATATTATTAATTTGTTCAACAGCCAGTCCACTTCTTGCAATTTTATCTATATTAGGAACAAGTTTATATTTATCATATATATCATCTGCCATTATATCAATATCAACTAACCCTTCTGTTTTAGATAGTATATTGGCAACTTCTACAGCTAACTCTCTACTCTGAAATATATTATCTCCTTGAACTTCTACAACAATAGATGCTAAAGTTGGAGGACCTGATGGTTGCTCTATAAGTTTAATATTTGTACCTTTAATAATATTACTGCACTTTTGATGAATGATTGGTCTAAGTCTTTGAGTCATTAAAAATGAAGGTTCATCTCTTGTATGTTTATTTGTTAAGTTTACAGAAATCTCTGCTACATTTTCAGTTCTTTTCATACTTGCCCCTTTGACGAGTCCAGCATAATCAAGAGGGATACCTTGACCATAAAAGATTGAGATATTTTTAATCTCTTTCTCTTTTTTGAGGATATTAGTAATACAACTTGTAACTTGTTTGGTTTGCTCTATAGAACTAGATGTTGGTGTATCAACATATATAGAGTATGTATTGTCACTTTTTCCCGGCAACATTTTAGCTAGTACCAATTTACTTGGAAACATTAATAGTGACGCAAAAAAAGCAACAGCTGTTAATATAATTACCAAACTCTTTTTAAATCTACTTTTTAATATATTATGAATGAACTTCTGAAATTTTTTCATTAACTTCCCTTTGTATTATTCTTATCATCTACTCTTTTATGATGTCGTTTTCGCATGGGCTTTTTTAAAAGCTTAAGACTTAAATATGGTGTAAATATATAAGCTACAATAAGTGATGCAAATAGTGCAACAGGTACATTTAGAGGAATTGGTTTCATAAATGACCCCATCATACCACCAACAAATGCCATTGGTATCATTGTCATAATAATTGCTAAGGTTGCAATATTAGTAGGCCCTCCAACCTCATCTGTTGCTTCAACAAGTAATTCTTCCATATCTTTATTATATACATCATGTGCATGGAGATGTCTATGAATATTCTCAATCACAATAATTGCGGCATCAACTAATAATCCAAGTGATAATAGAAAAGCAAAAAGTGTAATTCTATTCATTGTTTGACCTGAAATATAAGCAATAAATAGTGTAATTGCTAAAATTGCAGGAACAGTAAATGTAACAATAATAGATTCTCTCCAACCTAATGCAAATACAAGCATTAAAGCAATAATTGCAATTGTAATTATAAGGTGATGCATAAGTTCATTAACTGCTTCATTTGCTCTTTCACCATAATCTCTAGTAATGATATATCCTATCCCCTCTTTTTCAAACTCCTCATCATGCTCTTTTAACATCTCTTCAACATCTTTTGCAACAAATACAGCATTTGTTCCCGCCAATTTTGCAATAACTAAAGTAACTTGTGGTATCTCTTGTTTAAATGGGTTTGTTATATTATTATCTTCTCTATAGATAAGACCGACATCTTGAAAATTCTGTTTATCAATACCATCTTCTACTTTGGCTACATCTTTTAAGTAGATTGGCGACCCCATATAGTTTGCTACCATAACATTTTTAACATCTTCTACACTTTCAATTGCATTAGCAAGGCCAAAAATAGTTAATTTCCCGTCTTTTGTTCTCCCCTTTACATCTGGAACATTAACAGCTAATGATTGAACAGCTTTCATAATTTGACCCATAGAGAGATGATATGCAGATAGCTTTCCCATATCAACTTCTATATTATACTGCTCCTTATGGTCACCCCTCAATGTTGTTTTTGCAACATTATCAATAGCATTAATTTTATGTTGAAGCTGTTTAACTTTCTCTACAAGCTCTGTGGTTGATATATTTGAATTTTCTTTTTTATATAGGGCAATAGTTAAGATTGGTACATCAATGTCTATATCAAAAGGTTTAATAAGTGGTTGCATGACACCTTTTGGCATCTTATCCATATTTTGCATAACTTTATCATAGAGTTTGAGATTAGAATCTTCTCTATTTTCACCAATATAGTACATAACATTTACAATACCTACATTATCCATGGACATACCATAGATATGTTCAATACCTTTAATCTCTCTTAGTTTTTTTTCCAAAGGTTTCACAATAATATTTTCAACCTCAGCTGGAGTCGCTCCCGGCATTGCTACAATTACGGCACCTCCAGATATAGCAATTTGAGGGTCTTCTTCTCGTGGCATTGTTGATAATGCAATCCAACCAAGTCCTAAGAGAACAATTCCCAAAACAGCTGTTAGAGGATTTTTTAAAAAACCTAAAGCTAATTTACCTGCTATATCTTTTACTTTATAAGAATTTCTTTTTCCCATTACTGTCCTTTTGCTTATTCTACTATATGAACACTAGCATACATACCCGGATAAACCGATTTACCTTTGGTATCAAATTTGATTTTCATTTTAAATTTATGTGTCATTGGATTTGAGTTCGGAATAATAGAGTATATTTTTCCGACCGTTTTAAATCCAATAGAAGGGATAGTAATATCGACCTTTTTTCCCATTTTCATAACTTTAATATCATTTTCTGCAATCTCAACCATAATACTTAATTTACTAAGGTCTGTTAAAATAACTCCGGGCATTCCGGGAATTGCCATTTCACCTGCATTTAATTTTTTTGCAATAATAACACCATTATTTGGAGCTTTTAATTTTAAATAGTTATATTGGTTCATCACCTCTTTTTTCATTGCCTTAGCTTGTGCTACCTGCTTTTTTGATATTTTAATCATATCTTTTAGGTTTTTTGCACCAAGCTCTAAATTTTCTAACTCATATTTTGAGACCATTCCTTTTTTAAATAATCTTCTATATCTACCAAGATTTAATAGAATATTATTATATTGATTTTTATTCATCTGAAGGGCAAGTTGTGCTTGTGAGATACCAAGTTCAACTTGTTCTTTTTTAGCATCAATCTCTTTTGAGTCAATAACATAGAGAAGTTGACCTTTTTTAACAATTTCACCTTCACTTACCAACATCTTTTTCACAATCCCCATATATCTACTTGTAATCATCTTTTGATTATCTGAAATAACAGAGCCACTTAAATTTAACTCGATTGCATTTAATGTACTAAATACCAATACTAATACCAATGTCACTTTTTTCATATTGTCTCTCCCTCATTAATAATACTTTTAAGTTCAAATACCTTTATATTTCTATCATTTTTCGCTGTAAGAAGTTTTAATAAAACTTCAAGTTGTTTAGATTGTTTAATAAGAACATCTGAGATAGATTTAATACCCTCTCGATACTGTTCACTATATGTCTCATATACTTTTTGAGCAAACTCCAACTGTTTTTCCAAACTTGCTATATCTGCTTCTTTACTCTGAATTTGAGTTAAAGTTTTTCTAACTTTTAAGTAGATACCTTTTTTTGCTAAATTTACCTGCTCTTGAACTTGTAAATATTTAGTTTTTGCTTTTTCTAAGTTATTTTTATTGATATTTCCATCAAAGATATTCCATTTAGCCTGAACACCTATAGTGTAGAAATCTTTATTAAAAAATTGATTTAATGGTGTATTATCTGCACTACCATATTCTGCCATAGCTCCTACTTCTGGTAAAAGATTAGACTTTTCAACTTTAATTGCCATACCGGTTATTTTCAATCCAAGTTTTGCTTTTTGAATATCTATATTGTTATACTGAATTTCCTCTTTAATAATTTTGGGAATTGGTGGTGCAGAGCTAATGTTTTGAATTGATTTAACATTATGATTTAATAAAAATGATAGATATTGATATGCCAATTTTTTATTAAACTCTGCCTGATTTAACATGCTTTGAACTTCTGATTTTCTTGCCTGAACCTCAAGTTGGTCTATCTCTTTAGCATATCCCTCTTCTCTCATACTAGTTACTACTTCTTCTAATCTCTCAATATTAGATATAATGCTACTTAAATTGACTAAATACTCATCAACTAGAGATATATCATAAAATGTTTTAGTTGTTTGAAATATCTTCTCATTTAGAAGTTTTTTGGTATCAAGACGACTCATGGAGACTAAAGACTCTGTTATCTTCTTATACTGTTCCAATTTCCCGCCTGTATATAATGGAACCATATAGTTAAAAGTTGTCTGAAAATGGTTTCTTGCACTTGGATTATTTAAATTATTTGGTGGGTCAGAGTACATTCTTCTAGCGGCTCCCATATCACCATTTTGGGCAGCCCCCATATTGTTCATAAACTCATCTGCTCCAAAATCTCCAAATGTAGCCTCACGACTTTTTAATTTAAACCCAAATACATTACCAGCATCATTAGAATAAGCATCTTTGATAGTAATATCAAACTTACCAAGAGAGTGACCTTTGGCTATCATAGCCTCATACTCTTTTATCTGTTCATTAAATTTAGAAATTTTTAACTCTAGGTTATCCTTTTTCATCAAATCTAATGCTTGATTTAGAGATAAATTCTCAAGACCTTTTTCTTCATTTGCCTCTGCTGTATTTAGTAACAGCAATAGCAGTAGAAAAAATATTAGATATTTTTTAATTACCACTACTATCCTCCTTAATTTTATTGGAATTTTACACTATCTTTAGCCAAATAACCATTAAATAGATAGCTTGAATTAAAAATAATTATACCTATAATTGTTAATTGAATAATTAATTTTTATATTAATTATAAAAAAGTGAATAAGAAAGAAGATTTTTATCAAAAATACTCACTAAATAACTTAGTGAATATTTAAAGAAATAGATTAAATAGAGACATGAGTTACACTAATACAAGTGTCTAGGTTTGATAACTCATTGAGTAGTTTTTTACTGATATTACCATCAACTTTAACAACTGCTAAAGCTTGTGATTTTTTATTTCTTCCTAATCTAAAATCGGATATATTAAGACCATGACGAGCTATAATATAACCTACATCACCAATAACACCGGGTACATCGGTGTTTCTAAATAGTATCATTTTACCTTTTGGTTCTAAATCTAACTGATACTCATCAATCTCTATAATTCTCTGTGCATCAGAACCTAATACTGTACCACTAATTTTAAATATAGAGTTTATAGTAGTTAATCTAATAGTAATCTTATTGGCGAGACCTGAATTATTAATTTGTTTATTTTTTTCTATCTCTATACCTATGTCATTAGCGACAAATTCAGCATTAACATAATTTATATTATCATCAAGAGATTCTCTTAAAATTCCAACTGTAGCAAAGGTTGAGAGTGAGTTAATATACTCCGATACCTCTCCCTCTGTTATAATTTTTATCTTTTTAATCTTGTCTCTAGTAGCTTGTGCTGACATATAACCCATTTTTTGAATAAGCTCTAGGTAAGGTTTTAGGAAATTAGGCAAATCACTCTCTTTTATAGGGAAATTAAGTGCATTGGGATAGGCAATACCTTTTGCACTGGAGATGGCATTTTCAGATGCTTGAATTGCAATATTTTGTTGAGACTCTTGCGTATTTGCTCCAAGATGAGGAGTTACTGTTACATTTTCTAAATCTAGTAGTGGGTGTGAGGTGGCTGGTTCTTTACTAAAAACATCAATCCCTGCCATAGCAATTTTACCACTTTTTAATCCCTCTAAAAGAGCATCTTCATTATACAATCCACCTCTAGCACAGTTAATTAAGATTACACCATTTTTCATTTTAGCTATCTCATTTGAGCCAATCATACCAATTGTCTCTTTTGTTTTTGGAGTATGGATTGTAATAATATCACAAGATAAAATATCATCAAAATTTTTAGTATAGGCTATATCTAAATCAGTTGCCTTGCAAGGGTCAATATATGGGTCATAAGTTATAACTTCCATTTCAAAAGCTTTTGCCCTTTTTCCTACACGAGAACCAATATTACCAAATCCTATAATTCCTAATTTTTTATCTTTAAGTTCAGTTCCGTACCAATCTTGTCTTCTCCATACTCTATCCATTTTTAGGTTATTGTGAGCATAAGGAAATTTTCTTACACACGATAATATATGAGCCATGGTAAGCTCAACAGCTGCAATAGTATTAGCAGTTGGCACATTCATAACTACTATACCTCTTTTGCTACAACCATCTATATCAATATTATCCACTCCAACACCTGCTCTAACAACAGCCTTTAGTCTTTTAGCACTTTCAAGAAAATCTTGGTCAACATCGGTTGAAGAACGGGTAATAGCTACATCTGCTTTTGGAATAATCTCTTGAATAAGTTTCTCTTTGGATTTATCGGCGGCATTGATTAGATTTATTTCGACATCATTTTCAAGTATATCCAACCCTTTTTGGTGAATATGGTCACAGACTACAATAGTAAGTTTAGGCATAATTAGTAAAAACCCTTATTTTCTTAATTGAGCTTTAAAGACATCACCTAGAGTCATGCTATCATCTTGTTCTCTATTTAACTGCTCTAATGCTTCTCTCTCTTCTTGTTTTTCTAATCTTCTTACAGACACCCTAATTCTATCATTTTTTGCATCCATAAATGAGATAACTGCTCTAATAGTTTGACCTTTGCGAATTTCATCTACTTTTAGAGGTCCCAAATCATCAAGTCTAAGAAGTGCATCAACACCATTTTCTAAAGATATAAAAACACCAAAATCTTTTTTATCTTTAACTTTACCTTCAACTATATCACCATTTTTATGTTTTTTAACAAAAAGAGTAATAGGAGACTCCTCAAGTGCTTTTTTACTGAGAGATACTTTACCATTCTCTCTATCAATCTTAATAATTTTTACTTCAACCTCTTGACCTCTTTTCAGAGTATTTTTTGCATTTAATGATTTATCCCAAGAGACTTCTTGATTATGAAGGAGTCCTTCAACTGCACCAATCTTAACAAATGCACCAAAATCTGTAATTGATGATATAGTACCTTTAATAATATCACCGACTTTATTAGTTGATGCAAACTGTTCAATAGGTTTTGGTAGTAGTGTTTTTCTACTTACTCGCAATCTTCTTTGGGCTTTATCAATTTCAATAATTTCGACATCTAGTTTTTGACCAATCTCAATATAATCTCTAGGGTGTTTTACATTTTTATCCCAAGATATTTCGGAGACATGTAAAAATGCTTCTAAATCCTCACCTAAATCAACAAATGCACCATAAGGTTCAATATTTGAAACAGTTACAGTTACAGTATCTCCTTCTTTTAGTGTCGAATTAATATCTTGCCACGGGTCAATAGTTGCATCTTTTATAGATAGAGATAGATGTCGCTTTTTCTTATCATAATCAATAGCAATAACATTAACCTCATCACCTTCCTTATAATATTTAGATGGGTTAACAGGTCCTTTATGAGAAATTTGAGAATAGTGAACCAATCCGTCCATACCACCAACATCTACAAACATACCATAAGATGTAATCTTTTTAATAATACCCAATACAACAGCTTTGTTTTCTAATAACTTATTAACAATCTCTTGTGTCTCTGCTTTCTCTCTCTCTATTAACTCTCGTCTTGATACAACAACGCTACCTTTTTCTTTATCGACCTTAACAATAAGAGCCTTTACTTTTTTGCCGATAGGGTTAATTTTATGAGATATATAAGATAAGGTTCTTGGCATAAAAAACTCTAAACCAGATACATCTACAACAAAACCACCTTTATTTTTCTTAGTAATAACACCTTCTACTATATACTCTTCATCATCATCATACTCTTCAATAAACTCAGCAAGTGCTGCCCTTTTTTCAGCCAATTCGTAAGATATGTTTGCTCGTTCACCTCTAAATCCGGTAATAACTACCGGAATACGCTCTCCAACTTCAAACATAATATCACCATCTTCATCTCTAATCTGGTCAAGAGACATAAATGCTTCATTTTTTCTACCTATATCAACCACCACCTGATTATCATCAACATCTATTCTTACAATAACACCCTCAATTAAATCACTACTTGAATCTGATTTCTTAAACGACTCCTCTAGCATCGCCCCAAAATCTACATCTTCTACTTCGATATCTTCGAATTTCATACTTACTAATCCTTGCCTAGCCTAATTTTGGGCTAATTATACAATATTTTTTTTAATACGAAATGAAAAGATATATATTAATAGTTATTTTATCTCCATGATACGATTGATGACATTTTGGACTATCCAATCTGGAGTTGAGGCTCCAGCTGAGATACCACACAACTCTTTATCTTTAAACCACTCCTCTTTTAATTCAGACTCATTTTCTATTAAATAACTATCCTTGCAGTCTCGACTTGCAATGCTGTGGAGCTGTTTAGTATTTGAGGAGTGTTTACCACCAATTACTATCATAATGTCTGCTTTTTTTGCTAAATCTGCAGCTGCATCTTGATTTTCAAATGTTGCGTTGCATATAGTATTAAATACCCGAACCTCCTTATGTTTTAATATCAAGGCATTTACTATTTTTAAAAAATCCTCAGGTTTTCTAGTAGTTTGAGCTACCACAGCTACTTTACCCCTTAGAGGTAACTCTTCAAGCTCCTTTTCATCTAAAACAACAAAAGCCTCCTCTCCATCTGCATAACTTACAACACCTTTTATCTCGGGGTGGTTTCTATCTCCAAAAATAATAACAGAATAGCCATTAGAACTCATTTTTTCTACTATCTGTTGAGGCTTTGTTACATAAGGACATGTAGCATCTATGACTCTATTGTTCTGTTCTTTTAAGACCTCCAATTCATCTTTTGGTATTCCATGAGTTCTAATAACGACTGTATCACCCTTTTTAACATCTGAAAGCTTTTCTGCAAGACCAATATTAAATCCCTCTTTTAAACGATTAATTTCATCTTTGTTATGGATAAGGGGACCATAGGTTAGACTATTTTCATGCTTTTGAGCTATATTAATAGCCCTTTTTACACCATAACAAAATCCATAACTTGAAGCCAATTCTATTTTCACTATTTTATCTCCGTAATCTCTTTTAAAATATCAAAAAAATTTGGAAAGGAGGTATCAATACATGCTGTATCCTCTATTTTTATATTGGATAAGACTCCAGCTATTGCAAAACTCATAGCTACTCTATGGTCACCATAACTGTTTACTGTTGCACTTTTTAACTCTCCACCAATAATCTCATATCCATCTCGTCTCTCTACCGTATCTATACCACATCTATTTAAACCTTCCAAGATGGTAGATATTCTATCGCTCTCTTTAACCCTTAACTCTTTGGCATTTTTTACAATACTTTTTCCATCTGCTACTGCCATAGCGATTGATAAAGCTGGAAGTTCATCAATAAGCCATGCTATATTTTTTTCTACATTAACAGCCTTAAGTTTACCATTATATTTAATAGATATATCACCAATTGGTTCATATATATTCTCTTCTTCTATAAACTCAACAACTGCACCCATCTTTTCTAAAATTTTATATGCCTCAACTCTTGTGGGATTTAAAGTTACGCCTTTTAGAATAACACTACTATCTGGAACAATTGAGGCTAATACTGCAAAGAAAAATCCACTTGATGGGTCAGCAGGAATGGTTATATTTAGAGGGTTTAAAGGTTTTTTTATAGGTACTATCTCTAGCCAACCATTATCTAACTTTGTAATTTTTGCACCCATTCCATTTAAAATTCTCTCTGTATGGTCTCTTGATAGGATACTCTCTCTATAGTAGCTTTTACTATAGGCTCTTAATCCCGCCAATATAAGAGCCGATTTTACTTGTGCAGAAGCGATTGGTGAGTTATAACGAAAAGGTTTTAATTTTCCACCACGAACTACTAAGGGGGCTAATTTTCCATGCTCTCTACCATCTATTTTTGCACCTATCTCTCTTAAAGGGTTAATAACTCTTCCCATTGGTCTAGCTTTTAAGTATTTATCTCCTGTTAAGATAAATAGACCGTCAACTCCAGCTAACAATCCTGTGTATAGACGCATGGCAGTTCCTGCATTGCCACAATCTAAAATCTTATCAGACTCTACTAACTTTAATGGTGGAGTTATCTTTAGAGTTGAACCATCTCTTTGAACTTTAGCTCCCAACTGTTCTGCAATTGAGAGAGTTGCTAAAGTATCTTCACCTAAAAGAAAATTCCTAATAATAGAGACTCTATCACTTAAAAGGGAGAACATTGCACATCTATGGGATATAGACTTATCTGGTGCTATACTCCTACACTCCAAATTAAATGGTTTAGTATTTTTGACTACAAAGGCTACTTTCATCTCAAAGTTGCACCATACTGCTCTTTTAAAGTATCCACTATTTTAGATACACTCTCTTCTATATCTTTATCCTCTAGGGTTCTATCCGTTGATTGAATAAATAGACGAACAGTTAAACTCTTTTGATTTTTAAGCTTTTCATCTTCATAAATATCTATAGGGTAAAACTTTTTAAGCAGAGGAATGTCTATAAGTTTAATAGCTGTTGCCACCTGATTGTATGGTAGATTTTTATCTATAACCAAACTTATATCCTTATATACACCCTGAAACTTAGATATAAAAGAGGCATTAATATGTTTTGGAATTAACATATCAAAAGCAATCTCTGCAATAAATGTTTCAGGTAAATCAAAATCTTCTGCCACCTCTGGGTGAAGTTTAGAGACAAAACCGCAAACTTCATTATTAATAATAATATCAGCCGATTGATATGGGTGGATTAGACTATTCTGCTCTACTCCTGCTCTTAATTCAAAATCACCCAAAATAGATGATAATTTTTGTGCAAATATTTCAAAATTTATCTTTTTCGGTTTGCCACTGTTTATTACACTCTCTTTTTCACTATTTCCAGAGAATATTAAAGATAACATCTCTTTTTCATTTCTATTTATATCAAAAACAGTACCAATTTCAAATAGAGCTATAGATTTTTTCGAGTAACTAATATTTCTTTTTACTGCATTTAATAGATTAATAAGTATAGTTGTTCTTAAAGTATTTAAATCTTCTGTAATAGGATTTATAATATCTAACTCCTCTTTTACTATCGGAAAATTATACTTTTTTAAAAGAGCTTTATCTGTAAAATAGTATGATATAGACTCATAAAAAGATGCACCAATTGCTCTTTCTCTGAGAGCCTTTTTTATATAATATCTATTTAGAGTGTTATTTGCTCTTTGCACTTCAACAAACTTTAAGGCTTTATTTCCTATATTATTAATCCCAATAATTCTAACTATCTCTTCTGTTATATCTTGAATATTCTCTATATCATGTCTAAATTGAGGTACTGTAACACCAAAAGCGTCTTCTGATGAGCTATGAACTCTAAACCCTAATGCGGTTAATATATTTAATATTTCTGACTTTTCTATCTCTTTACCAATGAGTTGTGATATCTCTTTGTCATTTATAGTAATAATTTTTGGTTCAACCTCCTCTTCTATAGACAAATATCCATCAAAAAAGTTACATTCATTATAACTCTCCAATAGATATGTTAAATATTTAATACCCATAGATAAATTTGGTTCGCTACCTCTTGAGGTATTATAATATAAATCATCAGTCTCTAAGTTTTTACTAGATACTGCATCAAGTAGAACATTAGGATTAATATAACTAGCTTCAAAAAGTATCTTAGTTGAGTTGTCATCTGCCATAGATTTGCTATTTTGAGAGACACCTAAAATAGAAGACTCTATACCATCTATTTGCACAGTTGTAATATCATCTCTACTAGAGACTGTTATAGTGATTTTATCTTCTACTCCATGTAACATATTACTAGTGTCATAAGCTCTCATAATCACACCTGTTGTGTGTGTTATATATTTTACAATATTTCCTATGGTACTATTTTGTAATTGCCCTATAAAGGAGAGTCGTAATGCGAGTAGCAATTGAGTTTTAATAGTACTTATATCTACTAAAGTATATTTTAAAGAGCCATGTATTACACCACTACTTTTAAGTTCAGCCACCCTTGCCAATCCAATTTTTGGTGTATCAGCACCCTCATACTCTAAACTGTTTAGTGAAATCTCTAATGCCGCACTTAAATCTCTAGCTACTCCATAAATACTTAAACAATCTCCTCGATTTGCTGTTAACTCTAGTTCTATTACAGTATCCGCAACTTTTGGGTAACTATTTAGCTCTTTACCTACAACGAGCCTTCCGATACTATTATCTAATATCATAATTCCACTACCCATATTAGGTAGTCCCAATTCAGATGCTGAACAGACCATACCATTACTCTCTATGCCCCGAATAGTAGTAGCTTTTATTTCAAAATCGTCTCCCAATTTAGTACCAATTGTTGCAACTGCTACAAATCTAGCATTTACTACATTTGAAGCTCCACAAACAATCTGTTCTATTTTATCCCCAATATCAATATGACAAACATTGAGTTTATCAGCATTTGGATGTTTTTTACAAGAAATAATCTCTCCAATAACAACACCCTTAGGGATAGTATAGGTTTTTATATTATTAACCTCTAATCCAATATTGTTAAATATCTCATAGAGCTTTTCATTACTCACATTTTTTATATCTATAAAGTTATTTAACCAAGTTCTAGTAATTATCATCTAAACTGCTCCAATAGTCTTATGTCACCTTCAAATAGCATTCTGAGGTCAGGTATTTTATGTAGTAACATTGCAAACCTCTCAACACCAAGCCCAAACGCATATCCACTCACATCTTTATATTCCACTGCATCAAATACATTAGGGTCAACAATTCCACAACCTAAAACCTCTAACCAACCTGTATCTGAACAGACTCTACACCCTTTCCCATTACAAAAGATACATGATATATCAACTTCAGCAGATGGTTCAGTAAAAGGGAAAAAACTTGGTCTAAATCTGATTTCAACTTCACCAAACATATAGTGTAAAAAATCGGATAAGATAGATTTTAAATTGGCAAAACTAACCTCTCCTCTATTTTGGACAACCAAACCCTCTACTTGATGAAACATAGGTGTATGGGTTAAATCATAATCTTTTCTAAATACAGCACCCGGAGCTATCATACGAATTGGTGGTTTTTGCTGTAACATTGTTCTAATCTGAACAGGAGATGTATGGGTTCGTAAAACCGCCCCATCTTTACAGAAAAAGGTATCTTGCATATCTCTAGCTGGGTGATTTTTAGGAAGATTTAATGCTTCAAAATTGTGAAAATCATCTTCAATTTTAGGACCATCTTCTACAGAGAAATTTAATGCCACAAAGTAGTCAATAATCCTATCCATAGTTTCCATTACGGGGTGTAATGCCCCCTTATTTTCTAAGTTACTATATAGAGATACATCAATAGTTTCAGATTTCAAAACTCTCTCTATCTCATCTTTTTTTAGTGTTTCATAAATTTCATTATACAATTTTTGTAAATAAGATTTTTTTTCGTTAAGTGCCTTTGCAAAGGCTTTTTTTTCATTATTTGGCACATCTTTTAGTTTGGTAAACTCTGATGCTAATGCCCCTTTTTTACCAAAAAGTTCAATACGGATTTCCTCTAACTCTTTAAGCGAATTTGCCCCAGATATTTTATCTTCTAACTCTTTCAAAATAACCTCTATTCAATTATCTTATATTTTGTGAGATTTTATCCAAAATATACTAAATAGTGAGATGGAATGTGATATAATCTCTCAATATTTTTTCGGTAAGGATTATTGATGTGTATTTTTTGTAAAATAGTAAATAGAGAAATTCCAAGTAATAAAGTGTTAGAGAATGATGAGTTTATGGCTTTTCATGACCTATATCCAGTAGCACCTATACATATTTTAATTGTTTCTAAGAAACATATCGAGTGTTTTCAAGATACCCCCGCAGATATTATGGGGAAAATGACCCCATTTATACAAGAGGTAGCTAAAATTTTAGGAGTAGATAAAAGTGGCTATAGACTTATAACAAATAATGGAGAAGATGGAGGACAAGAGATTAGACATCTGCACTTTCATTTAATTGGTGGAGCAAAATTAAAATTTCCACCACTACATGAAGATAATAAAAAAAGTATTTAATTTTTAAACCAAGAGGGTTATTCTCTTGGCTTCTATTCTAACCTCGTTGAATATCTCCATTATAGCTTATAATTCCATATTGTAAATTGCCAACATATTTAAATCCAAGCGATTTCATTGCATACTGCACCTGATAGCTTCTACTTCCCGTATGACAATATAGAATAACCACTTTATCTTTTTTATCATTATGTTGTTCTATTTGAGAGTAAAATTGAGAGGTTGGAACCAAAACATCAGTACCCACAATATGACCCATTCTAAACTCCATAATTTCCCTAACATCCATGAGAATAAAATCTACCATCTTTAATTCTCTAGCCTCAAGTAGAGCTTCTAACTCATCTCCATTTAACTGCTCTTTAGTTAAAAGGGTCTTAGCCTCATCAAGAGTTAAGCCTCTTGAGTGTTGATGAACTATCTCCTCTATTTCATGAATTTTTCTTTCAGCTTCAGCAAACTCTGGAGTACAGAAAATCCCACAATGGCATTTCCCATCTTCTGGTATCTCTTTCTCTAAAGCGGGTTTACAAGGACAAATTCTATTATCAGCCTTTTTTTGCTCCTCTTTAGTCTTACCTATTACCATAAAACATGGACAGTATCTCTTACCATAGATGAGTTTATTTCTAGCAAGTCCCATTGCTACACCCTCATTTACATCATCTTGTGGATGTTGGACAAACCCAAATCGTTTATTTACTTTTTCTACAAAACGCCATGTATTCTCTAATTCTGCTTGAAACTCAGGAGAGTTGACATCTATCTGTTGCATATAATACCTTTTTAAAAAATTTTTGGAATTCTATAGTAAAATGATTAATCACACATTAATATTTCATTAACTTACCTTTTAAAATAGTTTTTCCAGCTTCTACACCATCTTGATTATAGGTATTAATATCTAAAAGTTCCCCTATAAGTGAGGTTAAAAGTTCGTAGTAGTAGATTAACTCTCCAATGCTTTTAGCATCAACTTTGGATATAACTATCTCATCTATTGGTATCTCCTTTAGAGCTAAAAGAGCCTCTTTTACAGAATTACATTGCATATTTATTAATTTAGAAAATGGTATATTATTCACTATATCTAAAGCCTCCAGATTGGATAGTTTTATATTAGGAACTTTTAAATTGGATTTAAAATCTTTTATTTTGATAAAAGTTACACTCTTATCTCTTTTTCCCTCCATAATAAGCTGTAAAAAGGAGTGTTGGTCTTTGGGTCCAATAAGCCCAATAGGGGTTAAACCAACATTACAAGCTGAATGTCTCTGCTTTTTCCCCAAACTCTCGCCCCAAAGTTGCACAAACCACTCTGTAAAATATTTTAAACTCTCTAAATATGCAAAAATGCAGTTTATTCTATATCTTTCATGATTTGAAGCATAAAATATCGCCTTATCTATTAGCTGTGAGTAAATTCTTTTTTTATTGAAGAAAGCTATATTAATTTTATTTGCCCCTACCAATAGAGATTTAATATTAACTCCTGATAGTGCAAGTGGTACAAGTCCGACT
>CAZROY010000069.1:0-2674 GCA_964601885.1 uncultured Sulfurovum sp. | reverse complement strand
TAAAGAGTCACTTTTGTATACGGCAGAGAAAAAGGGATTAGAAAAGGGATTAGAAGAAGGGAAGAAAAGTGCTAAGATAGAGATAGCCAAAAGTCTATTAGATGTATTGGATATTGAGACTATCTCTCTCAAAACAGGTTTAACCATAGAAGAGATTATATTACTAAAATAGTGGATAATCTGAATCTGTGAAACGAGTCAGAAAATTGAGAGATATAATTGATGTGGAGCGAGTTAGAATGGGGTCTGACCCCCCTCTCTTCGCAGGGAATCAGAGAGGGTAATTTTTTAATTAATATGTTATACTATATGGAAAATTCAATATGAAGGAGTTAGAATGCAAACAGAAAAACTATCATATTTTAATGGAAATATAACCATAGATGCAGATATTTGTAATGGAAAACCAACAATTAGAGGACAAAGAATTACCGTTCAAACTATATTAGAGTTTTTAAGTGCAGGAGAGAGTAATAAAGAGATACTTAAACAATATCCTACACTTACTCAAGAAGATATACAAACTTGTTTAGCTTTTGCCTCACAACTTATGGGACAAAAATATTCACTCCAAAAGATAGCATAAGATATGACTAAATATATTATTGATGCAAATTTACCATATTATTTTTCTTTATGGAAAGATGAATCGTATGAGCATGTTATAGATATTGACCCAAATATGAAAGATAGTAAGATTTGGAACCATGCAAAAGAGAATAATTTAACCATAGTGACAAAAGATGCCGATTTTTCCGACCTTGTACTTTTGAATAGTCCACCACCTAGAGTTATTCACATTAAGTTAGGCAATATGAAAATGAAAGCATTTCATATGGCTATTGATAATATATGGGATGAGGTTTTAATGATGAATAAAGAGTATAAATTGGTTCGAGTTTATATAGATAAAATTGAAGGGATAGGTTAAACTATCATCATTAAAAGGAGATTGTATGCCATGAAAGATAGAACAATTTTATATGTTGAAGATGATGATAATATTCGTGAAGGAACAGTTAAATTTTTAAGAAAGGAATACCTAAGAGTAATAGCTGTAGACAATTGTGAAGATGCTTTGAATCTATATGAGGATAATGAAATTGATATAATTATCACAGATATTTATATTGATACTCCTAACAGTATGGATGGGTTAGAGATGATTAAACTGATTCGTAAAAATGATAAATATACGCCAATTCTTGTGACCACAGCATATAAAAAAGAAGATTATTTACTAAGAGCTATGGACTTACATTTAGAAGGCTATTTGGTAAAGGTATTTTCAAGAATGGAGCTAACCGATAAGCTTGATAGAATGGATAAAATATTATTGGAGAGAGAGAAAGAAGAAAAGGAGAAGATAGCAAATAAACATATAATACTATCTGATACTATTACTTATGACCCTAATAATTTAAAAATTATAAAAAATGATATAGAGATACAACTCACACATAGTGAAAATAGACTTTTAAATCTACTTTGTAAATCTAAAAATCAACTTATCCATTATGAGACAATAGACGATGAGTTTTATCATGAAGGGATAGCACTAAAAGCGTTGGTTCATGTTCTACAAAAGAAATTAGGAAAGAATAAACTCAATAAAAATTTCATTAAAAATATTTCCAAAGAGGGATATAAATTGCAATGTTGAAAATCTTTTTTTTCTCTATTTTTATAATTTTCTTCCCTTTTAAACTCTCTGCTGATAAAGATAAAAATAATTCTTTAAAGGCAGATGAAATAATAGGAAATAAATATAATTATAATTATGATATTCAAATAAACAACTCTTTAAAAAAAGATGGGAATGTTACTCTCCTAGAGATTATACTTATGACTGTTATTATTACTCTTCTTCTTAAAGTATTCTCTGATAGAGATAGTAGTGAAAAAAAGAGAATACGTGAAAATAAAAAAATAGAGATTAAAAATAGAGAAATAGAAAGAAGATTTGGAGTAGTTTCTCACTTCCTAAAAAATCCACTTCAAGGCATTGTAACTACTTCCTATGAAATCATGGATAGTATAGAAGAGAAGAATTTAAAAGATAAAATGATAGAAAATAGACTCAATATTATTATAACAGAGGTTACAACCCTGTCGAAAAAAATAGATAACTATCTCTATTCATTAAAGTCTGAATTTAATTTGAATGATGTTATTAAAACCTCTATTTTTTTTATGGAAAAAAACTTTAAAAAAAATAATATAAATATAGAATATGAGGAAAAACTTGGATATGACTACTATGGAAATAAGGGTGATTTGGATATGGTGATAACCATACTTCTTGAAAATGCAGTTACTGCTTTATCCACTCTTAATTCTAAAAAGAGAATAATCACTATGGGGCTGATAAAAGAGAACTCCTATTATAGTATAGTTGTCAGAGATAATGGTAGTGGCATACCAGAAGATATACTCAATAAAATATTTAAAAATATTGTTACTACTAAAAATGGAGGGAATGGAGGTTTTGGTCTCTATATTGCAAAAAGTATAATTGATGATTTTAAAGGAAGAATTACAGCCCATAATGATAATGGGGCTATTTTTAAAATTACTTTACCCCATAAAAAATAGCATTCTAACTTTTTTCTAACTTTTATCTGATTTTTTTCTTACAAAGCTTTAGTATACTTTTCTTATGAGTTGATATAGA
>CAZROY010000068.1:0-7687 GCA_964601885.1 uncultured Sulfurovum sp. | reverse complement strand
AATCTCTGCTCTTTGCCAATCTTCAAGAGTATCTATATCTTGTACTAGATAACGAGGTAAAATAATAGGAATGGAGTCCTCTGCAAACATTATTTTATCTGATTTCTTATCCAATTTTCTCCAATAGAACTGCCCTGCATCTTGATAGGCTTTCTCTAAATCTTGACTTCTAGCACTATAGAACTCTGGAGTAAACATCTGACATCTTCCATTTTTATCTATTTTAAAAGTTCTCTGGATTGGAAATGGCATAGAGGTTGCACTAAAGGCATTAATGGCACTGCTATTTTTAAGCTTTTCAAACCCCTCTATTAGATATTTAGGCTCTAAAAGTGGGGCAGTGGCATATATGGTACAAGAGTAATTAAATCTCTCCCCTATATTCTCTAAAAGATTATCTATAACAAGTTGGGTAGGGGTATAATCATCTGCTAACTCTTTTGGTCGCATATAAATCTCTGCACCATATTTTTGAGATATAGAGGCTATCTCTTTGCTATCTGTTGATACTATTACCTTCTCAAAGAGATTTGAGTTTAGTGCTGTTTCAATAGAGTATGCAATAAGCGGTTTTCCATAAAAATCTTTTATATTTTTTTTAGGTATCCTTTTACTTCCACCTCTTGCTGGAATTATTGCGATGGCTCTATCCATTTAAAACCTCAAATAGGCTCTCTATTATATACTCCTGCTCACTGCTACTTAAATTGAAATATATTGGTAGTGAGAAAGACTCCTGATAGTATCTATCCATATTTGGAGTGTATTCATCTCCATAGCCTAAATCTCTATAAAATGGTTGTCTATTTATAGGAATGTAGTGAAGTTGTAAACCTATATTTTTTTCTCTCATCTTAATAAATAGTTGCTCTTTTGAGATATTAAGTTGTGTGAAATCAACCCTTACAACATATAAGTGGTAGGAGGATTTACCATTATAGAGATAGAGTGGTTTAACTAAGGTATCTTTAAAGACCTCATCATACCTTTTGGCTATCTCCACTCTCTTTTTTATAAAGCTATCTAATCTCTTGAGTTGACTAATTCCTAAAGCGGACTGAATATCAGTAATGCGGTAATTAAATCCAAGCTCTCTCATCTCGTACTCCCAAGGCTTCATGGTTTGACTCTTAACCATTCCATGATTTCTGAGCATAAGGAGTTTTTTATAAATCTCTTTTGAGTTTGTAGTAACTGCCCCACCCTCACCAGTAGTTAGATGTTTTACAGGGTGAAAAGAGAATATAGAGAGATCACTATTTATACAGCTTCCCGCTTTTATTCCATTATATTCTGCCCCAATAGCGTGAGCATTGTCCTCTAATATAATAATATTATATTTCTCTTTTAGATACCCAAGTTTCTCTTGATTTAACATATTTCCACTAAAAGATACTCCATAGATAGCTTTTATAAAACTACTTTTAGTTAGGTAATTTTCACATAAATTTAGGTCTATATTTCCATCTTCAGTAATATCTACAAATATCGGCTCTGCTTTAGCATATAGAATAGAGTTTGAGGTTGCTAAAAATGAGTTTGGAGTGGTTAATACCATATCCCCCTCTTTTAATAGTGCCAAAGAGGCTAGATGTAAAGCTCCAGTACCATTTGCAACGGCTACACAATATTTAGCTCCACAATAGGAGGCAATAGCATCTTCAAACTCCCCTATTTTTGAGCCTGTAGTCAAATAATCTGAGTGTAATACTTCTACTACTGCATCTATATCACTCTGATTAATAGACTGTTTTCCATAAGGGATAAAATTCATCTATAAATCCTTAATCATCTTTAAAAACTCTTCTTGTGTTAACCATTGAGTATTGTTGCCTGAGTTATACTCAAATCCTTGTGGTACAGGTTTACCCCTCTCACCCAATCTATTAATAGTAAAATCTGACATATTGGTAAACTGAATAGTCGGTTTAATCACAAAATGGTCATTAAACTCTAGTGTTAAATGGCTATCATCAGCAGGACACATTATCTCATGGAGTTTCTCTCCGGGTCTTATACCTATAATTTTATGTGGAAGATTGGGTGCTAATGCTTTGGCCAACTCCGTTATATAGATAGATGGAATTTTAGGAACAAATATCTCTCCTCCATACATTCGTTCAAAATTTTTTAAAACAAAATTGACACCATCTTCAAGAGTTATTAAAAATCGAGTCATCTTTTTATCTGTAATTGGTAACTCTGTAGCTCCATTTGATATTAGTTTTTGAAAAAATGGGATAACCGAGCCTCTACTCCCTATGACATTGCCATATCTTACAACTGAAAACTTTGTATCTCTTAAGCCAACCATATTATTGGCGGCCACAAATAGTTTATCACTTGCTAGTTTTGTAGCTCCATATAGATTAACAGGGTTTGCTGCTTTATCAGTTGAGAGAGCTATAACCCTCTTTACACCATTTGCTAAAGAGGCTTTAATAACATTCTCTGCCCCATTGATATTGGTCTTAATACACTCCATAGGGTTATACTCTGCTACTGGTACATGTTTAAGGGCAGCTGCATGAATTATAAAATCAACTCCATCTGTTGCCTCTTTTAATCTAGCCTCATCTCGTACATCACCAATAAAGTACCTCATACAGCTATTGGTAAACTCTTGAGCCATCTCATACTGCTTTAACTCATCTCTACTATAGATTATTATCTTATTTGGTCTATATTTTTTTAAGATAATTTCAGTATATTTTCTACCAAAACTGCCTGTTCCACCTGTTATTAATATATTTTTACCGTTAAACACCTCTCTCCTTTATAAGGGTTTGAAATAACTCTAAACTATCTAACTGCTCCCATGGATAATCACTCTGCCCCACTTGTCCTCTTGATGCTATATCTGCATAGAAAAATGTATCTTTAGAGGGTTTATCCAAATTGAACTTTTTAGTAATCCAATCTGGAGTTAGTGGAAAATTCTCCATCACAAAAGAGGAGAGTATATCATCATTTAATCCATCAATTACCGTGCCATAGGTATCAACTGCTATAGAGGTTGGTTTAGCTACTCCAATAGCATAAGAGATTTGAACTACACACTTTTTAGCTAAACCTGATGCTACTATATGTTTGGCTATATATCTACTAGCATAGAGTCCTGAGCGGTCAACCTTAGTATAATCTTTTGAACTTTGGGCTCCACCACCAATAGGTGCATATCCTCCAAAACTATCAACTATAAGCTTTCTACCCGTTAAACCAGAATCGTGAAGAGGTGAGTGAGATACATATTTTCCTGTTGGATTAATATGAATAATACAATCTTCTCTATTATAAAGCTCTTTTGGTAGATTACTATCTTCAATTAACTCTCCAATAAGCTCTCTTACTTTATCTATACTAATTCCTGCAACAGATGGGGCAGATACCACTATAGTATGAATTTTTTGAGGTTTACACTTTTCAAAATTCTCTTTTGTACCATAATCTATGGTAACTTGTGTTTTTATATCAATACCCAATTTAGAGGGATTATTTTTGGCAAAACTATAAACTCTTTCCATAATGGCTCTAGCATAGGTAATGGCACTTGGCATATAGTTTGGTGTCTCTATATTT
Organism: uncultured Sulfurovum sp.; assembly: GCA_964601885.1. GTDB lineage: Bacteria > Campylobacterota > Campylobacteria > Campylobacterales > Sulfurovaceae > UBA1140. The sequence goes on along the minus strand of CAZROY010000068.1, from coordinate 4,108 downwards.
GCATATCCAAACATAATACCTTGGTCACCAGCTCCCATCTCTCCATCTTCTCTGTCAACACCTTGATTAATATCGGTTGATTGCGAATTTAATAAAACCTGCACTTGAATATCTTCTGGGTGTAAACACTCCTCTCTTGTAAAATAGGGATTTCCATTATAACCTATCTTTACAAGTGCATCATGGACAATTTGTTTATAATCTTCTATTGTTAAATTGGTTTTTGATGTGACCTCTCCACCAATAATTACATGTTTTCCAGCGACAAAGACCTCTGATGCCACTCTTGATTTACTGTCGCCAATAAGCAACTTATCAACAATACTATCTGCAATAATATCAGCACACTTATCTGGGTGTCCTGCACTTACAACCTCACTTGTGAATAGATACATATACTTTCCTATATTTAATATTATCCGTATTGTATCTTAAAAATATTTTACTTTTATTATTTTAATAACTCTTGGCAGAAATCCCAATAGTCTTTAGTAATAAGATAACTCTCTTCTATCCCATCTATCACTGTAATACCACAATTTCACATTACAATTACTCTAATTTAGTTTATAACTATATTTTAGATAAAATTAGATAATTTGTTTATATGAGTCGTTTCATATATATATGAGGAAAAAATAATGATACAAGATACTATTAAAATATTTGACACAACACTAAGAGATGGAGAGCAGAGTCCCGGTGCTTCTATGAATACAGAAGAGAAGATACAAATAGCCATTCAATTAGAGAAGTTAGGTGTTGATATTATAGAGGCCGGATTTGCAGTGGCAAGTCCGGGTGATTTTGATGCTATAGCGAAAATTGCAGATAGAGTAACAAATTCAACTGTATGTTCATTGGCAAGAGCAATAGATAAAGATATAAAAGTAGCAGGTGATGCAGTATCTAAAGCAAAACGGAAAAGAATTCACACATTTATAGCGACAAGTTCAATACACATGGAACATAAGCTTAAAATGAGTCCTGATGAGGTGATAAAACGAGCAGTTAACTCTGTTTTATATGCAAAAGAGTTTGTAGATGATATTGAGTTTAGTTGTGAAGATGCAGGGCGAAGTGATATTGTTTTTTTAAAAGAGATAAGTGATGCTGTAATAGATGCAGGTGCAACTACAATTAATCTTCCAGATACAGTAGGTTTTAGAATGCCTAGTGAAATTGGAGAGATGATTAAGGAGATGAGTCAACATATTAAAGATAGGGCTATAATTTCGGTTCATAACCATAATGATTTAGGTTTAGGGGTTGCCAACTCATTAGAGGCAATTTTAAATGGTGCTAGACAGATTGAGTGTACTATTAATGGATTGGGTGAGAGGGCAGGAAATGCGTCTTTAGAGGAGATTGTAATGATATTAAAAACTAGAAAAGACATATTTCCTAACTTTAAAACCAATATAAATACAAAAGAGATATATCCAACAAGTCGCCTTATAGCCAATATTACAGGGATTGAGCCTCAACCAAATAAAGCTATAGTTGGTAAAAATGCTTTTGCACATGAGAGTGGAATTCATCAAGATGGAATGTTAAAAAATAGAGCAACCTATGAGATTATAACACCAGCTGATATAGGATTGGATATAAATGATACTTTAATACTTGGAAAACACTCAGGAAGGGCAGCTTTTAAAAATAAATTGGCAAAGTTAGGGTTTAATTTAGAAGAGAGGGCATTAAATAGTTCTTTTGAGAGATTTAAAATCTTAGCAGACAAGAAAAAAGATATTTATGATGATGACCTAAGGGCAATAGTTACGAATGAGATGACAAAATCTATTCAAGTTTATGATTTGGTATCTCTTCAGATTATGAACTGTAGTAGTGGCATTCCAAGCTCTACCATTACAATTAAAAGAGATAATAAAGAGATGATTGATGCAAGTATAGGAGAGGGTACGGTTGATGCTATATTTAAAACAATCGACAGAATTTCGGGATATGAGGGAACACTTATGGATTATAAAGTAACATCAGTTAGTAAAGGCAAAGATGCTTTAGCAAATGTGACTGTAAAGGTTAAATTTAATGAGAATGAACCGGCTATTATTGGACATGGATTAAATATTGATACAATGTTGGCAACTGCAAGAGCATATATCAGTGCTTTAAATAGTTATTTAAGTATGGAGGGAATGCTAACTCGCAGTAGCATTCAGGCAGTATAATGAAAAAGCTTATTATATTTTTTCTACTTTTTTTTGGAATATTAAGAGCAGATATAGAGGTTGGTGCAAAAAATTTCAATGAGTATATTCCACTACTACAATCTAAAAGAGTAGCTGTTGTTGTTAATCAATCATCTCTAGTTGATGGTGAACATCTTATTGACATTCTATTAAGAAAAAAGATTAATATTATAAAGATATTTGCTCCAGAACATGGATTTAGGGGTAGTGCTGATGCAGGGGAGAGGATTAAAAATAGTAAAGACAAAAATACAGGTCTTCCCATAATATCTTTATATGGTAAACATAAAAAACCGACAAAAAGAGATTTAGAAGATGTAGATATAGTTGTCTTTGATATTCAAGATGTGGGAGTTAGATTTTATACATATCTATCTACTCTGCACTATGTTATGGAGGCAACTGCACAATATCATATTCCTTTAATTGTATTAGATAGACCAAATCCAAATGGTGAAAGGATTGATGGCGAGATTTTAAACTTTAAATATAAATCATTTGTAGGAATTCACCCTGTACCTATTCTTTATGGTATGACAATAGGTGAGTATGCACTAATGATAAATGGTGAGGGGTGGTTAAAAGGTAATCTAAAGTCTGACTTAAAGGTTGTACCTATCAGAAATTATACTCATCACACATTTTATTATCTTCCAATAAAGCCTTCGCCAAATCTACCAAATGAGTTATCTATATATCTATATCCATCTTTAGCCCTTTTTGAAGGAACGGTATTTTCTGTTGGACGAGGAACAGATATGCAGTTTCAAATTTATGGTAATCCATTATATAAAAAGAGAGATTTTAGTTTTATTCCTCAACCAATGGAGGGAGCAAAATATCCTAAATTTCAAGGTAAAATCTGTTATGGTGTTGATTTGCGTTCAACCTATATTAACTTAAATAAGGGTATAAATCTCGACTATTTAATAGATGCTTATAAAAACTATCCAAATAAAAAGAGATTTTTTCTAAAAAATGGATTTTTTGATAAGTTAGCAGGAAGTGATAAGCTTAGAAAGCAGATAATTGCAGGAATGAAACCAGCTGAGATTAAGCGAAGTTGGCAGAAAGGTTTAGATGAATTTAAAAAGATTAGAGAGAACTATTTAATATATAAATAGGGGGAGAAATGACAATACGACAACTATTCGGTCTTTTAATTAGTGGACTATTTTTAATATTGGTTATAAGTATTTTTAATAATAGACCGATAAATACAACTGTATTAATTCAAGCAGGACATGCTGGACGAACTTTTGGAAATACCGGTTCAGTTAATGGTAAATATAGAGAGGTAGATTGGAACATATTTGTTGCTAAAGAGGTGGAAAAGGAATTAAAAAAACACAATATAGATGTAGTAAGAGTGGGAGCTGATATACCGATAACTAATGCACGGATTGCTATAGCAATTCATTTTGACGGTTCCGCAAAACCATGTTCAACGGGTGCATCTATAGGATATGAGAGAGGTCACCCGAAGGCGAGAAGAACGGCTTTAAGATGGAAAAGCATCTATAGAGGATATTTTCCTTTTAAGTGGCATAGAGACAACTTTACCAAAAATCTTGCGGATTATTATGGATTTTATAGAGTGAATAGTGAAAAGGGGTTTTTAGTTTTAGAGTTAGGGGAGATAAGTTGTAATAGACAGATAGAGTGGTTAGAGCCAAGATTAGACTTAATTGCCTTAAAAATTGCCGATTTTATTATGGATGAGTTGGATAGATAGTGGAACTTTAGGGTCAAACTTTAGGGTCAGGTGATGAAAATAAACTTTTAAGAAAAGAATTGTTAAAATACCAAACCCAAAAACAAGGACAAAGTAATGGCAAGAAGACCAAGGCTAAATATGGCAGGTTTCCATCATATAGTAAATAGAGGAGTAGCAA